>NZ_CP032744.1:1253542-1566928 GCF_003641145.1 Lactiplantibacillus paraplantarum
GAGCTGGATGCGAGACTATTACGTGCAATTCCGGCAGGCACGTGAATGGTCGTTCCAGTCAAGACGTGCGTGCCACTCTCAGCAGTTTCAGTTAAGTCTTGATCTTGCTCAACGGTGACGGCCCAACCTTGTTCGTCAGTCCCCCGGTTGTCGGTGACCTGCAAGTATTGATGACCACTATCTGTCGTAGTAGCCTCATAAGTGTGCTCGGCAGCATAGGTCTGGACAGAGCCAAAATTAAAAGTTTTGGGGGCCACGTCCAGTGTTAGGGCGCCCATATTACCGGTAGCCGGGTTGTCTGGATCTGCTGGGTCTTGTGGATTGGCTGGATTAGTTGGGTCCACTGGAACAGTTGGTCCCGTATTTTCTGTTAATTCCAAATTAGTGTCTGTGCGGGCAGTTGAGTCAGCCGTTGCCATGACGGCGGGCATTCCCAGTAAGCTTAACAACATGGTTGCAGTAATCACTGTTTTTTTCATGATGGATCGCTCCTTTTTGGTTGTGCGGCCTGCGGTGATCAACAAACATTAGGTAACGATAATAAACTTCCGGCCGGAATATTATATATCTCATATCGTTGTCATAAGACTATCATGAACTGCCGGAATTCAGCTAGTTTTATGCATGCTGGTTAATACATATCAATTAGTAACAACTTATTGTTTTAGGGGCTACTTGTGAGCTTGACTGATTTTAACCGATGTATGCTGGAAAAACTCTCAAGTATAAGATGATTAAACTATCACTTATACTTGATAAATATTTATGTTGACATTATTTCTATTTCTTTAAATCTAAAGGGGGGCTGTGCGGTGAAAAGCAATTATTAATGGACTGCAATGGGCATTGGTATTAGATGACTTAGGTCTACCAGCTGAGAACAGTGTGTGTGGAACGTACCATTCAATTACAGACGCGATTGCTGGTAATTTTTGGTAACAGCCAGCTGGTAGTTGCTCTGACGATACGTCGCTTAGTTGAGGGGTGATTGAGAACTTGGTCGTAGGTGAAAATAATGATAGTTTATTTGTATCCGACTTTGACCAGACGGATGCGGTGTCATTTTTCAAAATCACCATACAAATAAGTCAGAAATGACACAGTGTGAATCACATGACAGTTCTAACAAGGTAGTTTAAGCACAAAAAAAACATCCTGACGTTTTAAATGCCAGGATGGTTTAGTTTTACTTAACTTAGTTAGAACTTGATGAAGATGAGGTTGAAAGGTATGACGATAAGATATCCTTCAAATCGCTATCCTTGATTGAAACGTTCCCACCTTTAAGCACTTTAGAAACAACACTTTGTAAGACAGTGGAGTCGCTCATGTCATTGTCCCAAATTTGTTTCTTCAAATCAGCGGTGTGATCAGACATCTTACCCTTACCAGGGTTCTTGATCATCCGAATGATTTCGTAACCGTCGCTAGTCTTAACAGCAGAAGTGGTGTATTCGCCGTTCTTCAACTTGAAAGCGGCCGTCAAGAATTTAGAGGTGTGCGTTGTATCGGTGTTATCAAAGGCTGATAACTTACCACCATCGTTCTTAGTCGTCGTATCAGTTGAATACTTCTTAGCTAACTTAGTAAAGTTGGCTTGGCTAGAATCCTTCTTCAAAGCGTCCAAGACTTTGTCAGCAGTATCAGACTTGGCAACTAAGATATGTTGAACCGTGACTTTAGGTTCGTATGACTTCCATTGCTTCTTCAAAGCTTTGTCAGTAATCTTAACCTTGTCTTTAACGGCTTCTTTCAACAATAAGTTAGAACGTAATTGTTCTTTGAAGGTCTTAGTCGTCAAACCATTTTGTGATAAGACCGTTGAGAAAGAACTACCATATTGTGACTTGTAAGTATTATATTGCTTCGTCACTTGTTTAGTAGAAACCTTTGAGCCGTAATCCTTTTCGAGCACCTTGTTCAGAATCATTTGTTGTAAGACTTGCTTACCTGAAGAGGTTCCCTTCATACTACTGTAATATTGGCTTTCGGTAATCTTACCACCGGAAGTTGATGCAACGGTCTTGCTACCACAACCAGCTAAGGTGAAAGTTAGTAAGACACCAGCAAGGGCAATGAGCCATTTCTTCATTCCTAAAACACATCCTATTCTTGAAATCGTTCTGCATTCGCAGACTTCACAGACTACTATACCATATCTATGAAAGCTTCTGCAGGCATATAGAAATCTTTACAAAATTTTCAGAGATTTCACAGCCTCTTCATAAATTCTACCTAATGTGTCAGTAGATTTAAACAAAATGGGCTTGTAAAGATAGCAAACAAAAGAATCGCGTGCCTGCATGACAGACACGCGATTACGTTATTAATCCGGTGTATTAGTTAAGTGATCTAAGGTTGCTTGTAGATGATCAGCTCGCGTCTTCATAATTGCCATATGGGGCTCAATTTTGAATTGAAATTTGTCCAGTTCAGTTTGAATATCATCAAAAACTTCGGCTGCGTGGGCCATTTGGACACTCAGGTTACGCTGCGCATCACTAAATTCTTCCCGTGCATCCTGTAAATCATCCGCGGCATCTAAAACCTCTTGCACATAACTTTTAATGTCAGTATAGAGTGCTTTGGGTGTTTTCTGGTTGATCAACATGTAAGCCGTGGCACTGAGACCTAAGCCAATCAGACCGTTACGAATAAACTTTGCCATGTTAAGCCTCCTAGTGTGCTAATTCAGTTTTGATGGCGTTTTGTAAACGGGTGTAGTCGGTTTCATCATACTTTTTGGCATTATCTTTAAAAATCATCCGAAAATCATCTTTATCGCTGTAACGTGGGATGAGGTGGAAATGGGAGTGGAAGACGGACTGATAAGCTACCGCACCATTGTTGTTAACGATGTTCATGCCAATAATGTTGTCGTCAGAAGCTTTAATGGCGCGGGCAATTTCAGGAATTCGGGCGAACACAATACTAGCAAGATCACGGTCATAGCCAAAGATATCAGCAACGTGTGTCTTGGGTACTACGAGGGTGTGCCCAGGGGTGCCTTGGGAAATGTCGAGAAAGGCTTTGACCATGTCGTCTTCATAAACGGTATAGCTCGGAATATCGCCCTTAATAATTTTACAAAAGATACAATCGTCATCGAGTTTTGGTTCAAAAGCTGTCATGTGATAACCTTCTTTATTTATTAGTTAGCTTCATTATACACTATCGGTGTTACCGCAATCAAAGCGCGGGCGACACTGAACAGTAATCGTGAAGTTTCGGTAAAGTTGACGTGCCACGAGATGGCCCGATAGTGGCTGAAGTAGTTGCTATGCTATAATAGGAACACTTATACCAACACAGAAAGAGGTTAACGTTATGGCATTAGCGGTACAGCACTTAATTGGTGGGTATTCGCAAATTCCCGTCCTAAAAGATATTAGTTTTCAGGTGGAACCCGGTGAGTTAGTTGGCTTGATTGGACTTAATGGGGCTGGTAAATCAACGACCATTAATCATATTATTGGGCTGTTGACCCCCATGAAAGGCACGATCGCGCTTAACGGCGTGACGTTGGCACAGGATCCGCAAAGTTATAAAAGTCAGATTGCGTACATTCCAGAGACCCCAATATTATATGAAGAATTGACTTTAAAAGAACATTTAGAAATGACGATGTTAGCTTATGGTTTAGATCAAGATCAGGCTTGGCAACGCGCTCATGACTTATTAAAAACCTTCCGATTAGATAATAAGTTGGATTGGTTTCCCGCTAATTTTTCAAAGGGTATGAAACAAAAAGTGATGATTGTTTGTGCATTCATCACTAACGCTAAGTTGTTTATTATTGATGAACCGTTCTTAGGGCTTGATCCGTTAGCAGTACACGATTTATTGGCGCTAATTGCAACGGTCAAAGCACAGGGCGCTGCCGTGTTGATGTCAACTCACGTCTTAGACACGGCTGAAAAAGCTTGCGATAAGTTTGTGTTATTACACGCTGGTGAAGTACAAACACAGGGGACTTTTGCTGAAATCAAAACGAATTATCCGGATGCCGGTGAGTCGTTAAATGATATTTATCTTTCATTGACCGGGGTGACCCGTGATGAATGAGTTGTTTCAAACGCGGCTACAGCGTCATTTACGCCGGATGCTACGTTACTTACGGCTGGTTTTTAATGATCATTTTGTGATTGCCCTGATGTTTTTTGTTGGTGGCCTTGGTCTAGCTTATTCGAATTGGCTGAAGTCTCTCGGCCCGCAGCAGACGTGGATCATTGTGCTCCTGGGTCTCTTATTGTGGATTGGACTAAGTGTTAGTCATATCGCGACGTTATTAGAGCCGGCCGATGCTGTTTTCTTATTACCACGTGAACGTGATGTTCATGCTTACTTTGTCAAAGCATGGCGGTATAGTTGGTGGCTGGCGCAAGTCGTTCAAGTGATCTTCGTGGGGCTGACCGTGCCGTTACTCATGATTGTCGATCAAATGACAGGGTGGTCACTGCTAGCATTATTAATTACTCAATTGGCATTAAAAGATGCCCAATTAACCTTGAGCGTGACGAACTTATATCAAGTGTCGCCAACGATTAAGCGCTGGTTGCGTCCCCTATACTGGTTGGTCGCGTTAGTAACGTTAGCGCTGGGCTTAATGGTGACACCGTGGTTAAGTGCTTTGATCGCCATCGTTGTCGCAATTGGGCAACGTTATTTGCACCAGCGAATCTGGCCAACAACGGTGGTGGCTTGGCGTGATGATATTAACGCTGAGGCGAACCGCATGTTAGGTATTTACCGGTTCTTTAATTTATTTACTGATGTGCCGATGGTTCAAGGAAGCGTCAAACGGCGTCGCTATTTGGACTGGTTATTACGGTGGTTACCTAAAGATCAGCAACATGCATTTGGTTATTTATACACGCGTGGCATGTTGCGTGGGACCGAGTTTAGTGGGTTAGTTGTCCGGTTGACATTGATTGGTGCGGTATTGTTGTACTTTAGTGGTCATGGCTGGTTGGCGATAGCGTTGGATGCCTTGTTTATTTATTTGATTGGGTTCCAACTGTTGCCGTTTTACAAGCAATACGATAATATAGTTTTTACGCACATTTATCCGTTGACGACTCAGCAACGGTTGCAGAATTTTCAACGGTTATTACGAAATGTGCTGAGTGTGACCGGCGTTGTCTTTTTGATTGCCTTTTGGTTAAGCAACGCATCGTTAGCTCAAGTCGGAATTTTACTTGTGGTTAACGTGATTGAAATCTATCTCTTAGTTACTTGGTATCTTAAATTACGATTAGCCTAAAACCTTGTTGTATCAAGGCTTAAAAAGGACTTGACGGATTCAACTTTCGTCTATAAAATGTGATTGTTAAGTCAAATAATAATGAGTCATTAAATAAATTTTGAGAGGAGTGGGGCTGATGGATTTCGAACTTGATGATGGCTGGGACGTCTACCCGATCTATGGGAATACGAACAAAGCTTTCATGGGCAAAAAAAATCACCAACGATTGTTCTTAAAGCGAAACGCCTCGCCGTTCCTAGCGGCGCTGTCGATGGAAGAAATTACCCCGCGATTGATCTGGACAAAGCGTATCTCTAGTGGTGATACGCTGACTGCCCAAGAGTGGTTGAATGGTCAAACTTTAACGAAGCAACAAATGCGGCTGCCTGAAGTGGCGCATTTATTGGCACGTGTGCACAATTCCGAGTTGCTTCATCGGATGTTAAGAAAAGTCGGTGGTCAGAGTGCTCGGCCGCAAGACTTTATCCAGCAATATTTACAAGATTTACCAGATGATTTACGGCAGCACCCGTTAATGGCCCGGGTACTTAGTGAATTAAAAGGAACTGCACCAACTTTACCAGTCACTGATTATCGTGTCTGTCATGGTGATCTTAACCATAAGAACTGGTTGTTATCTGATCGACAACAACTGTACTTAGTTGATTGGGACTCCGCACGGTTTGCGGATCCGGCTTCAGATATTAGCATGTTGCTATGCGAATATGTGCCATTGAAAGATTGGCAACAGTGGTTTAGTGAGTATGGCGAGACCATGACGACCGCCTTACGAACACGGGTCGTATGGTATGCAAAGATTAATTTACTATTGAATATTAAGGATAATTATTATCGGAATCAGTACCATCAGATGAACCATGAAATTATCTTTTTGGAAGAACTATCGCAATACGAAGTTTAATAACGACCAACCGATAGCCGCGAGTCCCAGTCGGAATTCGCGGCTATTTTATTGAGTCAGCCGATGAAGAAGGAGTCAACAAGATGCGTGTGAGAAATAAACCGTGGGCACCCAAGTTAATTGCCGCCCACCCAGAACTAATTACCGAAGATCCAACGCAATATAAAGGGCATTGGCAAAGTCGTTTTGCCAAAGCGCAACCGCTCCAGATTGAAGTTGGTAGCGGCAAGGGCCAATTCATTATTGAGATGGCCAAGCGCCATCCTGAAATTAATTATGTGGCGATTGAGATTCAGACCTCAGTGATTGCGATTATCTTAAAGAAACTAGTTGAAGCGCCGTTACCTAATTTACAATTAGCACACGCAGATGGGCAGGCGGTGACGGCCTTTTTTGAGCCTCATGAAGTTGACCGTTTGTACTTGAACTTCTCTGATCCCTGGCCCAAATCTCGTCATGAAAAGCGCCGTTTGACGTACAAATCGTTTTTGAGTAGTTATCGAGAAGTCTTAAAAACCAACGGCCAGATTGAATTTAAAACCGATAATCGCGGCTTGTTTGAATTTTCGTTAACGAGTATGAATAATTTCGGCATGCGGTTTGAACAAGTCTGGCTGGATCTACACGCTGTTGCAACGCCTGAAGATAACGTCGAAACTGAATATGAACAGAAGTTCAGTGTGGCAGGACCCATTTACAAAATTATTGCAACTTTCCCAGCTGAATAGATTGAATGAGAACGGTGAGCGTCGATACGCTCGCTGTTTTTTTGTTTTAGATATAATTATCGTGGAATATAAAAATTGAGCTGCGGAATCGGAATTCTGCGGCTCAATTTTATGTTATGTTGGTTGCTAGTTATTAAAGTCGATAAATGTCTAAAATACTACCAGTATTCGCATCTGCTAAAAATTCGTATTGTACCAGCTGACCATCCTCGTAACGGGTAATGCCGCCATAGTAGACGTCTGTACGTAACGCGAATTTTTGTAGTGGGGATTTTTTCATTTCGATCCACGAGCCTTCAATCGGTGCTTCCTTCAAGAATGCGCGCTTGACTTGGCTAAGAATTTGGTTAGGGGTGGGGCGGCGCAACCGCTTGAACAGTCCGCCAACGGAAAAGCCCCCGGCGATGCCAGCCATCCCAACTGCTAACAAGCCGCCATATTGTAATTGTTTATTCATGATGTTGCGTCTCCTTTCAGCTAACTTGACTAGGAAATGTTTTATTTAAATTTAGTATACCAATGATTGACGAGAATACAAAGAAAAGTCATAATTAATCAGTATGATTTAAGAAAAATACGATATAATATAGTATTGAACGCTAAAATGAGAGTAAAGGGGTTTCACATGTTAATTACAAGTTATAATCCATCAGAATTAGGTGACACGTTAATCACCATTTTACGACCAGATACGGCCACCCAAACGATTGAGACACATGCCAATGTGACGCGCATTAGCGACGCTGACAGTGGGGAAACCTTAGGCTATAATTTCTTTGACGTTTCCAAGACGTTAGGTGACTTAAACGCTAATGGCCAAGTTCACTTAACGACCGAACAAGTTGAACAATTAAATAATTTATTAAAAACCAATGATTTTGAACCCGAATTAGTGTTAGACACTGACCCTAAGTTTGTGGTCGGCTACGTGGAATCGGCCGAAGCACATCCTAAATCTGATCATTTGCAGATTACCAAGACCAATATTGGCTCAGATCAGCCGCTTCAGATTGTGAGTGGTTCCCCTAATATGCAGGCGGACATTTTAGTTGTCGTGGCTAAAGTCGGTGCAATGATGCCTAGCGGTTTAATTATTTGGCCGGGTGAATTACGAGGCGTTAAGAGTGACGGCATGATTGTCTCTGGACGAGAATTGCATTTACCGAATGCACCACAACGACCAGGCGCTTTGATTTTGCCAGCCGATTATCAACCAGTGGGTGCAGCGTTTGATTTCAAACGCGCCCAGACATTATTTACCGCTTAACTTGCAGACATTAAAAACTAGGATGATTGAAAATGAACCATTATGATGGCCCGGCATTTTTCCGGAAATATCGATTTAATAAACCACAAGTGAATAATTCAGCGGCCAGTCAATCAACTTCTGCAGTGGCGTCGGCTAGCCCGCAATCCGCCGCTAGTGCGGTGTCTAAGCGACCAACTAGTCAAGCAAAGGATTCCAAGCAGGTAGCCAGTCAAGCTGCTCGGCCAACTAGTGATGCTACGACTAGCTCAACACTTTTTAATGGTGGGACGCACGGGACTTTTCATCCGTCTCGGGTACCGTCACAACTTAGTCCGGCTTTAACGAATGGTGGTATTATTCAGGATCACGATGATCGTAATTACTTAGAGATCGAAGCGAGTTTGCATAAACGGCCGGAAACCTTCTTGTTATTTGCAGATACGACGGCAGCTGATTTACCAGTTGTTGACTTGCAACGCTCATTGGATGCTAGCCCGGCGGAGACTAGTCGTACTGAACAATCAGCTGGTCAACAGTCAACGACAGTAGCGGTCACTAGCCATGCCGAACATGCAATCGCGGCTGTTTCTGCCAGTACGACGATCGCTAGCCAAGCAATGCGGGCTGTAACGGCTGAATCGGACGCGACTGACTCGTCACAGACGGGGATGCCGGCGACGTTGCCAGCAACATCAGCAACCAGTGTGCGGCCGACGGAAGTGTTTGAACCGACTGAGCCTGAATTAGCACGTTCAGCGGCTGCAATTAATACGCGGCCAGTCGATAATTCAGCGGTATCAACGGCTCCTACAGAAGTATTTGAACCGATTGATCCAGCTCTAGCAGCGTCTGCAGCGGCCGTTAATGCGCCAAAGGCAGTTAGTTTGGCATCAGCAAGCCCTACAGAAGTATTTGAACCGACTGATCCAGCTCTAGCAGCGTCTGCAGCGGCCGTTAATGCGCCAAAGGCAGTTAGTTTGGCATCGGCAGGTCCTACAGAAGTATTTGAACCGACTGATCCAGCTCTAGCAGCGTCTGCAGCGGCTGTTAATGCGCCAAAGGCAGTTAGTTTGGCATCGGCAGGTCCTACAGAAGTATTTGAACCGACTGATCCGAGTCTAGCAGTATCTGCGGCGAGTGCCAATGCTGCATCTGATCTAACTGAAATAAAATCAGCGGCAACCAGTACAGCACCTAAGCCAACGCATGGTTTAGGATTGTCTTTAGGGGATATTATGACTGCTGAACACGATGCGCAAGCCGATTTGGCCTTGTTTAAGGATCAATCAGCAGCGGCCGTTTCAGCAGCCTCAAAATCGGCTGCTATTGAGCCCCATTCGCAGGTTGATGAAGAGCCCTATCAACCCGTTGGGATGCGCCCAGTCAGCACGAGTCCCGCAGCAACATCGACGGCCATAGTGTCAGTTAGTGCTACCGCCACCATGCCGGTTTCACAGGGGAGTGGGGGTGCTAATGCGACAACGGAGCCAGCACAAGTTGCTACTTCGGCGGTCACAACTAGTCCTGCATTGTCGGAGACACCAGCATTGGATTCACAACCCGAGTTAGTTCACAGTGGGGGTTCGGCTGCTCCGGTCCTTGAAGATAAGGAATTAGCGGCATACCATTTACCACCGTTGAATTTATTAAAGGCACCAATCGTTGCGAATGAATCAGAAATGGACGATTGGATCGAACAGAAGGCCAGTGCTTTAGACGAATCACTTGACGCATTTGGTGTCAACGCTAACGTGGTCGACTGGACGATTGGTCCAACTGTTACCCAGTTCCAAGTAAAACCGGCTCGAGGCGTCAAGGTCAGCAAAATCACCAACTTAAATGATGACTTGAAGCTGGCCTTGGCTGCGAAGGATATTCGAATTGAAGCGCCGATACCAGGTCGTAATACAATTGGTATCGAAATTCCAAACAAGAAGTCCCGACCAGTTATGTTGTCTGAGGTATTGGACTCGGATAAATTCCGTGATAGTCAATCACCACTGACTGTAGCACTCGGTGTCGATTTGTTTGGTCAACCACAAGTCACTGACTTGCGGAAGATGCCTCACGGATTGATTGCCGGGGCAACTGGTTCTGGTAAATCAGTTTTTATCAATAGTATTTTGGTTTCAATCTTGTATAAGGCTAATCCGCAACAGGTCAAATTATTGTTAATTGATCCAAAAGCGGTTGAATTAGCACCATATAACGAGATTCCACACCTACTAGCACCTGTGATTTCAGAACCTAAAGCAGCCTCAGCAGCGCTAAAATGGGTTGTTGATGAGATGGACAATCGGTACGACAAACTAGCGGCTGGTGGTGCTCGTAATATTGAACAATTCAATAAACTAGCTGATGAACATGGTGAACCTGCCTTGAAGATGCCGTATATTGTGATTGTCATTGACGAGTTAGCTGACTTAATGATGGTTGCCTCTAGTGAAGTCCAAGACTACATTGCCCGGATTACCCAGAAAGCCCGAGCGGCAGGGATTCATTTACTAGTTGCGACCCAGCGGCCAAGTGTTGATGTGGTCACTGGTTTGATCAAGAATAATATTCCAACGCGGGTGGCCTTCATGGTTGCTAGTCAGATCGATTCGCGGACAATTCTGGACGCGAGTGGGGCGGAACGCCTGTTAGGACGCGGGGATATGTTGTATCTTGGTAACGGCCAACCCGCGCCGCTTCGGTTGCAGGGGACGTTTGTGGATAGTGAAATTGATAGTATTACCCAGTTTGTTCGTGATCAGGCGGCGCCGCACTATGAATTCCAGCCAGACAGCTTAATGAAACATGAGGAAGCAGCACGCAATGAAGATGATCTAATGCCTGAAGCCTTGGCTTATATCGCCGATGAAGACACTATGTCGACATCAAAATTGCAACGAAACTTCTCAATCGGGTACAATCGAGCGGCTAATATTATTGATGATTTGGAAAGTCGCGGCTATGTTTCAGCAGCTAAGGGATCCAAACCACGCGATGTATATTTTACGGCAGCAGATTTAACTAAATTACAAGCCAATTCATAATTAAAAATAAACGATTCACCGCATGGTTGATGAATTGTGAATATGGGAGATTATTAATATAATGGATAAAGCAACGGTTTATTATTTTGTTGGGATCAAGGGCTCTGGTATGAGCTCATTAGCTTTAATTTTGCATGACAAAGGTTATCAAGTTGAAGGCTCAGATATCGAACAATACACGTTCACGCAAAAAGGACTGGCTGCGGCCGGTATCAAGATGTTGCCGTTTTCGGAAGCTAATATTCGTGAAGGCTTGACGGTGATTGCTGGGAATTCATTTACTGATGATCATCCTGAAATCAAGAAGGCTCGTGAGATGGGCCTACCCGTTTACCGTTATCATGAATTCCTTGGCAAATTAATGGAGGGCTTTACAAGTATCGGTGTGGCTGGTACTCATGGTAAGACGTCGACAACTGGCTTACTATCACACGTGTTGAGCCATATTGCCCCAACGAGCTACTTGATTGGTGATGGAACTGGCAAGGGTACGCCTGATGCGCGCTTCTTCGTCTTTGAAGCGGACGAATATCGGCGGCACTTTGTCGCTTACCACCCCGACTATGCGATCATGACGAACGTTGACTTTGACCATCCTGACTATTACAAGGATTTGGCTGATGTTCAAGCCGCTTTCCAACAATTTGGTAATCAAGTAAAGAAGGGCATCTTTGCTTGGGGTGACGACGAAAGTCTACGGAATCTTGACGTTGATACCCCAATTTACTATTACGGGACGAATGACCGTGACGACTTTCAAGCGGTGAATATCAAACGGACGACTAAGGGGTCTTCATTCGAAGTGAAGTACCACGATGAGTCGTTAGGGGAATTCGAGATTCCGTTGTTTGGTGAACACAACGTCTTAAATAGTACGGCTGTCATTGCGGTATCCTATTTTGAAAAAGTAAACTTGGATGAAATTCGGCGGGAACTCCTCGACTTTAGTGGTGTTAAGCGACGTTTTTCAGAACAGCAAGTTGGCGATATGGTTATGATTGACGACTATGCACATCATCCATCTGAAATTAAAGCAACGTTGGATGCTGCCCGCCAAAAGTATCCGGATAAGGAAATTTTAGCAGTCTTCCAACCACATACGTTCTCACGGACGAAAGCATTGATGGACGGCTTTGCAGCCAGCTTAAGCAAGGCCGATCACGTCTTTTTGACCAACATTTTCAGTTCCGCCCGTGAAAAGTCCGGCGATGTCTCATCTAAAGATTTAGCCGCTAAGTTACCTAATGGTGGTGAGATTATCACGACCGATGACATGTCGGCTTTAACGGCTTATCACAATGCTGTCGCTGTCTTTATGGGTGCTGGTGACATTCAAAAGTACGAAAAGATTTATAAAGATCAAATGAAATAATGCTTAAAAAGCGTTCCTGGTGGGGGACGCTTTTTTAGTCCGTCTTTAAATTGATTTGTCATTAACCAGCGTTAGCATCCAAGATGACATCTCAATGGGGGAGATTATTGGCAAACAGCATTTGCGCGTCCTATTTCGGCCTTACAAGTTTTAATGAAACTTATGCAGTCGATAAATAAAGCACCAATGAGGATAATTCACTGGAATCTCCGTCATTGGTGCTTTATTAGTGTGTATGATTTTCAGGTGTTAACCACGTGGCTAGTGGGGCAGGTGCTACAATCTTAGTTTTGTTGTTTTTGGGCCTTGTTTAACATTTTTTTAGCTTCACAATCGTAGTCGCAGGCCGCGCACTTGCCTTTTTTAGCACGTTTGACCACGCGATAAATCTGATACCCAGCAGCCCCAATAATTAGTGCGATAATTAAGAAATTAATGAATAATGCCATGTGAATCAAACTCCTTTCAGATAAACAATTGGCCAATTTGGTAAATAATGAAGGCCAAGGTGTAGGCAATGACTAAACTCGAGAAGACGGCGTAAACGGCCCACTTGGTTGACCCAGTCTCGGACTTAATGGTCCCAATCGTGGCGAAGCACGGGACATATAGCAGGATGAAGACGAGCATCGCGTATGCGGATAGGGGTGTAAAGAAACGCCCCATCATGGCAATCAAGCCGGCCTGATTAGCGCTATGGAACATCACCATCATACTAGAGCTGATGACTTCTTTGGCTAGAATCCCAGTAAAGAGCGCTGAGATAACTTGCCAAGCAGTCACACCGAGTGGCGCGAACAGCGGTAATAGTGTTTTACCAAGTGTCGCAGCAAAGCTGTTGTCGATATCGCTGACTAAGCCACTGGTGCCGAATGAGGAAAGTAACCAGATCAATACCGTACCGGCAAAAATGATCGTACCAGCCTTTTTAATGAAACCCTTGCCCTTGTCCCAGGTGCCACGCCAAATAATGTCAACTCGTGGAATATGATACTGTGGCAACTCAACGATGAAGACGGAACTATCATCGACGTTGAAAATCAGTTGATAAAATTTAGCCATACCAAGGGCGACGGCAATTCCTAAGAAGTAAATCGATAAGACGATCAAGGCCTGATTTTTGGGAAAGAAGGCCGCTACGAATAAGCTGTAGATTGGCAGCCGGGCCGAGCAACTCATAAATGGGGAAATCAGCGTGGTAATCAAGCGTTCTTTAGGTTGTTCGATCGTCCGGGCGGCCATAATACCAGTGACGTTGCATCCAAATCCAATAATTAGGGGGATAAAGGCCTTCCCATTGAGACCAATCATCTGCATCAAACGATCGGTGACTAGTGCTGCTCGCGCCATGTAACCCGAATCTTCTAAGATTGAAATACAGGCAAATAGGACGAAAATTTGGGGGATAAAGACCAACACGCCACCGACCCCGGCAATTAAGCCGTTAACAATCAGTGAGCGCAAGACCGGGATGGCTCCAGCCATGGTCAACCAGTGACTCACGGTGCTGGACAGTGGGCCGGAGACAAAGCTATCTAACAAATCTGACAAGGGCGTGCCGACCCAATCAAAGGATAATTTGAACATCAAGTAGAAGATTCCTACAAAGACGGGCAACCCCAAGAATGGATTGGTGACCCATTTGTCAATTTTGGCGGTCATTTCCACATGACTAGTACTCGCCAAGTTTTGACTAGCGCTGGCTAAGGTCTGTTCAATAAAATCTAGTCGGGTTTGGAAGATCTGCTCATCGAACTTTTGCGCATCGTAGTAAGCGGCTTGACTAGTGAGTGGTGTCAAGCCCATGTGTTTCGCGTAGGCTCGAATGGGCTTATTTTGGTT
Organism: Lactiplantibacillus paraplantarum; assembly: GCF_003641145.1. NCBI lineage: Bacteria > Bacillati > Bacillota > Bacilli > Lactobacillales > Lactobacillaceae > Lactiplantibacillus > Lactiplantibacillus paraplantarum. Next base: position 1,267,939 of record NZ_CP032744.1, read on the forward strand.
AATAAATTGAATCGTCAGCCACCGTGCGAAGTCTGCTGTCAAATCAAACTTTTTGATGAGCTGTTGGCTAGCCTGACGAATGGCTTGCTCAATCATGAAAGGATAGTTGAGTTTGAGCGGTGTCGCGGCCGGATGGGGTCCTGCCAATAAGTCTTCGCGTAGCTGCTTCAGCCCTTCTTTATTGCGGGCGTTAGTCGCCTTGATCTGACAGCCAAGTTGTTCAGCTAGCGTGTCAAAATCATAATAATGGCCCGTCCGTTTGAGGTCATCAATCATATTGAGTGCGATAATCACTGGTGCACCAAATTCCAACACTTCGATCGACAGCAACAAGTTACGCTTGAGCTGACTCGCGTTGGTCACATTCAGAATTAGGTCAGGATGGTTATGCAGCAGGTAGTTGGTGACGACTGCTTCATCCTTGGTAATCGGATTAAGCGAATAGACCCCGGGTAAATCGACCATTTCAACTTCGGAATGCCGAATCCGGCCCATCTTCTTCTCAACGGTCACGCCAGTCCAATTGCCAACATACGCGTATTTATCCGTCAGTTCATTGAATAGCGTGGTCTTACCAGTATTGGGATTTCCGAGCAATGCAACCGTCGTCATCTTAATGGCCTCCAATCAGTGTTTGGAATACGGTGTATCGAATCCCAATTCGCTGTTGATCAATCTGAACAATTACGGGTCCGTGAAACGGATAATAGCGAATAACGGCCAGCGGGCTGCCCACGTGTAACCCTAAGCTGTGCAATCGTTGAACGGTCTGAGTATCTAAACCTGTGAATTGTTGAATATGTAATTGTGATGTATTAGTAACGGATTGACTTAGCATAAGGCTCAGTCCTTTCTGAATATTCCAATAGTGAATAATTCATCGAAAATATTATACCTACATCATAGCATGAAAGGGCTTTTATTAATATGGGGAAAAGCCTTATTTTCTTTTGAAATGAAAACGGTTATACTCTAAGTATAGAATACAAAAAGGCTGATGTTACGCTATTTTTGTTGAAGCCGTTGACTAATCATTATATACGGAAGGAATAACGGCTTGGGTAATAAATTTAATTGTTGGAGGATGATTCAAATGGCAACCTTGGAAGTTAAAGATTTACACGTTGAAGTGACGGATGATGAGCAACAAAAGTCTCGCGAGATTTTAAAAGGCGTCAATTTATCTATGAAAACTGGTGAAATTCACGCCATTATGGGACCAAATGGGACTGGTAAGTCCACTTTATCACAAACTATTATGGGTCAACCGGCGTACCACATCACTCAAGGCGATATCTTATTGAATGGCGAAAGCATCGTCAACATGCCAGTTGATGAACGTGCACGTAAGGGACTCTTCCTCGGCATGCAGTATCCAGCTGAAATTCAAGGGGTCACTAATGCTGAATTTTTACGGGCAGCAATGAACGCACGCCGACCTGCCGATGATCAGATCTCAGTGATGGCCTTTCTTAAAGAGCTCGACAAGAACTTGGCACTACTTAATATGAGCGAATCCATGACGGAACGTTACTTAAACGAAGGTTTCTCCGGTGGTGAAAAGAAGCGTAACGAGATTTTGCAATTATTGATGATCAAGCCATCATTCGCTTTACTGGACGAAATTGATTCGGGATTGGATATCGATGCATTACAAGTGGTTTCCAAGGGTGTTAATTCAATGCGCGGCGATAACTTTGGTTCATTAATCATCACGCATTATCAACGGCTGTTGAACTACATTGTGCCCGATGTCGTTCATGTGATGATGGGTGGCCGGATCGTCAAGACTGGCAATGCCGACTTAGCAAAGACCCTTGAAAAAGAAGGTTATGCTGGGTTGCGTGATGATTTGAATATCGACGTCAAACTTGTTGACGACGAAGACTAGGGGGTGCAGTGATGGAAGCAACTGCTGATTATGAAACTATCAAGACAACGCTAGCCGCGGCTGCTAACGAACATGGTGAACCGCACTGGCTCGTTGAACGCCGTTTAGCGGCTTTAGATGCGATGCAAGGTCTGACGGTTCCCAAAGCTGATCGCTTTAGTATTCGCGACTGGCCGCTGACGCCCACTGACCAACCACTAAAGTTCAGTCGTTCGGATCGGACTTTAGCAACTGATGTAACGGCTGAAACTGGTCATATTCAAATCGTACAAGTTGGGCAGACGACGGTGACCGTCAACTTGTCTGATGAATTGGATGAACAAGGCGTCATTTTGACCGACATGTTCACGGCTTTTCGCGAACATCCGCAACTAACTGAAAAACATTTTATGGGCAAAGTCGTCAAAACTGACGAGGACCGGTTGACTAGCTATCACACCGCGTTTTTGAACGCCGGGGTCTTCCTCTATGTTCCTAAAGGGGTTACTGTCAAAGAACCAATCGAGATCACCACGATCCAGGATAGTACCCGAGCGCAACCGTTAATTAGTCACGTTTTGATTGTGGCTGAACAAGACAGTCATTTCGCAGTAACTCAGCACCTGACAACGAAGGGTGACGTCGATAATATCGCCAACTGTGTTGTGGAAATTTTGGCACGGGCTGACAGTGAAGTGCATTTTTCAGCGTTCGATGAACTCGGAGCCAACACGACTGCTTATTTGAATCGGCGGGCCGCGATCAGTCGGGGAGCCAAAGTCGATTGGGCGATTGGCATGATGAATAACGGTAACACTTTCGGGGACTTTGACTCGGAACTGATCGGTGAAGGCGCCAAATCCGATGCCAAGGTCATCACAGTGACGACCAAGGCCCAGGATGTCTGTGTTAATACGCGGGTCACCAACCGTGGTAAGAAGACTGACGGCAATATCGTACAACGTGGGGTCATTATGGAAAAGTCTAACCTGATCTTTAACGGAATCGGTCACATTATTCATGGAGCCTCCGGTGCACATGCTGAACAGGAAAATCGGGTTTTGATGATGTCTGATGATGCCCATGGCGACGCGAATCCGATCCTATTGATCGATGAAAATGACGTGTTAGCTGGACATGCAGCAAGTGTTGGTCAAATTGATCAAAATCAAATGTACTATTTGATGAGTCGTGGGATTGATAAACCACAGGCCCAACGGTTGGTTATTCGGGGCTTCTTAAGTACCGTGATTGGTGCGATCCCATCGAAGACTGTCCGGACTCGCTTAACGAACACGATTGAAAGGAAGCTTGAAGATGGCATCCAATTTTGAGACGTTACGGTCAGATTTTCCCATTCTAGACCAACAAGTGAATGATGAACGACTTGTCTACCTGGATAATGCGGCGACTGCTCAGCGCCCCAACCAAGTCGTGGATGCGCTCGTTCACTTTTATCAACACGATAATGCCAATGTTCATCGCGGTGTGCACACCTTAGCAGAGCGGGCCACTAGTCAATACGAAGCTGCGCGCGCTAAGGTGCAACGGTTCATCAATGCTGCAAAAACGGATGAAATTGTCTTCACGAAAGGAACGACGGACAGTCTCAACCTGATTGCCAGTACTTATGGTGAAGCTAATATTCAAGCGGGTGATGAGATCGTCATTTCGATTATGGAACATCATAGTAATTTAATTCCGTGGCAACAGTTAGCGTTGCGTAAGCACGCCACCTTGAAATATATTGAGTTAACGGCGACTGGTGAATTGGACATGGCCGATGCGGCCAACAAGATTTCGGATCGAACAAAAATCGTTTCAGTGACCCATGCTAGTAATGTATTGGGAACGGTCAATCCAATCAAGGCGTTAGCACGATTGGCGCATCAACACGGTGCCGTGATGATCGCGGATGGGGCGCAAGCAGCCCCTCATATGCCGGTCGATGTTCAGGCACTCGATGTTGACTTTTACGCATTTTCGGGGCATAAGATGCTGGGACCAACCGGTATTGGCGTTCTATATGGTCGCGAGAACTTATTAGCTACGATGCCACCGTATCAATTTGGTGGTGAGATGATTGGCTTTGTTCACCGCGATGACAGTACCTGGGCGGAACTACCGTGGAAGTTTGAAGCGGGCACTCAGAATATTGCCGGTGCGATCGGCTTGGGCGCAGCGGTTGATTATTTGACACAACTCGGTATGGATCAGGTTCAGCAACACGAACAGCAATTAGTCAATTACTTATTGCCTAAGTTGATTGCAATGCCTGGTGTCACGGTCTACGGTCCCCAAGATCCACAACATCATACGGGTGTCATCGCCTTTAATATCGACGGTTTGCACCCGCACGACGCGGCTACCGCGTTGGATATGGAAGGTGTCGCCGTTCGCGCGGGTCATCACTGTGCCCAGCCTCTAATGGCAGCGCTCGGCTTAGTGGCGACTGCACGGGCTAGCTTTTACATTTACAATACGCAAGCGGACGCTGATCAATTATTAACGTCACTCCAAGCAACAAAGGAGTTTTTCGAACATGGGACTGTCTAAGTTAAGTGGCTTGTATCGCGAAGTAATTTTAGATCACGGTGATCATCCGCATCACAAAAATACGTTGCCAAACGCGACACATGCCATTACGTTGAAAAATCCAACTTGTGGCGACGTCATCAATTTGGCGATTCAATTGGATGCGCATGATCAAATCGAAGATATTGGATTTACGGGTGAGGGCTGTACCATCAGTCAAGCTTCAGCCAGCATGATGACGGATGCGGTGATGGGTAAGTCGAAAGAACAGGCGTTAGCGATGGCCAAGACGTTTTCAGATATGGCAATCGGTAAGCAACACTCGCAGGCCGATATGGATGCCTTAGAAGATGCTGCAATTTTATCGAATATTATGCAATTTCCGGCACGAATCAAATGTGCCACGCTAGCTTGGTGGGCTTTGCAACGGGCATTGCTTGCTGAAAATGGCAATGAGGAGGAATCAGAAGTATGAGTGAAGTACCTGACGTGGTCAAAAATGACCGTGATTATGAATATGGATTTCATGATGATGTCAAACCAGCGTATTCAACTGGGCGGGGATTAACGGAAGCCACGGTGCGCGAAATTTCCGCGGCCAAACATGAGCCACAATGGATGCTGGATTACCGGTTAAACGCCTATCATGAATATTTAAAGATGCCGCTGCCAAAATTTGGCCCGGATCTTACGAAACTCGATTTGAAGAATATGTTGTATTATCAAAAGATGACCGATAAGAAGTTCCGGGACTGGAAAGAAGTCCCAGCTGACTTGAAGCGGACGTTTGACCGGTTAGGTGTGCCTGAAGCTGAACGGAAATACTTGGCTGGTTCATCGGCGCAGTATGAATCTGAAGTCGTTTATCACAATATGCGTAAAGATTTTGAAAAGTTAGGGATTATTTTTACCGATACCGATACGGCACTCCACGATTATCCGGAATTGTTCAAGAAGTGGTTTGGTAAACTCGTCAAGCCAACCGACAATAAGTTTGCGGCTTTAAACGCAGCCGTCTGGTCGGGTGGCTCCTTCATCTACGTGCCGAAAGGTGTTCAGACGAAGACACCGATTCAGTCGTATTTCCGGTTAAACGCTGAAAATTCGGGTCAGTTTGAGCGGACCTTGATTATCGTGGAAGATGGGGCCAGTGTCGACTATGTTGAGGGTTGTACGGCCCCTAATTATTCTTCGGATAGTTTGCACGCGGCCGTCGTTGAGGTTAATGTTGAACCGAACGCTTACTGCCGTTATACGACGATCCAAAACTGGTCCGATAACGTTTATAGTCTAGAAACTAAGCGGGCTGCGGCGGCCGAAAACGCCACGATGGAATGGGTCGATGGGAATTTAGGGTCCAAGGTCACGATGAAGTACCCGAGTGTTTACTTAAATGGTGAGGGCGCCCGTGGGACCATGTTATCAATCGCGGTTGCCAGCAATGGCATTCACCAAGATTCTGGTGCCCGGATGATTCATAATGCCAAGAATACCTCCAGTTCGATTGTTTCGAAGTCGATTGCTAAGACTGGTGGTGCGACTGATTACCGTGGGACCGTGCGTTTTGCCAAGCATTCGGACGGTTCCAAAGCGCATGTTGAGTGCGACACAATCATCATGGATGATCAGTCGTCTTCCAATACGATTCCGTATAACGAAATTGACAGTGCTAACGTGGCGATGGAACATGAAGCCAAAGTTTCTAAAATTTCAGAGGAACAACTTTACTACTTGATGAGCCGGGGAATTTCAGAAGCTAAGGCCACTGAAATGATTATTATGGGCTTTGTGGAACCATTTACAAAGCAATTGCCGATGGAATATGCGGTTGAACTGAACCGGTTGATTAGTTTTGAGATGGAAGGATCAATCGGGTAGCAAGGGGTTAAGTGAGATGAAAAAGACACGACGCATCTTATTAGGATTAGCGCTCATCATCGGGTTGAGCGTTGGGGCTGGCTGCCGTTCGACTGCAAGTCAGTCGAAGACGACTAATGCGTCTCAGTCGGCGACGACTAGGACGGTAACAGACATGGCTGGCACCAAGGTCAAAGTACCAACAAAAGTGACGCGGGTCGCTGATTTGTGGCACGCCAATAATCAGGTCGTCTTGTTGTTAGGCGGTCAGAAAAAGTTGGTGGCCACGACCCAGATGATCAAGCAGTCACCGTGGTTCAAGACGATTGATCCCGGAATCAGCAAAGTCACCGCGCCATTTGCGGGTGATGATCTTCAGACAGAAGAATTGTTGAAAGTTAAGCCGGACGTTGTGATTACAGCGGATGCAGCCCAGGTCAAGCAGGCACGGAAAGCGAAGATTCCAACCATTAATGCGATGTATCAGACGTTTGCAGGCTTACGGCAATCTGTGAATCTAACCGCACAAGTCTTGGGTGGTACAGCGCCAAAGATTGCAAAAGCGTATCAAAAAACACTGACGACCAATCTTAATGACGTTAAGACCCAGCTCAAAGGTGTGACGTCCAAGCCTAAAGTTCTGCATTTCGTGAACGCTACGAATTTAAATCAAGTGGACGGTACTGGGACAATCGTGAACGAGTGGATCAAAGCAGCAGGTGGTCAAAACGCCTTAACACAAAAGGGTAACATGATTTCAGTTACGACTGAAACGTTGGCTAAGTCTAATCCTGACGTCATTATCGTTGGGAGTGCAACGACAGCTGAAGCCAGGGCAGCGTTGAAGAAAAACGCCGTCTTGAGCAAACTGACCGCTGTCAAAAAGAATCGGGTGTACGGTAACCCTCAGGGAACGTTCCCCTGGGATCGCTACAGTGCTGAGGAAGCTTTACAAGTGTTGTGGGCAGCTAAAAAATTACACCCGGATCAGTTCCAAGATTTGGATATGGTCGTGAAAACCAAAGCTTTCTATCAGCAGTTTTATCATTATCAGTTAAGTACGGCGCAAGCTAACCGGTTATTGAATGGTGCCTCGACGCCCAAATAACCGCTGGTTAAACTGGCCGTCGTGCACGTTTAAAAAGCTAGTCGAGAAAGTATTATAATTTCTCGGCTAGCTTTTTTGGTGTGGACGCTGATGCTGTCATGGCTTGTGCTGACGGTTAAAACTCGCAAATCGTGCGGCCCAGTTCTGGGACGTATAGTAGTCGGAGCTTCGTTTGGTAAGTGGCTTGTAGGCGTGGTTCGGTTAGTAGCTCGATGCCACCGTAATCGAAGTGTCCGCTAGCACCGAATAATCCGACTCGCTGTTTTAAAATTAGCGCGTGGTTCGGGTTATGCGTGGTTAAAATGACTGCAATGTTCTGATCAGCTAGTTGCTGGACGAGGTTCAAAAGCTGCTGTTGACGGCCGAAATCAAGAGCTGCAGTCGGTTCATCTAAGATAATCAACTGAGGTTCTTGCATCAAGGCGCGCGCAATTGTAACCAGTTGGGCCTGGCCGCCACTTAACGTGTTGATGGTGCGCGCCGTTAATTCACTGAGCTGCAACGTTTTTAGGACGCGGTCTGCCAGGGCAATATCGGTCGTACCTGGGGACTGAGCGAAGTTTAAGTAGGGGGTGCGTCCGGTCAATAAGTAGTCACGGACGCTCAAACTAGTCGTTGTTGGAATCGTCTGGGGCACGTAAGCGATAATCCGTGCCCGCTGTTTGGGCGTTAGTGTAGCTAATGGTTGGCCGTTCAAAGTGAGTGTTCCGGCTGTTGGTGTGAGTAATCCTAACAGACATTTTAACAGTGTCGATTTGCCGATACCGTTGGGGCCAAGCAAAGTCAATATTTCACCATGGTCCAGTTGTAACTGTAAATCGGTAAAGAGGTCGGCCTGTTGTGGATAGTGAAAAGCCAAATGTTCAGCTGATAAAAGTGCGGTCATAGTGCCACCTTCTTTGATAACAGAATTGCAATAAAAATCGGTGTACCGATGAAGCCTGTCAGAATGCTTAATGGAATTTCACCAGCTGATAAGGTACGCGCGAGAGTGTCCACAACTAGTAGAAAGATTGCGCCGATTAGACCGGACAGGGGTAACGACCACTTGGTATTTTCGCCAATAATAATCCGCGCCATGTGGGGGACAATCAAACCAATCCAACCGATAGTGCCACTCAAGCACACAGCACTAGCAGTCAACATCGTGGCGCTAAGAATTACTAGACCGCGTTCCAAGCGGACGTTAATTCCTTGGGCAAAAGCCACTTGGTTGCCCAGGGCTAAGACGGTTAAGCGCCAGCGCATAATTAGTAAGATTACCATGCCAACGATGAGTAACGGCAAAACGGCTCCGAGACTATTGAGGTTTACTTTTGCTAAGCTACCAAGCTGCCAGTAAACGATGTCTTGTAATTGTGACTCCGGGTCAGCTAAGTATTTCAGTAGGCCTAGAATTGCCTGCATCAACCCACTAATGACGATCCCGGCTAAGACTAAGGCTAGTGTGCTCGATTGATGGATCAGACGGGGAATCCCCACACTAAATAAGACGGCGATTAGTCCGAGAGCGAACGCTAAAATCTGTGTGCCAACGGTGTGCCAACCTAACAGAATTGCTAAGGCTGCGCCGACCGCCGCACCATTTGAAACACCCAGCAGATCAGGCGAAACTAAGGGATTTTGAAAAATACTCTGATAGGCAGTCCCCGAGATGGCGAGAGCGGCACCAATTGCGGCCGCGGCCAAGATTCGTGGTAAACGCAGACTGAAAACGATATTATGAATGACCGGACTAACGGATGTCTGACCGGTGAGCGTGGCGATAAGCTCACTGAGGCTTAATTGGTAACGGCCTAGAGAAAGTGCCACTAGCATTAACCCAATCAACACAAGGGTCGTCAGTAATAAAATGCCATAACCGCGCCGACGTGTTTTGACCATTGGCTAGACCTCCAGTTGCGTAGCCGTTTTAATCAGGCTAGTCGTGAAGTCGTTGAGCCGTTGTTCGTCGGCGTCCTCGGGATGGAGATCGATAAACAGGGGTTGGACGCCCCGCGTAGCACCAGTCGTTTCAAGCTGGTGGTCAAATTCGACCACGGCCTTGCAATAATCCTCAGCGTACCAACGATCGCCTGATCCCGTGACACCAAAAACAGTTCCACTGAGGTCGACATCTTGGAGATCATCAAAGAAGTCGAGGCCTTCTTCCGGTAAGTCGCCCTCGCCATATGTATAAGGCACGATCACGATTAAATCGGCTACGGGCAGGTCAAAGGCGTCGGCCTGACCAATCTCAGTGAAATTAGTATCAACGTGCTGCTCACGAAGCTGATTTTGAGTAATTTCTGCAATCTCTTCATTATTACCAGTTAACGAAGCATAAATAATTTCAGCTTTCATGTAAATAACACTCCTTTATTTTTATGATGTTATGAGTGACTGGTGGGCCGCAGTGGACACAGACTTAAGCCGAAACCCACGCCTTAATGCCATATTGGTAAAATATGTCTGGGTCAGACTGAGAACTTCCGGTTAGTTACACTACGACGTTAAACTAATCCTCAGTCTCGACCCGCCTAAACCTCACACGCTTGCCACGCAACACAGAATTCTTCTCATCACGACAAAACTAACGAATGTTCAGACCAACTTAGCGCGTATAATCGACAATCCAATATCTGTTAACTATATGATAACATTCTCACGAACTGACCATTATTAGGGATTTGACTAATTAAATTTAAAAGCAGGCTCTGACATAATAGAAGGGTAGGACGAATAGGTCAAAAGGAGGGGTGTGCCATGGCGATGATCAAATTGTCGGCGACGCCATTGGATGTGAATGCGTTGTATCAAGCATTGAAGGCACCAGAATATGGCGGCATTGTCACGTTTGTTGGCACCGTTCGTCAGTGGACGGGCTCAATTGAGACACAGTCGATCGATTATTCGGCGTATGCGGAGATGGCCATCAGTCAACTTAACAAATTAGCAGCGCCCATTGAAGCTAAAGGCGCCCGCGTGGTGATCGTGCATCGGGTCGGACATCTGGATTTGATGGATGAAGCGGTTTTTGTTGGCGTCGCGGCCGCGCACCGTGCTGAGGCCTTCGAGTGGTGCCAATACTTAATTGATACACTGAAAAAGGAAGTCCCAATTTGGAAGAAAGAATTTGATGCCGACAAGGTTCGTTGGGGGGATTAAAGATGGAACTAACGATTAAGTTGTTTGCGATGCTAGCGGAACAAGTCGGGCCAACGGTCACGGTGACCGTATCAACGCCGGCGACCGCGGCCATGGTCAAGCCAGCTTTGAGCCAACGAACGCCGGCGCTTAAAGCTGTAATCAATAATGCGCGGATCGCGGTTAATCAAGAATTCATCGCTGATGACCAGCAAGTTTTACAATCGACTGATGAGATTGCACTAATTCCGCCGGTCAGCGGGGGTTAATAGCGGCGTTAGATCTAATGATGAAGGAGGAGCGTGAATGGTATGGAAAAATTATATGACAGTTATGATCGTTTGCATGATTACGTGCGGTTATCGATTACGGACCGTTGTAATTTGCGGTGTGTATATTGTATGCCGAAAGAGGGGCTACCGTTTTTCCCAACGGATCGAGTCTTGTCGCAGGATGAAATTGTCCAATTGATCGAGAATTTTGCGGCCATGGGAGTGTCTAAGGTCCGAATCACTGGTGGCGAACCACTGTTACGGACGGATGTGGTCGAAATTGTTCGGCGTATCAAGGCGGTCGACGGGATTAACGATATTTCAATCACAACTAATGGGCTATTTTTAGCGAAATTAGCTAAGCCACTGAAAGAAGCCGGATTGGATCGATTGAATATTAGTCTGGATACGTTTAAAGCGGATCGGTACAAAAAAATTACGCGGGGCGGTAATATTCAACAGGTTTTAGATGGAATCGCCGTGGCTAGTAAGTTACATTTCAAAAAGATCAAGTTGAACATTGTTTTGATCAAGGGGCAAAATGATGACGAAGTCCTAGATTTCTTACATTACACCAAGGACCACGATGTTAATGCGCGGTTCATTGAGTTCATGCCGATTGGGAATTCATTGAAGACCTGGCAAAAGGAATACGTGGGTTTAAAAAACGTCTTTGATACTTGTAAAGACAACGGCTTAGCTTATCATCCAATCGTTTTGCGTGGTAACGGACCGTCTGATAATTATCAAATTGAAGGTTATGAGGGAAGTTTCGGTCTTATTCATCCAATCAGTTCTAAGTTTTGTGAAAACTGTAATCGATTACGAATTACTGCTGACGGGTACGTCAAAGCATGCTTGTATTGGAACGAAGAAATCGATATCCGGTCAGCCATTGGTGATCCGGTGGTGTTTCGCAAACTTATTCAAAAGGCGTTAGATAATAAGCCGCTCAATCATGAAATGGCCATGTCCGAAACTGACCGCATCATTGATAAAGCCCCAACGTGGCGGCATATGAGTCAGATTGGAGGATAAGAAAATGACAGTTGAAGATGCTCAGACAAGTACGCGTTGGCGGGCCTATTTAGCGTTAGGCCTGGCAACGGTGGCGATGATTGTTTGCTTTATGTCATGGTCAAACTTTGCACCATTAGCGGGAGAGCTCGCAATCAAGTTTCATTTGAGTGTGTCGCAACGGACGCTGCTACTAGCAACGCCAGTACTACTCGGGTCAATCATGCGAATTCCAGTCGGGATTTTGAGTGATCGGTATGGTGGTAAAAAGGTTTATCTGATCTTGATGGCCTTCATCTTGATCCCGCTGTTGATGATCACGAAGGTACACACGTACGGCATGTTGTTGGTCGCGGCGTTACTCGTTGGGATGGCCGGAACGTCTTTTGCCGTCGGAGTTTCGTATGCCTCAGTCTGGTTTCCGCCCGAAAAACAAGGATTAGCATTAGGAATCGTTAGCATGGGGAATATGGGGAATGCGGTCGCCGCATTGACGCTGCCATCAATTTCGACCTCGTATGGATTTAACATGGTTTACTATTTCTTGATGGTATTAACGGTCATCTTGGCTGTTCTGTTCGCCATCTTTTGCCGCGAAATGCCGGTCGATAAGACGAAGACTGTGACGGGCGCATTGGCTGTCGCAAAGGAAAGTAGTACTTGGTACTTGTCATTATTTTATTTTCTAACGTTTGGTCTGTTTGTCTCATTCACTAATTTGACACCACTGTTCTTGGAAGATATTTTCCGTGTACCACAAGTAACAGCAGGCTTATACGCTGCATTATTCGCCGGTCTTTGTACCGTTGTTCGACCAATTGGTGGGGCGGCGGCCGATAAGTGGCGACCGATGCAGATGTTACAGTGGATTTTTATCGGCATCACCGTCTTTGCCGTGATTATTACGTTGACTTTTAGCAACCAGTCATTGTTTATCTTTGGTATTGTTGGCGCCGGATTGATTGCCGGCTTCGGTAACGGGGTCATTTTTAAGATGGTGCCGTATGTATCACAGGGGAATACTGGTGCTGTCACCGGTTTTGTCGGCGCTTTAGGTGGTCTGGGCGGTTTCTTTCCACCACTATTAGTGGGGTGGATTCATACTTGGACGGGTAGTTATCGGCTCGGTATCGTGCTCTTAGCCCTCACTGGCTTAGTTTGTTGGTATGCCCTTTGGCGCCGATTTATTCATGGTGACGTCCACATTGTTAAATAATTGTAATCGATTACAATTTAACGTTAATTATTAGTGATTGGCATAAAACGCCTTATAAAAATGGTATAATTAAACGAGTAATAGTTTAGAAGGAGTGTGGCAGAATGGCAGATGGAATTGGTGAAGGCGCCGAATTTTCACCCATTGAAGATGCAGTGATGAAGTCGTTGGAGGATGTCATTGACCCCGAGTTGGGCATTGATATGGTTAATCTTGGGTTAATCTATGATATCCATGTTGATGACGATGGCAACTGTGTTGTCACCATGACGTTGACAACCATGGGCTGCCCACTGGGTAACTTGTTAGCTGATCAGATTAATCGGGCAGTGACTAGCGTCGACGGGGTCACTGGATGCGAGATTGATTTAGTTTGGGAGCCAGCTTGGGACATGAGTAAAATGAGCCGCTTTGCTAAGGTGGCGCTCGGCATTCATGGTTAACCAGTAATTCAGTAAGGGGTTGCGCGCGAATGGATATTAAAAAGTTTGTGGCTCGTCGTAAAGCCCTACAAATTTCACAAATTAAATTATCGGCCGGTATTTGTACCCAGGCCACGCTCAGCAAGTTCGAACGGCGCGGTCGCGTGCCATCGCTGGCCATCTTAGAACAGCTATGCGCGCGCCTGGGGTTGACTGTTGATGAGCTAAACGAGGACCAAGCGAGTTCGGTGACCCAAATACGGCAACAATTGGACCATATTGAACGTCAGCTGATGATGGAGGATTATCAAGTGGTGCTGCAAGCTTTGGATCAGATTGCAGTTAGCGAAATTGCGGCGGTTCCGCTACGGATGCAATATTATTATTTGAGCGGGTTGCTGAAATCATTGATCAATGGTGCCGTGAGTGATGTTTGTTTTGACTTCGATCAAATCTTAGATGATTTGGACCAGACGCATGAAACGGTATTTACCCCGCTGGCATATGTCGGCTTGGGGGTCATGTATAGTCGGTTGTCAGAATTGACGAAGGCCCAATTTTACTTTGAAAAGGTCCATCAAGCAGTCAGGCAGGCTTTGGTCAATGGTGATAACCAGGACTATTTACGGCTACTGACGATGATTTTTTATACGGCTGAATACGAAGCGACTCGCGAAGATTTTGCCACTAGCGATGGGCTAATCAATGATGGTGTGTCCCTTTGTTCGGAGCAACATGTCACCTACTATTTACCACGACTGAAATATTTGGCGACGGCTAATGCTATTCAACAGTGCCAACCTGACGAGCAGATTCAACAACTTTTAAGTGAAACAGTTGCCTTTGCACGGATCAACCACAATCAAGTTGTAGAGGTCAAGGCCGCGGCCCTGCGGCGACGTTATCTGCACGCACGCAAGCATGCCTAGGGCCGATGCAGTTGAACCACCATTATTTCGTTAATATGAATTTGAATATTTTTAAACGACCATTTCTCGGTAGACTGAGGAATGGTCGTTTTGGTGTCATAATTAACCTATGCGCGGCAGCCATAATGACAGTGGCGTCAAAAAAGTGTCGCTGCACTGAGCGACACTTTGGAATAGCACAATCCAATTGTGATGACGGAATTACTGCGGTTGTGTCGTAGCGGCGGCCAGACGGGTAAGGGCTTGTTCGACGCGCTTTTGTAAGTCAGTTGGTAGCTGTTGACTATCTAAGCGCGCTTGGTCGACTAATTCACTAGCCATCGTTAATGCGGGCGCAATTCCAATCGTTAGGACCCGTTGCTGAGTCGCGACAAATTGGTCGGCCGTTGGTTTATGGGCTTGGTGGAAGAAATCATAAAAATAGCCCGGGTCGTTTTCGAAGCCAAACAGGAGTGGCAATGGATAGTTTCCCATCAAGAGGCGCTCACGAAAATCCGCAATCTGTTGGGTCACCTGGACGTCAGTCAGAATAGTGAGTACGACGCCGACTGATTCCCCAATTGCGCGTGCAAGGCCACAGATAGCCGGGTCAAGGCCAGCCAAGCTAGTAGCTAAGTAGCCACTCAGACTGGTCAATTTGGCTGGCCGATCCTTCGTATCCTTCAGAAAATCCGCAATCCGCTCTCGTTGATTAAAGTTCAACCGGAGTCGATTGAGGTTCGCTAACGGTAATGATAGTGCCGCCGTTAAGAGTTCGTGCCGATTGGCAGACGGTAGCATGGTCGTGTGACTGACCGCCCAAATAAATTGTTGGAGTAAGTACTGACTAGCGTATGCGTGCGCCTTACTCAGAGCCAAATCATTAATCGTGGGTGTGGGCGCAAAACTCGGCGTATCTAAAGTTGAGACCATTGCTAGTGCTTCGACAAGCGGTGTCATCGTTGCGGGCTGCCCCGGAATTTCAAATAGTGTATACACAGCCTGCCGCTGGTGACGTGCGACCGGGTCTGCCGAATCGAGTAGTGTGCGGACGGGCGCCGGAATCTGTTTAATGAATTGTTGAAAGTCGTCTTCTAGGGCGACGTCGTAATCAAGTAACATCCTTATCGCTCCCGTTAGTTTTGAAATTGGTCAACTTCACGTGCCAGTTGTTCAGCAATCGGCACAAAAATGTCGCTGAAGTATTTGTCCATATCAAGTTTAGTAGTTGCATCTTCGACAGCTACTTGTGCACGTTGGTAGGCATCATTACGCATGTTGATAATTAATAACTTCTTTTGATGGTGGAGATGCTTGGTGAGTTTTTCACCGTTTGCAATATCGCGATATTTCTCAATAAAATAGTAAAGCGTCTCGTAAAATGTATTGTCGAGCACCCAAAATAACGTGTTGCGGGAGACCTTATCGTTCATGACCTGAGCGAATAAATCGTCACCTAACAATTCATTTTTGACGAATGCGGCTGACGACAGAACGATTGCTTGAATTTCGTGCATATCGGCCATAAAGGTGCTGAAGTGGGTGAGTTCAGTATCCTTTAAGGCGAAGCCGAGTTTGGCTTTGCGTGTCGGCGCATCCATCAGTTTGAAGTTGTCTTGATACTCGCGTTGAATATCAGTGCTGTCACTAATCAGATCGCGTTCGATCCCAACCAGTAGTGCTTGATTGGCCTGAAGATCAGCTTTAACGACGGTCCAAATAGCCGCAAAATGAGTGTTGAAGTTATCAAACAAGTCTTGGGTGGTGCCGACGATTTGTTTGTGAATCTGCCCTTTTTCGGTGTGGGCCGCAAATTGAACGACCAGTGGAATGGTATCATCATCAGTGGTGAGTCCGGTCTGTTCGCGGCGTTTCGTTTCGTATGCTTTTAATTCATCGAGGCTTAATAGTCCGAGCGGCATGACGTTGATTTCTCCGTTGGTCGTCATGATTTGTAGTGAGAAGGGTGTATCAGCATGTTGATTCATTGTGAATGATTTCAACGTTTCGCTGAGTTTACTCCGAGTGCCGAGTTCGTCTTCCGGATCCGCATAGAAGCCCGACGTGTAAATTGCGATGTTATCATACTTCGCGTTTAGCTTTTCTTGAATATCCATGGGAGCCTCCTATGCTTGTGGTCTGGTAGGTGCGCTGGCATCATCAGTGGCTGAAGCATCATCGACAGTCGTAAGGGCTTGCAATTTGTCAGTGCCGGCGTCCGTCAAGGTTGCTTTCGTGAGGTCGATGCTTGCGAGCGTATGGCTATAATTATCATCGAGCTGTGCGTCATTTAGATAACCGCGTTTAACTGCCACTGATACCGTTTGATACAACATGGAGTTCGGATTGACCTGTCTTCCTTGGTGAAACCGATGGGTCGCAACATCGCGTAAAATTCCTAATAATTCTTCATCTTGACTAACATTATGTGCCATTGTGTCAAACTCCTTCCAAGTGCTTTTATCATTAGTTTACCGGAAGAGTAGGAAACTGGGTATTGGGGAAATGACTATATTACGAGATGTTGATAAATACTCCGGCTAGCCGAATCGGTGGTGGCAAAAGGTTGGTGTGGTGAACACAAAAAAACGAATCGGGCGGCCGCCACGATTCGTTAATAGGCCTTGGTAGTTTAAATCGCTACCAGCTGGGAGATGTGATGTTGCGCTAAGGTTACGTTCAATTGGCGTATTACAGTCTTCAGTGCTGAGTTTCGATAGCTCCAATTGAGGAAAACTATCAGTACGGCATACTAGAAGTCAATCAGGTGGTGGTGGATGGCGTACCGGATTAAATCAGCGCGATTATTTAATGATAGCTTATGCATAATGTTGGCCTTGTGGGCTTCGACTGTTTTAGTCGAAATGAATAGCTTAGCCGCGATTTCTTTGTTGGAGTAGCCAAGTGCCACTAGGGGGAAGACTTCCCGTTCGCGTTTCGAAAGGCCATTATATCCCGTGAGGTTAGTGTCAACGCCGTCTGAATTGATTTGTTGAACGTCAGACTTGGTTATCACGATGTTGGCATCGACGTACTCTTCGCCGTTTGCGACTGTTTTTAAGGCTTTCAATAATTCATCGTCAGAAGAACTCTTCATAATGTATGACATGGCACCATTATGTAGCGCTTTGTTGATATATTCTTGTTCTTCGTGCATTGAGAGAATCAGAATGCGAACATCTGGAAAGTGGTCGTGAATTCGTTGAGTCGTAATGAGACCGCTTTCACCCGGCGACATGCTTAAATCCATCACGAGAATATCAATGTCGCCTTGTTCAACGCGTAGATACGTTGATGTTCCGTCTGCAGCTTCATCAATGACTTCAAAATTGGGTTGTTGGTTAATTAAGTATGCTAACCCTGAGCGAACAACCGCGTGATCATCCGCAATTAAGACGTGATACATCGTAAACAACTCCTCTAAATTATAATATTTAAGTTAAGGTGTTAACGTCATCGGGAATTTGGCAGTAACACTAGTGCCGGATCCAGGCCGTGAATGGAGCGTGAAAGTACCATTAAGCGCTTTGACCCGCTCATTCATATTTAACAAGCCTAACGAGTGACCATTGAAAGTGGCTTGATCTGGAACGTTAAAACCTTGACCGTCATCAATGATTTCCAAAGTAATGTAATGGTCATGTGCAACTAGTAGGAGATTGATCTCGTTGGCGTGGGCGTGTTTGAGCGCGTTATTGATTGATTCTTGACCGATGCGATAGAGGACGTTTTGTACATCCGTGGCAAGTTGCGTCGGTTCGTCGTTGCCGGTTACCGTAATTGTCACACCAGAATTAGCTTGTAAACGTTTAGCCAAAGCTCGTAACGCAGCTAGCAAACCAAAGTTATCGAGTACTGAGGGGCGAATGTCGAGTGCCATGCCCTTAACTTCGGTCAACGTGTCCTCCAATTGGGCTTCGATCACGTGGGTCAACGCCCTGACTTCATCAGTGTTAGCTTGCTCAGCATTGATCCGACGAATTCCCATGATTGCAGAATAAATACCTTGAGCAATACTGTCATGAAGATCAGCAGAAATCTTTTTACGTTCTTCTTCATGGGCCCGGTTAACATAGGCGTTTAACTGGCGCTGCTGAGCGAGCTGATCCATTCGTTTGATTGTCCCGCGATTTTTTAACGTTAACGAGAAGACGCGTTCGTCAGTATTGATGACGTGATAAATCAAAAAATAAGCGAGCGGATGTGGTTTATCCGTAGCCAGGGTAATTGGAATTGAAATTTCTGGCATTAAATTGCGAATGACACAATCAAAGCAATCATCAGTTGTATTGAATTTTTGTTGGACCGCATTATTAGCGATTTGGATCAAATAATTAGGGTCAAAGTTCAGTTCGGCTTGCAGATCGCGCGCTAATTGATTACTAATAACTAACTGATCGTCTTTAAAAATCAATACCGCATCGGTTGCTTCTGAAAAATATTGTTGAATCCAGTGATTTGATTCTAGCAAAAAGTCGGCCTCCCTTCGCCGAATTAAAAAGTGGCCAAATAGTGGGAAAGCCGACTGATTGTTTGGTCGGACACAGACTGCGTTGAACGATAACCAGCGAGCAAAACGCCGGTAACTAACCGAAACTCGGTTGTGACAATCGGAATTGCTGCTGCACTAGTTAGATCTTCTGCTTGAGCAATGGGCGTATAGAATGCATCGTTATAGGACTCGTTTTGCAGCGCGTTTTTCCAAAAAGGTTTGCCAGTTCGTACCACTAGCCCGGCAATGCCGATGCCGCTACGCAAAATGATCTTTCGAAATTGTTCCCCCTGATTACCGGCAACATATTGCCAAGTGATTTGATGGGGCGCTTGGGTGGCTTGTAACGCCACACCGACAAAGTCAAAATCGCTAGTTTGGTAGAGCTGATCAACTAAGTATTGGTAATTATGTTGATTGGCATTTTCAGCTAAGGTCACTTTTTATTCCTCCTTTATCATACCATGATTGTAACGGTCTGAGGCCAATTTACACATTTTAATTTTACGGTTTCATACATAATTAGAATATTCTATGATTCACGATATTGGTCTGCCACGTCAAGTTTGAAGTTGGAATTTACGAATTGATGGTAATGTTCATAGTCTTGACGGACTGCCCGAATCTGCATATCAAGTTTATCTAGTTTATCATCTTTTTCAAGTGAGCGCATTTCTTCATTGACTGAACTAACCTCGTTTTCCAGCATTGTTTGCCGGAGTCCGAGGTCGGTCAGTGCAATTTGCAATAATTTCTGGAAATCACGTTCGTTCATTTCTGCTTTACTTAGCATTGGTAAGTGCCTCCATATTGTTTAGATTAGTAAATGCTTGACTATCTGGAAAAGTCATCGGCAGTCCCTGACACGTCGTCTTGACAAAGTGGCTAACTCGTAAATCACCTAGCAATAAATGAGCGCGTACCATGGCCTGACTGGTTCGCACATGACTTACCAAGTAATGATCCTGTGTTGGTGTCGTTGCGTAACAATCTGTTTGGGTGACTAAGGTCGTTAAAATGGTGGTAGTAATTAATGGATAATCAACTGCCAATAACAAGTAATCAGTCAGTTCTGGTGAATAATTAGTGGCTGCGAAAATACCGCTGAGGGGACCTTGGCGCTCGAAAGGAACTTGATCGGTCACGACGATAACGTTTGAACTGGTGCGAAACTGTTCGGTCAAGTTAGCCACGTTTTGCTGATTAGCACTGACAATGACTTGTTCACATAGCAGTTGTAACTTGGTGACGGCGAGGCCAACGTTATTGAGCGGTTGGCCGGGTAACTGGACTTGGGCTTTGTCGCGGCCAAAACGCTTCGACTGCCCGCCAGCGAGGACGATTCCCAACATGTTCAGGACTTCTTTCTCAAGATTTCGGGGTACTAGGATAGACAAAGTGACCACTTTTGCCGCCGTCTTTTTCTACG
The DNA here is from genome assembly GCF_003641145.1 of Lactiplantibacillus paraplantarum. Lineage (NCBI taxonomy): Bacteria > Bacillati > Bacillota > Bacilli > Lactobacillales > Lactobacillaceae > Lactiplantibacillus > Lactiplantibacillus paraplantarum. Next base: position 1,288,191 of record NZ_CP032744.1, read on the forward strand.
AGGTGAATGTTGTTGATCAGCATGCCGCGGTCGATAGCTTTGCACATATCATAAATCGTGAGCAAGGTAACTTGAACAGCTAGTAAGGCTTCGATTTCAACACCGGTGACATGTTTTGTCTTGACGAGTGCGTCGACGGTGATCGTATCTTGGTCGTTGTCAGTAAAGTGAATATCAACACCGGTCAGTGGGATCAGGTGACACATTGGAATTAAACTGCTCGTTTGTTTAGCCGCCATGATACCGGCGACCTGAGCGACGGCCAAGACGTCGCCTTTTTTGATTTGACCATCGTGAATGCGTTGCAGGGTGGCCGGGTGCATGGTGATCTGACCAGTGGCCGTGGCCACACGGTGGGTGACGGCTTTGTCGGTTACGTCGACCATTTTGGCTCGGTTTTGATCGTTAAAGTGAGTAAGTTGATCAGTCATTAGTTGTCGCAGCTCCTTTAAAGTAAGTTTGTATAAACCAGTTGCAAATCGCCGTCTTCCCGACCAACGTTGCGTCAGGATGGCATGTCAGACTGGCAAAGACTTGGATATTTGTAAATTGTTGAAAGTCGATCGCGTGATCATCGGATCGTAACAGCGCTATTTTTGGATAGGACGCGTGTTTAAACCCTTCCAAAAAGATCACGTCGGTACTCGTCGGTAACTGTGCAATCAGCTTGCTGACAGGGACAGGCTGTACGGTCGTTTGATGGCAAAAAGTCCCATTGGCGGACTGCAAGATGACATTCTGAGCACCAGCGTGGCTGAATTGTGCCGTGTCGGTACCGGGCGTATCCATCGCACTTGCATGGGCGTCATGTTTGAGGACGCTCACCTGTAATTGGCGGCTAGTCAGCAATTTAACCAGTTCAGTTGTAATAAGTGTCTTGCCACTCTTTTTATAGCCGATTATTTGAAAGGTAAGAGCCATGTTTCCACCTCGGCATTGAGTTCAATCGGACGATTACTGTGCGGAATTTTAATCAAACACGTGGTTGTTTGTAAATTACTTAAGGCACCTGAGCGGTCGGGACCATTCGGGTACGTCGCGTACTGACTGTGATCTTCTGTAAATGTGGCTCGGAGGATCCGGTCGAAGCCGTTCGTCTTATGGTAAGGGGCGGCCAAACGTGACGAGACCTTTTTGATGCGACTCGGCTGATGGACAAATCGGCGTAGGAGGGGCTCAACGTATAGGTAGAAAGCCGTAAAGCAGGCGCCAGGATTACCTGACAAGGCCATGACAAGTGTGTCATCCTGAACAAACGCCGTGGTGACACTACCCGGACGTTGCTTGATTTTGTTGAATAAGAGTTCATCGGCTTGCCGCGCAGTATCGCCAATGAAATCGTAGTCACCAACTGAGACACCGCCGTCAGTAATGACGATATCATTTTCTGCAATCGCTTTAGTTAGGGACGCTTGCAATAGCTCGTTATCGTCAATTAATTGTTCAACGTTGGTGACCACGCCACCATTTTCGCGGACGAGATACGGGATCTGCACGCCATTACTATTATAAATTTTGCCTTCTTGGACAGGTTCACCCGGGGCCATCAGTTCGCTACCCGTCGTGATGACGGCGACGCGGGGCTGCCGGTAGACGGTGACTGTCTGGACGCCTAGTGCGGTCAAACCGGCTAGGCCGCCTGGATTAAGTTCGGTGTCCTTTTCAATCAAAACATCGGCAGTTTGATATTCTTCACCAATTTCAGTGATGTTAGAATGCTTTTCGGGAACCACGATGTTGATGCAGTTGTCAGCCAGTTCGCGGGTCTTTTCGAGCATCACGGCGACGCCAGCATCGCTTGGAACGTCCGCACCCGTCATGATCCGTACGGCTTCATCTTTGCCAAGGGGTTGATGAAAAGTTGATCCAGCTGGGATATTACCGACGACCTTGAATTCGTGAGGGTAGTCATGGTCGTCTTCGTGACGAATAGCGAACCCATCAACTCCTGAGCGTCGAAAGTGGGGGTACGCGAATGGTGCGGTGACCGTTTCGGCTAGAACCCGGTGATTCGCGTCGGTGACGGGGATTGTTTCCGTTTTCGTTGGTAGCGCAACTTGGTTGATTTTAGCCTGGGCTTCAGTAATTGAGATGGGATATCTTCTAGTTAACATAGGCAAATTACTCCTTTGGGTTATTTATGACGTTCAAATAGTAAGTGTTCAAATTCTGGTAAGATCAGACGGTCAAGGGCCGTTTGGCAGGCGTTGGTTGAGCCTGGTAAGCAGTAACAGAGCTGGTTACGGTTATTAAAGCCCGCTTCAGCCTTGGATGCTAGGGCCCGGGTGCCGATTTCCGCAAAGGATAGTTCACGGAAGGCTTCCCCAAAACCAGGAATCATGGTTGACAATAAGGGCGTCAGCGCTGCAATGGTCACATCGCGTTGTGCAATGCCGGTGCCGCCGTTGATGATAATTAGGTCTGGGCCCAGTTGTTCGAAGACCAGAAATTGTTGCTGAATATCAACAATATCATCGATAACGACGTGTCGCGCCATTACGGTGACCCCGTGATGTTGTAGCCGTTCGGCAATTAGTTTTCCGGATTTGTCAGTGTTTAGATTACGCGTATCACTGACTGTTAAAATACAAGCACGACTCATTTGATAGGGACCTCCAATACGGATTTTAAATGTAATTGTAAGCGGTTAAACATCGCGGTGGCCGCGTCCAGATCGGGGATGTTGTATAACATGACTTTGCCATTCTTGAAGATACTGATTGGTCGCTCTTCCCACTTGAAACTAATAAAGCTGGCGTAACTTTTAATACCGAACTGGCGGTCAAGTAGCCAGTCAGTAATAGCTGCTAAGTCCGGTTTTTGAGGTAACCGGGCCTGATAAGTCGCGGTGCCACAGAGTACTTGAACGGGATTAGTTATTGGTGCGGTGGTCAAGTCCCAGTCGGTGCGTTGGCACGTTGGACAGTTGGAATTCTTATGCACGTGAAACGTTTGCTGTGATAGCTGCCAGTTATCGATCGTGGTCAGTTGCTCAAAATTAACGCTAGTGGGTGCGACCAAGTAATGGAGGGCTAGTGAGACTTGTAAGCCAGCTATGATCGAGATGAGGGCGGTGTTGACGCCAATTAAGTCGCAGTCCGTTTGTTGTAGCGCTTCAAGGTTCGGGTAGACACAGTTCAAGCAGGCGTGCTGCCAGGCGCGGATGGGCATTACTGTCCCAAATGTTCCGGCACAACTGGCAAAGATATAGTCGAAGCGTTCAACGAGCGCCGCACGGTTGATCAGGATCCGAGTGCCGTAGTTATCCAAGCAATCCAAGACTAGGTCAAACGTTAAGCTTTGCAACAGATCGCCATCTAAGGCGGCGGGGTAGGTCGTAATCTCGACATGATGATTGATGGCCTGTAAGTGGCTTTTAGCGGCATCGACCTTCAGGGCCTGGTTGTGAACGTCTGCTTCAGTGAACAAAGCCTGGCGTTGTAAGTTGGTTAGCGACACCGTATCTGGATCGACGAGAATCAAGTGGCCCACGCCGGCACGAACGAGCTGTTCGGCAGCATAACTGCCAAGCGCGCCGACACCGACAATCAAAATCGTGGCAGCGTTGATCCGGCGTTGACCGTCGCGACCAATCACCGTGACGCGTTCTTGACGGTCGTAACGATTAAGCATGTGCTCATCTTCTTTCATATTAAATTGGTGTGTTGTGCCTCGCTATTTCGCCTAGTCACTATCGGGTATGGTAGTGAAACGTGGGCCAAATGATGCGTGACAAATTAGTCACGTCAACTTAAAAAATATAGGTGTTTCCCTAGTCGAAGTATAACAAAACGCCTGCTACCATAGATATTAGGGAAATGGCTTACTTTTAATTGGAGCCGTTTAATTGTGATAAAGGAGGTCTTATCGGTGAAAAAATCCCGTTTCTTTAAAAATGTCGAAAAGTTCAACGGTACGTTCACTCAGCTGGAAGAAAATAGCCGGCGATGGGAACGCTTGTATCGTGAGCGCTGGTCCCATGACAAAGTTGTTCGTACGACACACGGGGTCAATTGTACGGGTTCGTGTAGCTGGAACGTGTACGTTAAGCAAGGCATTATCACTTGGGAACATCAAGCAACTGATTATCCAGAATGTGGCGCAAACATGCCGGGCTATGAGCCCCGGGGGTGCCCACGGGGGGCGAGCTTTTCGTGGTATGAATACAGCCCAGTGCGGATCAAATATCCATATATTCGCGGAAAACTCTGGCAACTGTGGACCGAGGCCAAGCAGACGCATGATAATCCGTTAGCAGCCTGGGCCAGCATTGTCGAGGACCCAGCTAAAACTAAAATTTATAAATCGGCGCGGGGGCATGGTGGCATGGTTCGGGTTCACCGACCAGAGGCACTTGAATTAATTTCGGCCATGTTACTCTATACGATCAAAACATATGGTCCAGACCGGCTGGCCGGCTTTACGCCGATTCCGGCTATGTCGATGATTAGTTATGCTTCGGGGGCCCGCTTTATGTCGCTACTCGGTGGTGAGATGTTGAGCTTCTACGACTGGTATGCGGACTTGCCACCGGCTTCACCACAAGTTTGGGGTGAGCAGACTGATGTTCCTGAATCAGCGGACTGGTACAACAGTCAGTATATTATGATGTGGGGCTCCAACGTGCCATTGACGCGGACACCGGATGCGCACTTTATGACTGAAGCGCGGTATCATGGCGCTAAGATTGTCGCGGTCAGTCCGGACTACGCTGAAAATGTCAAGTTTGCGGATAACTGGTTAGCCCCACATCCGGGTTCAGATGCCGCCTTGGCACAAGGAATGACCCACGTTATTTTGCAAGAGTTTTATCAGAATAAACAAACGCCTGAATTTTTGAACTATGCCAAACAATATACGGATTTACCATTCATGGTCATCTTAAAGCCGAGTGCGGCTAATTCAAATGATTATACGTCCGGGCGTTTCATGCGGATCTCTGATTTACAAGGCACTGACACGGTCGCCAATGCCGAATGGAAACCGGTCGTCTATGATCGCAATCAAGCTAAGGTCGTGGTTCCCAATGGGACGATCGGTCAGCGTTGGGAAGCCGGTCAGCAGTGGAATTTGACACTCAAAGACGCTGATGGTCAGGCAATTGATCCGCAGTTGAATATTACGGCGGAACAACAAGTCACGATTGACTTTCCAACCTTCGACGCCGACGGAAACGGGGTTCTCAAACGACACGTGCCAGTGCAAACGGTTACTTTTGCGGATGGTAGTCAACGGTTGGTGACGACCGTTTACGAGCTGATGTTGGCCCAGTATGGGATTGATCAAGGCAACCATGATCAATTGGCTGCCAGTGGTTATGATGATGCTAATAGTCGTTATACACCAGCTTGGCAAGAGACGGTGACGGGTGTTAAAGCTAGTCTAGTCGTTCAAATTGCCCGTGAATTCGCCCAAAATGCGTTGGATACTGGTGGCAAGACAATGGTCATCATGGGTGCCGGTATCAATCACTGGTTCAATTCCGACATGACCTATCGTTCAATTATCAATAACTTGATGTTATGTGGCTGTGAAGGGGTATCCGGTGGTGGCTGGGCCCACTATGTTGGTCAAGAAAAGTTGCGGCCACAAGAAGGCTGGGGCGCCATTGCATTTGCCAATGACTGGCAAGCTGGCGGTGCCCGCCAACAAAACGGGACCTCGTTTTTCTACTTCGCATCCGATCAGTGGAAATATGATGAATTGGATAATGAAGCGCAGAAGTCACCCGTTAGTGCGTCCAAGCATGCTTATGAACACGCGGCTGATTATAACCAGTTGGCAATTCGACTGGGTTGGCTGCCGTCCTATCCACAATTTGATCGCAGTTCGTTAGCCTTTGCTAAGGAATATCAATCGACAGATATCAATGAAATTTCACAGCACGTCGTCGATGAACTCAAGAGCGGTCAGTTACACTTTGCTGCTGAGAATCCAGACGCCAACCAGAATCAACCCAAGGGTCTCTTTATTTGGCGTTCGAACCTCTTCACATCGTCTGGTAAGGGTCAAGAATACTTTATGAAACATTTGCTGGGTGCTGAAAATGGCCTGTTAGCGAAGTCTAATAGCCGTTGTCAACCTGAAGAAATGGTTTGGAATGATGATACGGTCACTGGTAAATTAGATTTGGTCATCGATATGGATTTCCGGATGGTGGCGACGCCGATGTATTCAGACGTGGTCTTACCAGCTGCAACGTGGTATGAAAAGGCTGACTTATCCTCAACTGATATGCATCCGTTTATCCACCCGTTCAACGCGGCAATTAATCCGATGTGGGAATCCAAGAGTGATTGGCAACAATTTAAGACCCTGGCGAAGACTTTCTCAACGATGGCTAAAAAGTATTATCCAGAACCGCAGTATGATTTAAAGACGCAACCACTCGGCCACGATTCAAAGGGCGAAATTAGCCAGCCACTGGGTGAAATTCGTGATTGGAAGAAGGGGGAAATCGACGCGATTCCTGGACAGACCATGCCCGCTTTGTCATTAATCAAACGGGATTACACTCAGGTTTATGACAAGTACATTGCGTTAGGACCGAACGCGCGTGGTAAGGAAGGCGGCCTGGGCTTCAGTTATGATGTCACGACTGAATACGATGAGCTTAAGGATATTTTAGGGGTGTATGATCGCGGTGTGAATGCCGGTTGTCCAAAGTTAGATCAAGATAAACGCGTTGTCGATGCCATCTTGCACATCTCGAGCACGTCCAACGGGCACGTTGCCAAAAAGGCTTGGGCCAACGCGGAAACTGTCACTGGCCGGTCTTTGAGTGATATCAGTGCTGGTCGGACTGAAGAACAAATGTCCTTCAAGAGTATTACGGTTCAACCGGCGGAGGCGATTCCAACGCCCATCTTCACCTCGGCAAAGCATGATGGTGATCGTTACTCACCATTTACCGTCAATATTGAACGGCTAGTGCCATTTCGGACTTTGACTGGCCGGCAACAGTTCTACCTGGATCATGAAATCTTCCAGGAATACGGGGAAAGTTTGGCTAATTATAAGCCAACACTGCCACCACAAGTTATGGCACCTGGTGATACGGAAATCGCACCGGCCGATAATGAACTGACATTGCGGTATATGACGCCACATGGTAAATGGAATATCCACACGATGTATTATGATAATCTTGAAATGTTGACGTTATTCCGGGGCGGGCCGAATGTTTGGCTCAGTCCAGTGGACGCTGATAAAGCCGGCATCAAAGATAACGATTGGTTGGAAATCTACAATCGTAACGGGGTCGTGACTGCCCGGGCGGTCGTTTCCCACCGGATGCCAGCGGGGGCCATGTACATGTATCATGCGCAAGACATGGAAATCCAAGAACCGTTGTCAACGATTACGGGTAATCGGGGTGGCTCGCATAATGCGCCAACCCAAATTCATGTGAAACCAACCCAAATGGTCGGTGGTTATGGTCAGTTGAGTTATGGTTTCAATTATTATGGCCCAATCGGTAATCAACGGGACCTGTACGTGAACGTACGGAAGTTAAAGAAGGTGAACTGGAATGAAGATTAAAGCACAAATTGGGATGGTCTTAAACCTTGATAAGTGTATTGGTTGCCATACCTGTTCGGTCACTTGTAAAAATACTTGGACCAATCGTCCTGGGGCAGAATACATGTGGTTTAACAATGTCGAGACCAAACCCGGTGTCGGCTACCCGAAACGCTGGGAAGATGAAGATCACTATAAAGGTGGTTGGGAGTTGAACAGTAAAGGTAAACTTCAACTCCGAGCAGGTAATAAGGTCAATAAGATCGCACTCGGAAAGATTTTTTATCAACCTGATATGCCAGAATTGGACGACTATTATGAACCATGGACGTATGATTACCAAACCTTATTCGGACCTGAAAAGGCCCATCAACCAGTTGCACGCGCGACGTCGCAGATTACTGGATTAAAGATGGATCTTAAGACGGGCCCCAACTGGGATGATGATTTAGCAGGATCACCTGAATATTTCAAAGCGGACCCGAACATGGAAAAGATAGAGACCGATATCAAAGCGAACTTTGAACAGGCCTTCATGATGTACCTCCCACGTCTATGTGAACATTGCTTGAACGCACCATGCGTGGCGTCATGTCCTTCTGGGGCGATGTATAAGCGTGATGAAGACGGTATCGTCTTGGTTGATCAAGAACGGTGCCGCGGCTGGCGTTTTTGTATGACGGGTTGCCCTTATAAGAAGGTCTACTTCAACTGGAAGACCCATAAGGCTGAAAAATGCACGTTCTGTTATCCACGGATCGAAGAAGGTGAACCGACCGTCTGTGCCGAGACTTGTGTCGGTCGGATCCGGTATATCGGCGCCATGTTGTATGACGCTGATCGGGTCGAAGAAGCGGCCGAAACGCCTGAGGAAGACCAATTATACCAAGCACAGTTAGATTTGTTCTTGGACCCCAATGATCCAGACATCATTGAACAAGCGTTGGCGGATGGCATCTCTGAAGAAATGTTGGAAGCTGCTCAGAATTCGCCGATTTACCGGATGGCTGTCGAAGAAAAGATCGCTTTTCCACTTCATCCTGAATATCGGACGATGCCTATGGTTTGGTACATCCCACCATTGTCACCAGTCATGAATTATTTTGAGGGCCGCGATTCGATCAAAGATCCTGAGATGATTTTCCCAGGAATTGATGAGATGCGCATTCCAGTTGATTATTTGGCTAGTTTACTTACGGGTGGCAACGTCCCGGCAATCAAGGGTGCCCTCTACAAGTTAGCCATGATGCGGCTGTACATGCGGGCTAAGACCGGTGGCAAGGACTTCGACGCGGCTAAATTACAACGCGTTGGCTTGACTGAGAACACGGCGACATCACTTTATCGCTTGCTGGCGATTGCCAAGTACGAAGACCGTTTTGTGATTCCGCAAAATCACAAGGAACAAGTGGAAGATGCTCAGAGTGAACAGGGTGGCTTAGGTTATGACGAATGTGCTGGCTGCGCGTTAGCACCACAGCATGGCAGTATGTTCAAGAAGGCCGAAGCTGGTGAATCGACCAATCAAATTTACGCAGAAAGTTTCTACGGGGGGATTTGGCGTGATTAATTTTAAACAGTTAACAACGATGCAACCCGCGCTAGTCACTTTGTCGCGGTTGATCGACTATCCTGATGAGACGACGTTCACTACGGCTACCCGTCAGAATATCGTCATGGGCTATCCGGCGACTGCTCAAAGAGCCAAATTGTTGGCGACATTCGATGAATTAGCCGCCCAACCGTTATTAGCGCAACAGGCCCACTATGCTGGCTTATTTGAGATGAACAAGCGCTACACCCTCTATATGAGTTTTTACAAGATGACGGATTCCCGGGAACGGGGGACCATCTTGGCGAAGCTCAAGATGATGTATGAAATGTTTGGGCTGACGACGGTTAGTAGTGAGTTAGCGGACTTCCTGCCGCTGCTGCTGGAATTTCTAGCGTACGGTCACTTTGCAGACGATCCGCGACAACAGGATATCAAGCTGGCTTTTCAAGTCATTGAAGATGGCACCTATACGATGTTACAAAATGCAGCGGCCGAATTGGATGATCCATACTTTCGGTTGTTACAAGTCGTACGGGCGGAATTACGGACGTGTGTGGAAACGGGGGTCGCGGCATCATGAAAGATTTCTTTTCCGTAGTACTGTGGGTGATCTACCCGTATGCCATGTTATTATCGTTCTTCGTGGGGACGTTTGTGCGGCTGAAATTTTATCCGGCTAGCGTCACGGCAGTTTCCAGTGAAATGCTGGAGAAGAAAAAACTGATGATTGGGGCCATCACTTTCCACGTGGGGATCATCTTAGCCTTTTTTGGGCACATCTTAGGGATTCTGATTCCGAAAGCCTTTACGGACTTTTTGGGAGTTTCAGATGAGATGTATCATATGTTCGGTTCTTTAATGATGGGGACTGGGGCCGGGGTTTTAGCCCTTGCCGGGATGATTATTCTGACGTACCGGCGATTTACCAATGTCCGGGTGTTTGTCACCAGTTCTTGGAGCGATTTAATGGTCAACGTGGCGTTGTTGATTACGATCATCTTAGGATTGGCTTCAACGCTATCCGGTCCTTTACATCCGGCGTTTGATTACCGGACAACGCTCTCAGTGTGGGCGCGCTCATTGTTCTATCTTCAACCGAAATGGTGGTTGATGGCAACGGTGCCGTGGATTTACAAGACGCACGTTATTTGCGGCTTAGCAATTTTCGGCTTCTTCCCATACACGCGGTTGATTCACGCGATTGCAATTCCTTACCAGTACTTCTATCGGCGTTACATCGTTTATCGGCGGCGGCCACGAGTTTAGTGCGCCATTGCGAACTTTAAGCAAAAATGGTTTTTACGGCACGGATGGTGTGGTGAAAACCATTTTTTAGTTACAGCGATTTGCCCTGGTGGTTCAAGTTGTGGGCTGACTGCCGAAATCGCGGGCATAATCAGTGGTAATTTGGAACGCACAGATACAACTCCAAGGGGATATGTGCCAATTCGTTTTGGGGTGTTTCCCTAATAGGATTTGCAGTGGTGGGGTGCTATGCTGAATTTAATGAAGTGAATGGTGAAAGGAGTTTCGTCATGGCTAAGTTTAACTTTACGCTGAACGCTGCGCGGATGGACGCGAGTGGGCACTATGATTTTCAAAATGTGTTTGAATTTCCAGATTTTATTGAAATGCGGCCAACTTTGCGAGCAGCGGTACGGACGGTGGCTCGGGAGGCTTTTGAGCAGCCCGTATTGCCGGTGAAGGTGGAACGGATGACGACATCGCTGGAAGAACAATTAGAGCGTGAGACGCGCAAGTATGAGCGGCAAATCGGTGTTTATGATAATCAAAAGAATGAACGCAATCAGCTTGTACGGTTATTCACGCAGATTTTACAGGCCATCAGCCGAAGTGACGAAATTACTGAGGAACTGGAAGACATTATTTATGCCGTCAATCAAACTCGTCTGAGTCTGATTGGGCTGCCAGCACTTGAAGGTACTGGCGAGCTATACGATGCCGACCGCGATCGTGAACTGATTGCGGGGACGTACTATCATTTTGTGACCCGTCTGTTAGTACGGCCGTATTTACGCGATATACAGGGTGACTTGGTTCCAGAGAACGTCACGGCGGCTGGCCGCCACTTAGTTGTCCGGATGACCACGTATGCTTACCGCGATTGGGACGCGTACCTGGTCCATGAATACGATGAACAACATCTGATCAAAAATGAGAAGGGGCTGACGAATGCAGCGTATTATGACAAGCTGGAAGCGGTCGAATTAAAGTATGCTGATCATATTTATGCCGAGGTGTTGGCCGATACTTATCAGGAGTTTGTGAAGGTGTTAGTCCCTGATCAGCTGGAACGTTTTGAAATCATGTCGAGTGACTTATGGCCGTTATTGGCTAAGAATCCGGGGATACGCATTCGATTGGCCGCCATTGTCAATCGTCATTTTAAGTTGGACCAGGATGGCTATGAGCACGTGATGGACGCGCCCCTGCAAGAAATCAAACAAAAATACCAATTTTATCGTGAAAACTTTAGTTGAGGAGGCAGTTGCTGATGACTGTAGATGCACAGTTAGGTACCGAGGCGTTTGAAAAAGTGATCTTTATGCTCGACGTCGTCCCGACCAAGGACAATATCCAGGAATTTGCCATGCAAGGTAACTTGTACCCGGAACCAATCGATGAGACCGCGTGGGCGTTGCCGGGCTACCTGTCAGATGACTACAATATCTTCTTAGTCTTCGCCCCGAACGTCTTAAATCATTGGACCGTGACGTGCGCGCAAGTGACTATTGAAAACGGGCACGACATCACTGAAATGAGCAACGTTGTCCCGACCGGCACTGGTATGAATGCGGTGGCCCATGCCAGTAAGGCGGGGGCCATCGAACTATTGGCCTATTTTAAGACCTTGGAAGCCAATGGACTAGGACACTTTGATGATGAAGTCTGGCAGTATGTGTAGCGCGAAGGTTGGCAAAAATCTGTAAATTGTGATAACAAATATCGTAGTTGTTCGGTAGTCGTAATGGGCTGATTATTGAACAACTATTTTTATGTAATAAATGAAAATGTGGTTCGCATCAATATTAATTCTAGCTTGTATTTTTGTTTCAATTAAATACTTAATTAATTGCTTTTCAGTTGCGGCGGTCACCGTAATATCAAGATTACCTTGAACGTCGTCATGGCATAACATAATATCAAAGCTGCCAAGGCTAAGGCGATTCGATTCAGTACATTTAGAAAAGATTTGTGCGGTCCTGGATTGTCAGCCAGGTGACATAGTTACGTTGCTGATAAGTAGTGGTTGTCAAACATAAGAAATTCTTATTAAATTCACAGGCACAAACTATTTTACCTTCTTTGACTAATTTGATAGACTTAGGTTAAGAAAGTTGAGGTGACTGATTGAGATGGCTAGTCATAGGCAAATGATTGACAAACTAGTGTGGCGTTGTTACTAGCGCAGTCTGCGTTAGTAACGATTCACTAACTCAATTTTAATCTTAGCTCGGAAAAAGTAACGAGTAGTCAATTTTTAGGTGAAAGAGGGATTTTATGAACAATTTTCAAAATGACCCACAACCACGGACCATTAATACCCAAGTTGGCCTCCGTAGTTTCTTAACTAAAATGTATGGGTTTATGACAATCGCCGTGTTAGTTTCGGCCTTTACCGTTTACTTAGCGATGACCACGTTCCAAGCACAAATTAATGCCGCCTTTTCACAACACCCATTCATTTTCTTGATGATCTTCATTGTTAGCATGTTTGCGATGATTGGGGGCATTCAAGTCAATGCGACGCGCAACCCCGCGATGAGCTTCACCTTACTGATGCTCTTTGCCATCATCTTTGGGGTTGAAATGTCAGTGACCTTGTCCTTATACACGGGTGCCGTTATCACCGGTGCGTTCGTTGCGGCTGGGGCCGTATTTGCGACCATGGCGGTGATTGGGACGACGACTAAGCGTGATATTTCACGTATTGGGACGCATTTGATTGCAGCCTTAATCGGGTTGTTCGTCGCTTCACTGGTCAACATGTTCTTACAAAGTGCCATGATTAGCTACATCTTTTCATACATTGGTGTACTGATCTTCGCCGGTTTATCCATGTGGGACGCTAACCGGATGCGCGATATGTATTTACAATACGGTGACCGAGTCTCATCGACTGGGTTAGCTGTTACCGGGGCCTTACAATTATACTTGGACTTCGTTAACTTGTTCCTCTACTTTGTCCAAATCTTCGGTGGCTCAAGCCGTGACTAATCATTAAGATAATTATTAAGGATTATGACCAAGACGTCATAATCCTTTTTATTTACCAAAAATCTGTCATTTCACGGGTTTTCGGTGGACCGAACTCCCGTTTTACTTAATTGTTTGGTACAATTATAAGGGTAATTAACTAGTCGTTCGGCCTGCACTGGTTGGCGCTGAGAATCAGGCGACCGACCCGATGGTGTTCATGGCCTGACCAACGGATTTTTCATAAAAGCGATGATTTGAATTAAGAGATGGGAGCAAACTAATGGCAAAAAAATTATTATTGATTGACGGTAACAGTGTGGCATTTCGAGCGTTCTTTGCGTTGCATAGCCAACTGGAACGGTTCGTAAATCCAGACGGCCTGCATACCAACGCCATTTATGGCTTCAACACAATGCTTGACCACATGATCAAAGCAGTCGAACCCACGGATATGTTAGTGGCTTTTGATGCGGGCAAGACCACGTTTCGAACAGCCATGTATGATAATTACAAGGGCGGCCGGGCCAAGACCCCCAGTGAGTTTTCTGAACAAATGCCGTACATCAAGCAACTTTTGGATGCGTACGGTATCAAACATTACGAATTAAAAGATTACGAAGCCGATGACATTATCGGCACACTGGCTGGTCAAGCGGATCAAGCCGGTTACACGACGACCGTCGTCACTGGTGATCGGGATTTGACCCAGTTGACGACCGAGCATACCACGGTGGCCGTGACCGTTAAGGGTGTTTCTGAAGTGGAGCGCTATACGCCGGCCCATGTTGAAGAAAAGTTGGGGATTACACCGGCACAAATCATTGACATGAAGGGGTTGACTGGTGATACCTCGGATAACTATCCGGGCGTTACTAAGGTTGGTGAAAAGACCGCTCTAAAATTACTCAAGCAATATGGCACGATGGAAGGTATTTATGAAAATATCGACGCCATGAAGCAGAGTAAGATGAAGGAACACTTGATTGAAGATCGCGAACAAGCAGCCCAAGCCAAAGTTTTGGCAACTATCAAACGAGATGCGCCCATTGACGTTCAGTTGACGGATTTAACGTATGCTGGCCCAGACCTTGATCAGTTGGCAGCATTTTATCAGACGATGGACTTTCAATCGTTTTTAAAGAAATTACACCTACAGTCTGATGAACCGGCAACGCCAATCGATTACACTGTCTTGACTAAAGATAATCTGGCGGAATTGCAACAATTGACTGACCACGTGGACTTTTACTTGGAAATGCCAACGCCGAATTACCACACGTCAGCTTTCGCTGGTTTTGCCATCGGTGCGGATGGTCATTGGTACATCAGTCGTAATGTAGAATTATTAATGCAACCGACTGTGGCTGACCTCTTGAGTAGCACAACGATTGCCAAGGACGTTTTTGATATGAAACGCACGACGGTCGGGCTTAATCGTTTGGGTATTCAGCTAGGCAAAGTCGATTTTGATCTCTTACTCGTTTCATACTTATTAGATACGAATGATAATAGCAACGACCTTGGTAGTTTAGCCGAACAACATGGTTATACTGATTTGCCGAGTGACGAAACCGTCTATGGTAAGGGCGTTAAGCGCGCTATTCCTGAAGATGACGATGTCTTCTTTAGCCATCTCGCTCGGAAATTGGCTGCGATTGCCGATTTGAAACCACAATTATTAAAGGAATTGGCAGCTAATGAGCAGGACCAACTGTACGATGATATTGAAAAACCGATGGCCAATGTCTTAGCTCAGATGGAAATCGCCGGCATTACGGTCGACAGCAGTCGACTTAAAGCGATGGGTAGTCAGTTTACAGAACGCTTGAGTGAAATTGAACAGACGATTTATCAAGAAGCCGGTGAAGAGTTTAATATTAATTCACCTAAGCAACTGGGTCACATCTTGTTTGAAGAGATGAAACTGCCTGTGATCAAGAAAACCAAGACAGGGTATTCTACGGCCGTGGACGTTCTGGAAAAGTTAGCACCAGAAGCCCCAATCGTGGCTAATATTTTACAGTATCGTCAGATTTCGAAGATTCAATCAACCTACGTTGTTGGCTTGCTAGATGCCATTCATTCTACGGATCAAAAGGTTCATACGCGTTACTTGCAAACGTTGACCCAAACGGGCCGGTTATCGTCCGTTGATCCAAACTTACAAAACATTCCGGTGCGCTTGGAAGAAGGCCGTAAGATTCGGCAAGCCTTTGTCCCTAGTCATGAAGGCTGGCAAATCTTCTCGTCTGACTACTCGCAAATCGAATTACGGGTGCTCGCGCATATTACTAATGACGAAAATATGCAGGCCGCCTTTAAAGCGGGCGATGATATTCACGCCGCAACGGCCATGCGAATCTTTCACTTGAATTCAGCTGAAGAGGTGACGCCAAATATTCGGCGGCAAGCCAAAGCGGTTAACTTTGGAATCGTCTATGGGATTAGTGATTATGGCTTGTCACAAAATATCGGCATTACTCGTAAACAAGCTCGCAGCTTCATTGACGCTTACTTCAAAGAATATCCGGGTGTCAAAAAGTATATGGATGAAATCGTGCAAACGGCGAAGGAACAAGGTTATGTGGAAACTATCTCACATCGGCGCCGGTACTTGCCAGATATTAACTCCAAGAGCTTCAATCAGCGTTCATTTGCTGAACGGACGGCCATGAACACGCCTATCCAAGGGAGTGCGGCTGACATCATCAAGATTGCGATGATTAAGATGCAAGATAAGTTACAAGCAGCGGGTTTGAAAGCAACCATGTTGCTACAAGTGCACGATGAATTGATTTTTGAAGCACCAAAAGAAGAAATTCCAGTTTTAGAAAAATTAGTGCCAAGCGTGATGGATTCTGCCGTACAGTTAGCCGTGCCGTTGAAGGTTGAGAGCCACTACGGTGATACTTGGTACGATACAAAATAGGGGGAACCACCATGCCTGAATTACCTGAAGTTGAAACTGTTCGTCGCGGTTTGAATCGCCTAGTTAAAGGGGCGACGATTGCTAACATTGATGTGTTTTGGCCAAAAATCATTAATAATGATGTCGACAGTTTCAAACAGCGTTTAGCCAACCAAACGATTCAAACTATTGATCGACGTGGTAAGTATTTATTGTTCCGTTTTAGCAATGGTCTGACGATGGTGTCGCATTTGCGGATGGAAGGCAAGTACAACGTTGTGCCACGTGGTGAAGATCAAGGTAAACATACGCACGTGGTCTTTCATCTGACCGATGATCGCGATTTACTATATAACGATACGCGTAAGTTCGGGCGAATGACGCTCGTGCCGACCGGTGAAGAAAACACGGTGGCGGGATTAAAGACAATTGGCCCGGAACCGGTTGCTGAGCAGTTAACGATGGCCTATATGACAGCTACTTTTGGTAAGTCGAAAAAGATGATCAAGCCATTATTATTGGATCAAAGTAAGCTTGCGGGCATCGGAAATATTTATGCGGATGAAACACTATGGATGAGCAAAATTCACCCAATGCGGCCCGCAAATTCGCTAACCGCCGATGAGATTGCAACGTTGCGCCAAAACATTATTGATGAAATGGCGATGGCAATCAAAGGCCATGGGACCACCGTTCATTCATTTTCAACGGCGTTTGGTGAAGCCGGTCAGTTCCAAAATCACTTACACGTCTATGGCCGTGAGGGTGAGCCTTGTGAGCGGTGTGGCACGATTATTGAGAAGATTAAAGTGGCTCAGCGGGGAACGCATTTTTGTCCGCTGGAACAGCAGTTATAGGTGGTCAGGATGACAAAATTGATTGGATTGACTGGTGGCATTGCGACTGGCAAGTCGACCGTTTCAAAATTATTAGCGGCCAAGTTGCCAATCGTTGATGCTGATAAAATCGCGTGGCAAGTTGAAGGGCCCGGCCAACCGACGACCCAAAAGATTGCGGCGTATTTTGGACAACAAGCAGTACTAGCAGACGGTCAGCTGAATCGACCATGGCTCGGGCAGTTGGTGTTCAATGATCCACAAGCTTTACAAGCGTTAACCGCAATAACACGGTTGCCGATTCAATACGCGATGTTCGAAGCAATCGTGGCAGCAAATCAGCACCAACCGGCCGCAATTATTTTGGATATTCCATTGTTGTTTGAAAGTGGCTGGCAGCACATTTGTGATCAGGTGCTGGTCGTAACAGCACCACCGACCGTGGTATTGCAGCGGTTAATGGCCCGTAACCACTTATCACAACAGGCGGCCCAAGCGCGAATTGACAGCCAGATGCCACTGGCACAGAAGGTCGCCCAAGCCGACGTGGTCATTGATAACGGGGCTAACATTGATAAAACTGAAGCTGCCGTGTTAAAATGGCTGAAAACTATTACTAATTAAATAAAAACTGATTATTAGTTGTTACAAGGGGTGAGAAGTCTATGCAATGTCCACATTGTCATCATAATGGCTCCCGCGTGGTTGACAGTCGACCAACTGATGATGGTCGCGTAATTCGACGACGGCGGGAATGCGAAAACTGCGGGTTCCGGTTCACAACATTTGAACGGGTCGAAGCCACGCCGTTATTAGTCATTAAGAAAAATGGTGCCCGCGAAGAATTCAATCGTGAAAAAGTCTTGCGCGGAATTATTCGCTCGGCCGAGAAACGGCCCGTTAGCATGGAAACCATGACTGGAGTCGTTGATGATGTTGAAAATAAGGTCCGGTCACTGGGTGAAAATGAAATTTCGAGCCAAGTTATCGGCGAGTACGTCATGGAGCAGCTGGCGGATATTGACGAAATTTCGTACATTCGTTTTGCTAGTGTCTATCGGCAATTCAAGGATATGCACGTCTTCTTGAATGAACTCCAAGATATGATGGAGCGTGATAAGGTCAAACTGGCAAAACCGTCAGCGAAGACGACCCACGCACCTAAACGAAAAAAAGATTAGTGAAAAAGAATGGTGAACAACATGCCAAATGATAAACCCTTAACGCCCAAGACTGGATTAGTGGTCCCGCAAGCACCAGCGCTCAGTGCGGCACAACAAGCTGTATTGGCGGAATTATACTTGCCGTTGATGGGACCGTTGGCATATAGCTTGTACGCGGCGTTACGCAGCTTGCAGAGTAGTGAGAATGAACTAAGTAATCGGCGCAGCCACGCGGAACTTCTCGGTATTTTAAATGTTGATTTGCCGGCGGTGTTAGCGGCTCGGCGCAAGCTAGAAGCAACTGGCTTGTTGCGCAGCTATTATCAGCAAGACGAATTGGGTGTTGTGTACATTTATCAGTTACAAGCACCATTACTGGCGTTGCAGTTTTTTGCGGATGATTTATTGAGCGTCCTATTGTTAGACACGGTTGGTGAATTACGCTATCAGCAACTTGCCAGTGACTTTTCAGCGCAGCCGATTGATTTGACGGCTGCTAAAGATGTGACGGCAAATATCTTAGATGTCTTTCATGTTGATAGTCAAAAAGTCACGACACCACCGCTTTCAGTGCAAAAAGTTCGTGCCCAACTGGCGGCTAATGAACCGGCCGAAGACCATTCGCCCGTGCTCAGTGACGATGACTTTGACTGGCAACTGTTAGGGCAAATCTTGAAGCAGAACTATGTTGATCTCAAACAGGTTGCGAGTTCACGGCAACTGATCATTACGGAAAGTCGGGTCTACGGCATCAGTGAGATTGAGATGGCCAAGTTAATCAGCGAAGTGGCTAGTTTGACAACGGGTCAGTTTGATGAAAATCAATTGAAACTATTAATTGCGCGGCGCTATGAACGGCCGGCAGTTCCGAGTCAACAAGTCGCAACGGAAGTATCGGTTGCAACCTCGGCCATTAAGGATACCAAGACTTCAGCGCAACTCTCAACGGCTGAGCAGCAACTCGTGACGTATGCCAAACAAGTGGCACCGTATGAGTTCTTGACAGCCTTGAAGCAAGAAAAGCATGGTTTTGTAACGAGTGGTGAGAATCGATTGGTCCATGATTTGATTGGTCGGGGCGTATTGCCTAATGCTGTCATCAACATGGTGATCTACTATTTGTTACAAAATCGGGAGTTAGCTGCCCTTAATCGTAATCTGCTAGAAACCGTTGCTAATGATTGGCAACAGCACGGCATTACGACGCCGGAAGCAGCTTTGATATACTTGAGGCAACGTAAACAGCCGAAATCAACACCGACACGGCGCAAGAACAATCGACCGACGCGTAAGGAGATTATGCCAAGGTGGGCCCAACAACAGCAACAGACTGAGCGTGGTAAGCAACCAGCTCAGACCGGCAAACAAATCACTGCTGCCCAACGCAAACAGCTTGCTGATCGACTAGCAAAGCTTGAGACAAATTCGGAAAAGGAGGACTAAAACATGGAGAATATCTCAGAAACACTCCGGACGTTAATGAATCGGAAAAACTTGAATCATCGGTATGAGGCGTTAATGACAGCTGTGTACCAAGATCCAGATGTTCGTCAGTTTTTAGCCGCTCATCAAAACGAATTATCTTCGGATGCGCTAGAACGTTCAGCGGCTAAATTATATGAATTTTGTGAAGAGAAACGTAAAATTGCGCGGCATGAACCGACACAAGCACCGGGGTATCAGCCTGCATTAGTGATGAGTAATCATTTGATTGACATTGCTTATCAGCCAACACCACAACTTCAAAAGCAACAAGCTGCTCATGAATTACAGCAACGAGTTCGCTCGATTAGTATGCCGAAAAACATTCAGACGGCAGACTTGAAGACGTACGATCAAGATGGTGACCGGGCGACAGCATTAATGGCAGCACTTGATTTTATTGATGCCTATACCCAAGCGCCCAAGCGTTTTCACCGGGGCTTATATCTCTACGGATCATTTGGTGTCGGTAAGACTTATTTACTTGGTGGGATGGCGAACGCGTTGGCTGCTAAGGGTTTCAATACGACCTTGATTCATTTTCCGAGTTTTGCGGTCGAGATGAAGCGCTCGATTAGCAATAATACGTCGGCAGATAAGGTCGATGCGATTAAACGGGCCCCAATTCTCATGATTGATGATATCGGGGCCGATTCCTCGTCGACCTGGATTCGTGACGATGTGCTCGGAGTTATTCTGGAGTATCGAATGCAAGAGGAATTGCCAACTTGTTTCTCGTCCAATTTTTCGATGCAAGAATTGCAAGATGGTTACTTAACACTCTCACAAAAGGGTGACGAAGAACCAGTCAAAGCGCAGCGAATCATGCAACGGGTACGTTACCTTGCGAGTGAGATTGAGATGGTCGGTCGTAATCGACGACTCAATCCCGATGCTTAAAATCAATAGTTGACTTTTAGTTTAAAAGTGGTTTAATGAAAACAGATGCAAAAGACACGCTTTGTTTACCATGGATTACAGAGACCAAGACCTTGTTCTGGAAGTCTTGGACCGGATATACGAAGATACCACTTTTGTGAATATGCTCAATTGAGCCGGAACGCTTCCGTTATTAGCGCTAATGAGTCAGTGTCTTTGATGACGCTGAAAAATCGGGTGGAACCACGTCAATGACGTCCCTAATGCTAGTTCAGTCTGGCATTAGGGACTTTTTGTCGTCCCGGCGCGGTGTTTTGGTGAGTGGGTAAATTTTAAGGAGAGTGTCAAGTATATGGCAAGTATTAATGTTAAGTTCCCAGATGGTGCTGAAAAGCAATTTGATGCCGGCGTAACGACGGAAGCAATTGCAAAGTCAATTAGTCCTTCATTGGCTAAACGGTCGGTTGCTGGTAAGTTCAACGATCAGATCGTGGACTACCGCCAACCACTGACAACCGATGGTAGTATCGAAATTATCGCTGCTGATAGCGAAGACGGCCTCAACGTTTTACGGCAAACGGCTGCCCAAGTATTAGCTAACGCCGTTAAGCAACTATTCCCTAACATTCATTTTGGGAGTGGTGAAGGGAATGCCAACGGTTTCTTCTTTGATACCGACAATCCTGACGAAGATGGTAAACAAGTCAGTGAAGATGATTTGGAAGCCATCAGTGATAAGATGGCTGCAATTATCAAGCAAGATTTACCAATCGAACGCGAAGTCTTATCAAAGGCCGATGCTTTAGCTTTAGTTGGTGACAACCCTTACCAACAAGACTTAGTTAACGAACGGGCCGCTGCCAACAACGATCAAGTCGTTGTTTACAAGCAAGGGGACTTCGTTGATTTATCTGACGGTGCCCAGTTAGCCTCTACTGGGAAAGTCAAAGTCTTCAAGTTATTGTCCGTTGCTGGGGCATACTGGCAAGGTAAGTCCAGCAATCCAATGTTACAACGGATTTATGGGACGGCCTTCTTAAAGCAAAAAGATTTAGATGCTGACCTCAAGCGGCGTCAAGAAGCCCGCGAACGTGATCACCGGGTCATTGGTAACGAATTAGACTTATTCTTCGTTGATCCTAAGGTCGGCAATGGCTTGCCTTATTGGATGCCAAATGGTGCAACGATTCGTCGTCAAATCGAACGTTACATTATCGATAAGGAAGTCGCAAATGGTTACCAACATGTGTACACGCCAGTCTTAGCTAACTTGGACGTTTACAAGCAATCTGGTCACTGGGAACACTACCGTGAGGACATGTTCCCACCAATGGACATGGGTGACGGCGAACAATTGGAATTACGGCCAATGAACTGCCCATCACATATCCAGATTTACAATCATCACATTCGCTCATACCGTGAATTACCATTGCGGATCGCTGAACTTGGGATGATGCACCGTTACGAAAAGTCTGGCGCCTTAACTGGATTATCACGGGTTCGTGAAATGACTTTGAATGATGGTCATACTTTCGTTGCGATGGATCAAATCGAAGAAGAATTCAAGAAGATTCTGAGCTTGATGGTTGAAGTATACGAAGACTTTGATATTTCTGATTACCGGTTCCGTTTGAGTTACCGTGATCCTGAAAACAAGGAAAAGTACTTCGATGATGATGCCATGTGGGAACGCAGTCAAAAGATGTTGAAGTCCGCTATGGATGATATGGGCTTGGATTACTTCGAAGCTGAAGGTGAAGCTGCTTTCTACGGTCCTAAGTTAGATGTTCAAACTAAGACGGCCCTTGGTGGTGAAGAAACCTTATCAACTATCCAATTGGATTTCTTGTTACCAGAACGCTTTGACCTGAAGTACGTTGGTGCTGATGGTGAAGAACATCGTCCAGTGATGATTCACCGTGGCCTGGTTTCAACTATGGAACGGTTCGTCGCTTACTTGACTGAAATTTACAAGGGTGCCTTCCCAACTTGGTTAGCGCCTAAACAAGTAACGATCATCCCAGTTAACAATGGTGCACACGGTGCCTATGCTGAAACCGTTCGTCGTCGTTTGGCGGCTGAAGGTGTGCGGGTAAGTATCGATGATCGTAACGAAAAGATGGGTTACAAGATTCGCGAATCACAAACGAAGAAGGTCCCATACTTGTTAGTTGTCGGTGACCAAGAAGTTGCTAACGGGAGTGTTTCAGTTCGGAAGTACGGTGAAGAACGGACTGAATCCGAAGCCGTTGACATGTTCATTGGTGCCATTACGCAGGAAATCAAGCATTACAGTCGTGGTGCTAGCAAATAAATTAACGACCAATCCGATCAATTAAGATTGATGGGTTGACAAGGGCCGTTGTTCTTGTTAATATATTGGA
Organism: Lactiplantibacillus paraplantarum; assembly: GCF_003641145.1. NCBI lineage: Bacteria > Bacillati > Bacillota > Bacilli > Lactobacillales > Lactobacillaceae > Lactiplantibacillus > Lactiplantibacillus paraplantarum. The sequence goes on from NZ_CP032744.1 coordinate 1,311,143, forward strand.
GTTGAGAAAAAAAGCAGAAGCACCCGCTTCTCGCCTTGGTGACTAACGTTATCGGGCAGATGAACGATGAATTGATTCCCATTAACGGGGTTGAGCGGGCGTATTATGTGCCCGCTCTTTTTGTGAATTTCTCTAAAATTTTTCGGAGGTGAATTACCATAGCTAAGGATTCAATGGTTAATGACGGCATCCGTGCTCGCGAAGTACGTTTGATCGCCAGCGATGGTGAACAATTAGGTGTCAAGTCACGACAAGAAGCAATGCAGATTGCTGAAGACGCTAGTTTAGATCTAGTATTGGTTGCGCCGAAAGCGAAACCACCCGTTGCCAGAATTATGGATTATGGGAAGTACCGTTTCGAGCAACAGAAGAAGGATCGGGAAGCCCGTAAGAAGCAAAAAGTGGTCAGCATTAAAGAGGTCCGCTTGAGCCCAGCTATCGACACCAATGACTTTAACACGAAGCTGAAACACGCTGAAAAGTTCTTGTCAAAAGGTGACAAGGTTCGCGTCTCCATCCGGTTTAAGGGCCGCGCTATTACCCATAAGGATATTGGTCGCCAAGTCTTAAATCGAATGATCGAAGCTACTAAGGAATTTTCAACGGTCGAAGCCTATCCTAAGATGGACGGCCGTAGCATGTTCCTAGTGCTAGCACCAAAAACAGACAAGTAATTTCTAGGAGGATTATTGATTATGCCAAAACAAAAGACAAACCGCGCTGCTGCAAAGCGTTTCAAGGTAACTGCTAAGGGTAAGATTAAGAGCGCCAACGCTTTTACTAGTCATCGTTTCCATGGTAAGACTAAGAAACAACGTCGCCAATTACGTGGTACGGCTATTATTGAAAAGCCAATGGTCAAGACATACCACAAGTTATTACAAAAATAATTCACAACGTTTTAGTTAAATCTAGGAGGAAATAACATGGCTCGAGTAAAAGGTGGAACTGTAACACGTAAACGTCGCAAACGGATTTTAAAATTAGCTAAAGGTTACCGTGGTGCTAAGCATATCCAATTTAAGGTTGCTAAGGACCAAGTAATGAAGTCATACGAATACGCCTTCCGCGATCGTCGCCGGCGTAAGAGTGACTTCCGTCGTCTTTGGATTGCCCGGATCAACGCGGCAGCCCGGATCAACGATATCAGCTACAGCCAATTAATGCACGGTTTGAAGTTAGCTAACGTTGACGTTAACCGTAAGATGTTAGCTGATTTAGCTGTTAACGATGCGGATGCTTTCAAGGCATTGGTTGACACTGCTAAAAAGGCGCTTGCTTAATTTAAAACTTAATTAGGGCGTTGGCTCTAATGTTTGAAAGATCGTCATCCTGAATGGGTGGCGATCTTTTTTTATCTTGCCGATTTACTGATGAATACACGATATCCGGGTTAAGTTGGTTCGGCATGTTACTGACCTTACTGAATGGTGAAATTGATTTAGCACTCCGTTGTGATATAGTAATAATGTAAGCGGATACTTATACGCTGATTAATTGTTTGGCTGGCTAGGAAGCTTTGGAGAAGGGGTGTCATCATGGCAACGGTTTTACCTAAAGCAGTTAAAGTCTGGATGGGTGCCAATATCTTGCAGATTGAATTTGATAATGGGGAGTTTCGATATCTACGCACGCATTTCATTGACGACTACATTTCTGCGTGGTCACCCAAAAAAGGTAAGGGGAAGCGGCGCAACTTGTGGCTAATGCCATCTTGGGAATGGTTGGGAGCCAATGCTCGGATTGAACCGGATGGCACCGTCGTGTTGTTTGAAAAAGATGTTTATACGGCCCAAGAACTTTGGCATAATAGTGTGATGCGAATTGACTTGGTCTCCGGTGTGCACTGATTCATAAAAGATGATATTAAACAAAAGAATGGACTTGGTCATTTGACTGAGTCCATTTTTGGTGCTGTTTGGAGATTACGTGGATAACGGAGTGAGTGGGGGTCATTTGGTGCACGATCCTGATTTGCGGAAAGCGAGCGTGATTTCTGATCGGTCAAGCCAGCTATTGGCTATTCATGATAATCTTCGTCATAAATAAAACGATGTAGTTTTAAGTACTGTGCACCGAGTTTACGTTCGTTTTCATTATCTTTAGGGAAGTAATAGCGCCGGCCAGCTAATCCTTTAGGCATATAGTTTTGTTGGGCAATCTGATGTGGCATCTGGAATGGATTGTTGATCAAACCACCACCTGTAATTTCCTCGGAGTGTTTGTAGTGCATATCGCGCAATCCACGGGGCATGGGGTGCTGGCTCGGATTTTGGGTATCCTGATCTAGCTTTTCCCATGATTGGTCAAACGAACCGGACTTGGGTGAGATGCACATCAGCATGGTGGCAAACATTAGTGGGTATTTTGCTTTGGGCATGCCGATTTTTTCAGCTTGGTTAGCAGCAACAACGATCTGTGTGACCTGTTCCGGGTTAGCCAAGCCGATATAAGTGTATGGAATTTCACGTAGTCGGCGAACTACTGAGGGTAAATCATCATTTTTTAACAAGATCGTTAAGTAGTAGAGTGCCGCGTCGGTATCTGAGCCGGCCATTGAATCCGAGTAAGCTGACAAATAATCATAATGCTTAGTTGCCTTACGGTCGTAGCTAAAATGTTGTTGTTTTGCAAAGTTTTGGACCGCTGCGACGGTGATTTGATGCTGATCAGTTGCGTGGAGTGTTTCCAAGATGTTTAAAGCAATTCGTAGATCACCATCAGCCGAAATAGCGATCAGATTAAGGGCTTGGGTGTCAACCTGATCGTCAGTTAGCTCGTAAATATCGGTTACTGCGCGGCGTAAAGCAATTTCGATGTCTGTATCGCTCAATGGTTGAAATTCAAAGATTTGGCAGCGCGAGCGAATGGCCGGAACAATTGACATAATTGGATTTTCGGTTGTTGACCCAATTAGCATGACGTGACCGTTTTCTAAATAAGGCAATAAAAAATCCTGCAATGTTTTAGTCATGCGATGAATTTCGTCAATCAGTAGCACAAACGATTGATTGGGGTATTGTGCGATGGCTTTAGTGAGCTGTGCTTTGTTCTCAGTCGAAGCATTAAAAGCTACGAAGGGATAGTCGTCTTGGCTGGCAATGATTTGTGCCAAACTGGTTTTGCCGGTTCCCGGCGGCCCCCACAGAATGAGGGGGATATTAACGTGTTGATCAATAATCTGGCGCAGTGGCTGGCCCGACTTCAACAAGTCCTGTTGTCCGACCATCTGATCCAATGATTGTGGCCGCATTTGATCAGCCAACGGTGTTTTAAATGCCAATTTCAAAGTCCTTTCCGATTAAAAAAATTTAGTCAAAATTATGCTATTATCATAGCACTAATATTTTGGAAACTTAAAAAGAAAGTTTGGCAGTTTTAACGACAATCGGTGCTGGAGTAAGCGAATTTGATACCATAGGTTTGTCTTCTTGGTGGTAGGTGGCGGTTCGATGGATTATTGCTTTCAGTTTTGATGCTTGTCGATGAATGAGAAAGGCCGCTATTATTTTAGGGACAGCGTAGCTTCAGCGTGGGAAGTTTAACAACTTAGAATCACCCCCGCATACACGGGAAACAGGGAAATTGATGTGCGCTAAGGGCTGGTATGACGGGATCACCCCCGCATACACGGGGAACAGACTAAACAAACCCCATTAAATCAACAATCCAAAATAACCAAACAGCGAATTTTAGTTAACTTGCAACTTCATCGCTACTTTGACTATAAGGTATGATGCCAAGAATATCAATAATCTCTCCATTGGAGTGAAACATCATGTGTAAGCACCACGAAGCAGAAAATGGCAACGTATTTGGCTATTTAAAGTAGATTACCTGAGCCGCAATATGGCGTCAAATCATTCCATCCTTCAATAACTACCTTACCAATCATATGACGCTGCTCGATAAGTTGATGGGCCTGCCGCAAGTTGAGCGCGTTAATCGGCTGTAGTGTCTGCGATAGCGTACTTTTAAGTAAGTCGTGGTCAAGCAAATTCGCGATTGTGTCTAGGATGTAGTGCTGACTAATCATGTCGGCCGTGTGGTAGTAGGACTTTGAGTACATCCATTCCCATGCAAACGTCCTGCGTTTTTTAGTTAGTTTTTTAAGGTCAATTGGGCGCCGATTTTCAGTAATTGACGCGATGTGGCCACCGGGTTTAATGAGCGCGCACATCTCATCCCAGTGGCTGTTAAGATCGCTTAATCCGAGTATATAGTCGACATCTTTAATACCCAAAGCATGTACCTCACGAACCAAATCATGACGATGATTGACGACTAAATCGGCGCCGTGTTGCTGCGTCCAGGTGATACTTTCAGGTCGTGAAGCACTACTAATAACCGTGAGTCCCGTCAATTTGGCTAGCTGAGTGGCAATTGAACCGACGCCACCAGCACCATTGATAATGAGGATCGTCTGATTGTGTTTTTGGGAATTGGGTTTAGCTGGGTCAAACGAAATATGAAGTTGCTCAAATAATGCTTCGTATGCGGTCAGCGAGGTAAGTGGCATGGCGGCACAGGCGGCGGGAGTTAAAGTTTTTGGTGCATGTCCGACAAGTCGTTCGTCAACAAGGTGATAAGCGCTGTCACAGCCAGGACGGTTGAATGAGCCAGCATAAAAGACCCAATCACCAGGTTGAAAGAGTGTCACGGCCTTTCCAACGGCGGTCACGATACCAGTTGCATCCCAACCGAGAATCTTGGGTCGCGTGAGGTGTTCATGCCCTGCTTTGCGAACGCCGACGTCGACTGGGTTGACAGCGACGGCTTGAATTTGAACAAGTATGTCATGGCCGTGGGGAGTGGGTTTGGTGATTGTCACGTCTTGTAAACTAGCAGGATTTTCAATAGGTAAGTGATCGGTAAAACCAATTGCATGCATAATAATCGAACTCCTTTCATGACATTACTATAGGTTGTCGACTAATGATGTACAAGACGTGAATTAATTGTCACATAGGGACGGTTTTGTAACGTGCAAGTCCGATTTAGTCGGAGAAATTGTGCTACAATCAAAGCGCTTAATTGGAGTGGGGCGAGATAATGCAACGACAAATATACGATTGTGCGGCAGGCTGTCCAGTTGAAAGTACCTTGCAAGTCATTGCGGGTAAGTGGAAAAGTGTTATTTTATACCATTTATTAACAACTGGCACGTGTCGTTTTAGCACCTTGCAAAAGCGACTACCAGGATGTTCACGACGAATGTTGGCACGCCAACTACAGGAAATGCTCCAAGATGGCGTGATTGCGAAGCGCGTTTACCCGGTCGTGCCACCGAAAACGGAGTACTGGGTCACGCCATTTGGTCAGACCTTGAAACCAGTAATTATGGCCATGGAAGCATGGGGGCGGCAGTATAATTCAGTTAACGGGAATATCATTAGTTAATAGTAATTTGAGGGTGGTCCACATTGCATGCAGAAAATTTTGATAATGATTATTGAACTGGGCTTACTAAGAATCGATGTGATTCTTAGTAAGCCCAGTTATTTGTTTACATTTACCTTTTTGGTGAGGTGGCAAACTGGTAACATTAGATCAATGTGTGAATTGCCCCTTATTTAGCCTGAAAAGTGTTTGCTGAGTAATAATGAAATAAAAAATAATCGTAGTGGTAAGCAATGATACCGTATTAAGTTGGGGACAGATTGCAAATTAGTTGCTTGTAGTTGAACTCTTGTTAGATAATAAGCAACAACCTAACTAAACACGATTCGTTATATCAGTTATTGCTGGGGGTGTAAGTCTCAATTAGTTTTTGTCTGCTAAATGGGGGTGCTGTTATGGAAAATTGTTTTGGAATCATTGGTGGGATGGGAACGATGGCAACCGAGGATTTTGTGCATACCGTTAATCGGCTGACTGTCACGCATCGTGATCAAGATTATTTGAATTATGTGGTTTTAAATGATGCGCAGATCCCTGACCGTACTGCCTATATTTTGGATCATAATTGTACGAACCCACTACCATCATTGAAAGCGGACGTGCGGTTACTTAATCGGTTAGGGGCTAAGTTTATCGTGATGACGTGTAACACGGCGCATTATTTTATACCGGCGTTAACAGCGATTACCAACGTGCCGATTTTAAATATGCCAGCACTTGCAGTCGAAGCGGCTTGTCAATTGCAGCAACCGCGACCGTTACGAATCGGTATCTTGGCGACGACGGGAACACTGAAGTCACAACTTTATCAGCAACTCATTCGATCTAATGGTCATATGCCGGTTGTGCCAACTGAGCAGCAGCAAGCTCAAGTAATGGCTTTAATTTATGAAGATATCAAGCAGCATGACTATGTGGATCGGGTCAAATTCCATGGATTAATTGACCAACTATTGAACGCCGCCGATTGTGATGCTGTCATTCTTGGCTGCACAGAATTGTCAGTGGCTCAAGATGCTGTGCCGTATGGGTCTGAACGGGTTATTGATGCACAGTATGAATTGGCCAGAGTAACAGTCCAATGTGCACAGGCCGCTAAGCCAACAATGATACTTCAGCGGCAACAGTCAATGAATGGTTACTAGAGGTGTACAGGTAGTCGGCAGTGATGTTATCAGCAAGTTTATAGCAGCCTAAATAGCCATCCTCGTTAATTAATCTTTAATTAGCGAAGGTGGCTATTTAGGCTGCTAGATTGTGATCATGAATCGGTAGTCCAATTTGATTGACTGATGACGTAAAAATTGAAGGAAATGTTGCGATAATCAAGCTGAATTAAAATATAAAACGAAATAGGTAGGCTAGAAAACAAATTCAAGCAAGTTGGTTTGATACTGAAAATTTCATTTTATGTTATGGAAAGTAGTGGATCTAATTCATCGTAAATACGCCGATCATTATATAAATTAGAGCATACGCTAAAAATCCGAATACAATTGCCATTCCAAGATATTTGATGATGTTAATAATGGCCTCGAGTAGTTCAAACATTTTTTCACCTTTTTCAATATAAATTTTATAGCTGGTAACGTCTTCAATATATGTTGCAAATGGTTCAACAGGCCCAGCCAGATTTGCGTCCAACAGTGCGATTAAAGGCTGACCAGATTCTTTATTGAAATATGGATCGCCCGTATGTGCAGGGAATGGAGCGTTTCGGCCGTGAATGTGTCTAACAATTGTAGGGCACTTCATGTCCACCACGTTCCAACAATTGGCAGAAATGCTTGGAAGTCAGCGTAGGGCGAACTAACCAAGCAAGTTTACGCTAAATCGAACCTTTTCCAGCGAGTCTAAGCTGGCTGTTCTTGATTTTAGCGAACGGCATGTTTTAATCATGATTCATACCCAATAATAACTAGCACAATTAAATTTATCTTCGGATTCTATAATATTTGTTGCTACTTTTACCCAAATACAAAGCGAGTCCTCAACTGAAGGCTCGCTTTGTATTTGGGGTATTGTAAATCATTCCATATGATGTTTCCGAACCGGGCTGACCCACGTTCCGCTACCATAACCAAGAATGGTTTTAACGGCTGGAATCAGTGTCATGACTAGGGCAAGGGCATTCACTTGCCAGTAGACCAGCATGTAAAGTGGCATGAAAATTAAGTATTTAAATTTCTTACCACGGTCATCCACAATCAACGCCGAGAGCAGTTGTAGTAGTCCAGCAAACATTTCGAAGGTGACAAAGATAAAGGCCATACAAAACATATGGTAGACCCGCTCGTAGTTACCGGTAAAGAAGAAACTAATCAATGAGAACAAAAAGATTAGAGTAGAAACGAAGAAGAACAAGGACCAAATAATACTTAACGTCTGGTCCGTAATGAACGCCCATTGCTTTAAATATTTGCCTGGGTGACTCATGACTCGTCTGAAGTTGGTCAATAAGACTTCGGTACCACCCTTAGCCCAACGCTTACGTTGGTGGTAGAGGGCTTTTAAAGTTTCAGGAACGTTCATGTAGAACAGAATATCAGGTGAGAAAACGGTCGTCCAACCGTTTAACTGGTGGTCCCAAGCGATACTAATGTCTTCAGTAGCACGGTCTTGACGGAACAAACCAACATCGATCAAGGCATCGCGTCGATACATGGTGTTGGCGCCACTGTAGGCGTACATGTTACCGAGGGCGCTGACCTGACTACGCTTGATCACCCCAACGATACTAGAAAATTCTACCGTCTGGGATTTGGCGATAATCGTGCTACGGTTTTGAACATCCATATTAGCAGTAACGGCCGCCGTATTCGCATGTTCCTCACCCATGAAGTAACTCATGTATTTCCAAAGTGCATCGGGTTCGGGAATTGAATCGGCATCGTTGCTTAAAATGAATTCACCCCGGGCAAAGCCGACGCCAACGTTAAAAGCGTGGGCTTTGCCTTGGTTTTTACGAATAGTGACGACCCGTAACTTGGCATATTTATCTTGCAAACGTGCTAAAATTTCAGGGGTTTTATCCGTTGATCCGTCATCGGTAACCAATACCTCGTAATTCGTGTAATTCAAACTTGTCATTAAGTAATCAATCGTGTGTTCGATCATGACTTCTTCATTGTGGGCAGGAATCATGATGGTGATCAAAGGTTGTTCTGCGGGTGCTAGTTCCTTGAATTCGACATCGTCGGTATGCCGGTGCCGATAGATTAATTGGTAACATAAGACCCCGACAAACCAGGCAAATGCCCCTAAAATCGGGTAGGAAACTAGTAGTAGCAGGACAAAGTTCCAGATGCTTTCAAAAGGTTTTAATGTTTGCATTATTTCCATAGCTTAGTCCTCGTACAATTTGTGAATTTCGTGAACGTCAAGATTTTGTTCAGGATCAACCGTGTAATGTTTAACATGTTGGCGGAAAGTTTCTTGACCAAAGCGCGTCGTATAAAAATTATTTAAACGCCGCTTGCGAATGGCGAGTTGTTCTTCGTCATATTGGCGTTCCTTACTAATGTGTTGCTTGACCCGGTGATTATTGTGAATTGTTGAGATAATCACGATAATAGCAATTAAAATAAACGCGAAAATGAAAAAACGGTCAAAAAAGTAAAATAGAGTCTTGCCTTCCTCGTACTTCCAAGCGTGAATAAAGCGCGGATTGTTCGCGAGTAATGTTGAAGAAATCGTCCAGTAGACTGGAATTGCAACACAGATCCAGCCAATAATGGCAACAAGGGTCTGCCAAATCTTAGTCCACCAATGTCCCTTAGTGAAATACTTGTCGGTCACATATTGTTGCATGACGTCCTTTTTTTCAGTCTTTTCCAAAATATAACCTCCATTCTGTTGATTATGATTAGGATGACACCCGTAAGTGAAATGTGCGCAAATCAGCATTGTTGCTGGCACTAACGAGTAGGAATGTGATTAACTGTCAGATACAGTTTTGGCAGTTGGCGGCTTGTCAGCATTAAGCTCAATAGCTACATAATTGAAGTGTCAACGGCCAGTTGAAGTAATCAAAACTATTTGCCGAGTGACATTAAAATAAGTGTGATTGTTCACAAAGATAGGTGCCAGGGTTAATATTTAGCCCTTGAATTCAATATACGCCCCTTAGCGAAGTTTGTGAACGTTATTCGGCAAAAATTTGTGATTTAATTAACATTGTAATAAGTCAATCTTAATGCCATTTAAGATTAGAACCTAGGGTGATTTTGATTGCTTATTTCCATAAAACAAATTATTATATAATGATGACTAAAATTAGCGTCATATTCTGTGAAATCCGGTGCGCATGGCGATTTGTACCGGTATTTCAGCAACCAGTATGATAAAATGGGCTAGTGGGGTTATGCAAATAACCTAATAATCCAGCGAGAAGCGAAGGGGATAACGATGATTAAGCAATTTAAACCAACTTGGATGATACCAGCAATCTATAATGTGACGCCGGCGCAACTACGCGCCCAAGGAATTAAGGCCGTGTTTACAGACCTTGATAACACGTTGATTGCGTGGAATAATCCAGATGGCACCCCGGAACTGAAGAAGTGGCTGCATGCTTTACAGGACGCTGGTATTCCTTTGGTAGTTGTGTCTAATAATTCAGAAGACCGAATTGCAAAAGCTTTGACGAGTTTGGAGTTGCCATTTGTGTCACGGTCGCTGAAGCCGTTACCGATTGGTATTACGAAGGCCCGGCGTGATTTGGGCTTGCAGCCAAATGAAGTTGTAATGGTTGGGGATCAGTACATCACTGATATGTGGGCGGCCCACTTAGCGGGGGTGTCAAGTATCTTAGTGAAACCAATCGTGACGACGGATGCGTGGAATACCCGTATTAATCGCTTCTTTGAACGATTTATCAAATTACGATTAGCGCATGTTTATCCAGAAATGCATTTTCAGGAGGACCTTAATAAGTGAGTGAAACATCAGAAGAAACTTTATACTGTATTGGTTGTGGGGCAGCCATTCAAACGACTGATCCCAAGGCAGCGGGTTATACCCCCAACAGTGCGTTACAAAAATCATTAGCTAGCGATGTCCAAGATTTATACTGTCAGCGTTGTTTTCGATTGCGGCATTATAACGAAATTGTCCCGGTTGGTTTGACCGATGATGATTTCCGTCATTTGTTGGCAACGATTCGTGACGCTAACGCATTAGTTGTGTACGTGGTTGATATTTTTGATTTAAATGGGAGTATCATTCCTGGTCTCCAACGGTTTGTTGGTGATAATCCAGTTCTGTTGGTCGGTAATAAAGAAGACGTGTTGCCACGTCAATTACGTCGGACTAAATTACGGGAATGGATGAATCAGCAAGTTCGTGCGCAGGGAATCAAACCGGTCGACGTTGCGCTAACGAGCGCTAAGAAGGGCCATTCGATTGATGAGCTCTTGGCGATGATTGAAAAGTATCGTCGGGGCCGCGATGTTTATGTCGTGGGGGTCACGAACGTTGGTAAGTCAACGTTGATCAATCGGATTATTGCTAACAATACCGGTTTGAAGGATTTGATTACGACATCCCGGTTCCCAGGAACCACGTTAGATAAGATTGAGATTCCGTTGGATGATGGTCATATGATGGTCGACACCCCCGGAATTATTCATCCAGAACAGATGGCCCACGTGCTATCTGGCGATGATCTCAAGTTAGTGTCACCACAACGTGAGATTCGACCTAAGGGATTCCAATTAGGTAACGGTCAGACTTTGTTCTTAGGTGGTGTCGCGCGCTTAGATATTGTTGATACGATGAAACCGACCGGAACGGTCTACGTTGACAATAATTTGACGTTGCACCGAACTCGAACTGAGAACGCCGATAATTTTTACACCAAACACGTTGGTGAATTGATCACACCGCCAACGGGTGATGCGGTGGCGGACTTTCCGGCACTAGTGCGTCATGAGTTCAAGGTGACTGAAATCAGTGACATCGTGTTTGAAGGGTTAGGTTGGGTCACTGTTGCTGCCGACACGCGGGTTGCCGCCTGGGCACCACAAGGCGTTGCCGTCTTAACACGTCCAGCGATGATCAACAAACGGTAATTTTAGCTTAGTTTAATCTGAGCACACGACTGACTATTTTGAATCAAGAAACAACTATAATAGGAGTAAATTAAACTTAATGGAAAACTTACGTGGAAAACAAAAACATTATTTACGTGGTGAAGCCCACCACATGCGACCACTCTTCGCGGTAGGGAAAAACGGCTTGACGGATGATTGGTTAATGCAATTAACGGGCGCGCTCGATAAGCGTGAATTAATCAAAGTTAATATTTTGCAAAATGCCGATGTGACAACGGCCGAAGTAAAAGCAGCTATTGAGCAGCATACTGCGATCACGGTCGTTCAAACAATTGGCCGGGTGTTAGTTTTGTACTTACCAGCGAGTCATGAAGAAGATCGGCACTATTCATTAGAAGTTGCAAAGCTATAGGAGGAATGACGGGTGCAGACGGTTAATCAAACAGCGACAAAAGTTCTGACGGAAACGGTGACGGCTATTCCGCATCGTCGGGTTGGTATTTTAGGTGGCACGTTTAACCCACCGCATTTAGGACACTTGATTATGGCTCAGCAAGTTGGTGATCAGTTAGGCTTGGATGAAGTTCGGTTTATGCCGGACGCCCAGCCGCCACATGTCGATGAAAAAAAGACAATTGCGATAGAAGATCGGGCCAACATGGTTCAAGAAGCGATTGTCGATAACCCGTTATTTCGGTTGGAAACGGCTGAGATAACGCGGGGAGGCAAAAGTTATACGTATGAGACCATGAAGCTGTTAAAGGCGCAACATCCTGATACGCAGTACTATTTCATCATTGGCGGTGACATGGTCGATTATTTGCATACCTGGTATCACATTGATGATTTAGTGAAATTAGTCACCTTTGTCGGCATTAAACGAACTGGATACCCAACGACGAGTCAGTACCCGGTTATCTGGGTCGACGCGCCATTGATCGATATTAGTTCGACGCAGATTCGTCAAAAAATCAGTCATGGCCATTCGGTTCGTTACTTAGTGCCGGAGACCGTGGCCGCTTATATTAAGGAGCATCATTTGTATGAGCAAAACGATTGAATATACTGAAGGAATTGTCCCATATCGTCACGAGGAATTAATGGCCCAAGTGGCGGGCCAATTGACCGACAAACGGTACCAGCACTGTTTGCGCGTCGAACTAACTGCGCGGAAATTAGCAGCTGCAAATGACGTGGACGTCGAGTTAGCTGGGATTGCCGGCCTCTTACACGACTATGCCAAGCAACGTGATGATCAGACCTTTATTGATCTCATTAAGAGTCGTGGTATGGATCCTAACTTGGTGGCATATGGAAATGGGGTTTGGCACGGTTACGTTGGGGCCGAATTGATCAAAGATGAGCTGCATATTTACAATGAACCCATTCTTGATGCCGTACGATTACACACGGTCGGTGCGCCATATATGACCAAACTAGCGCAGATTATTTTCATGGCTGATTTTATTGAACCGGCTCGTGATTTTCCTGGTGTCGATGAAGCGCGTCAAGCAACCGCCCACTCTTTAGCGGCGGGTGTTCGGTTCCAGATTCAACATACATTAGATTATCTTATTCAGAAGGGCGCACCAGTTTACCCACAAACGTTAGCAACTTATAACGCGTGGGTCGGTGGTGTGGCTCCTCAATTTGCCAATTAAATTTAAGGGAGAGTTTTATGGATAGCAAAGAACTTTTACAATTAACTGTTGAGGCTGCCGATGACAAACGGGCAGATGATATTGTGGCATTAGATGTCGCCGAAGTAAGCTTGATGGCGGACTACTTTGTCGTTTTATCCGCGGATTCGAAGCGTCAGGTGCAAGCAATCGCTGATAACGTTGTCGACTTTATTCGCAAGGCTGGTTCGGACGTGAAGAGCGTCGAAGGTCGGACGGCTGGTGAATGGGTCTTGATTGACGCTGGTGACGTCATCGTGCATGTTTTCCAAAAGGATGCACGAGCACACTATAATTTAGAGAAATTATGGTCAGATGCCCCTATCGTGGATGTCGCCCAATGGGTTAACGCATGATCTACCAGACGTTTGCCGAACTTTATGACGAACTTTTTGATCCAGCCATGTACCAGCAATGGCTGGATTTTGTCCGTCGAGAGTTACCCAACCAGGATGGTCAATTACTTGAATTAGCTTGTGGAACGGGTCGCTTAGGCGTCTTATTAGCGCAGGCCGGTTATCAGGTGACGGGCTTAGATCTATCAGAAAATATGCTAGCACTCGCTCAGGAGCACGCGGATGAAGCCGCCGTAACATTACCCTTGTTACAAGGCGACATGCTTGATTTGTCAGAAATCGGGACGTTTGACGCGGTGACCTGTTTTGCGGACTCGTTTTGTTATTTACCGGACATTGCGACGGTTCAGCGGGCATTTGAACAAGTCGCACAACACTTAACAGCGACTGGTGAATTCTTGTTCGACGTGATTACGCCTTACCAAACTGATGAAGTTTATCCAGGATATATGTACAATTACCGGGATGAAACGCGGGCTTTTATGTGGACGAGTTATGCTGGTGAACAGCCGCATAGTGCGGAACATGATTTAACTTTCTTTATTTATAATGATGATAAGCAAGCTTTTGATGAAGTCAGTGAGCTGCATCAAGAGCAAACCTATGTGTTGGCCGACTACCAACAGGCTTTACAGGCTGCTGGTTTTAGTCAGGTGACAGTTAGTGCTGATTTTGGTCAGCAGCAACCTGATGAGCATACGACGCGGTGGTTCTTTAAGTGTCGTAAATAACGGGAGGGACTAGTGGAGATGCAAGCGGTAGGGCTCATAACTGAATACAATCCGTTGCATAATGGTCATCGTTACCACTTGCAACGAGCCCAACTGCTGACTGGCGCGGACTGTGTGGTCGTTGTAATGAGTGGTAATTGGTTACAACGTGGTGAACCGGCAATTTTGGATAAGTGGACGCGTGCCAAATTGGCATTGGCCAATGGGGCGGACTTAGTTATTGAACTTCCCGTTTTTTTTGCAGCCCAACCTGCACACTTGTTTGCACGGGGCGGCATTGAACTGCTAAGTGCGTTGAACTGTACGAGCGTGGTTTTTGGTGCTGAGCACCCTGAGTTAGATTTTCAACGGCTAACAGCCGCTATTGCTGCTAATCAGGGCGACTTTAGTCACTATAACGCCACCTATGCGACACAGTTCAACTCTGCCTTACAGGCGGCTACTGGTGTTACGTTAACGGCGGCCAATGATATGCTGAGCTTTTGCTATTATACGGCTAATCAGGCGCTGGCCCACCCGATGCGGCTAGTGCCAATCAAGCGTCAGCAAGCTGATCATGCGACAACTGCTATCGCAACGGGAAGTTCGTATGCTAGTGGGACAGCGGTTCGTCAGGCCGCTTTTGATCAGAATTGGGGCAGTCTCAAATCAGTGGTTCCCACGGATACGTTGACCGCCTTGACGACGCAGCGCTTGCAGCGGTGGGCTGACTTTTGGCCTTTCTTACAATATCAATTGCTAACAGTTGATATTGCTCACAGTGGTCAGTATGATCAGATGGCGGAAGGCTTGGAGTACCGAATGCAAACAATGGCGCAACGGGCGACGTCTTTTGATGATTTTATTCATCAGGTGAAGTCTAAGCGGTATACGTACACTCGGCTGCAGCGCGTTGCGACGGCCGCGTTGTTGCAATTAACTCAGGCGGAAGTCCAAGCGGCCCAAGCCCATAATTATTTGCGTGTTCTAGGATTTACCCCTAAAGGTCAGGCTTACTTACATCAAGTCAAAAAACAGTTACCATTACCGTTATACACAAAAATCAATCAAAAACTGCGACAACATGCGCTGAATCTGGACTACCGGGCCGGCCGGGTTTACCAATTAATTAATGGGCAGTCCCAAGATTTGTATCGCCAACCGTGGCAATTACCGGCAATTATTGGTTGACCGAGGCGGACTTTCCTGATATGGTTAGGTCTATTGGCGGGCATTTTGGCCTGTCAAGGAAAAAACATTGACAAAGGATTTTTACACAGGTATAATTTATCACGTTGCATTAGGAGGTTTTTAAATGAAATGGTCACTTTCACAACTTAAAACGTACCGTGAAACGCCACTTCAGTTTGATGAAGCATTGGATTTAAAACACTCCTTGATGAGCCGTTATCCAGAAATCATCGATGTTAAGTCAGTTCATGCAACTGGTTTAGCTAGTTACGATAAGGATAATGTGTTGATCACTGCGAAGATTGACGCAATGTTAACGTTGCCGTCCAGTCGATCGCTGACGCCAGTGGATGTGCCATTGGCTTTTCAGATGACAGAATATTATGTTCCCCAGGGAACGGATCTCAGTCGTTTTGACGAGGAGACCGATACGGTAATTATTTTACCTGAAGATGATATTTTAGACTTTGATGTCGCTGTGGAGGATAATATTTTAATTCACATCCCCATGCAGATTCTTTCTGAAGCTGAGCAAGACGGGGCCCCAATGCCGACTGGTAAGGGCTGGGAAGTCCTCTCTGAGGATGACCAAGCGTTGCAAGCTGCAGAACTTAAAACTGTTGATCCGCGTTTAGCTAAGTTAAAAAACCTGTTCCCTGATCAGGAAGACAAGGATTAAGTTAGTTGAGCGTATCAAAAAACACATTATGTGAATTCACTTGAAGGAGGTGTAGGTTGATGGCTGTACCAGCAAGAAGAACATCTAAGATGCGTAAACGCAACCGTCGTGGTCATATTAAATTGGCTACACCAAATTTGGCACCATGCCCAAATTGTGGCGAATTACGTGTATCACACCGTGTTTGCCCAAGTTGTGGTTACTACAATGGCAAGCAAGTCGTAAAAGTAAACAACTAATTGTTAGTTGCTGAAAAGTCGCATTGCGGCCATGGCGCATGGGACCTTTCGTTACCATAATACGATCTAAAAACCCGCTTAGGCGGGTTTTTTTGTTATCCTCAATTAATGTCATTGTGGCGCACTAGTGTTGTGATTATCGTTAAACTAGTTTAGTTTGCATATTGATTGCGACTGATAGCCAAGCTTACGTATACTAAAGTTATCAATATAAAAAAATACACGTGACAACTTTTACTAGGCAGTGACGAGGAGGTTATGGAGATGACTATCAAAGGTTATGGACTTGGAATTATGCTACTGAGTGTTGCATTGTTAGCCGGATGTACTTCAAATCAGTCTGTGAAAAATAATGATAACCGACAACAATCGAGCAGCCAAAGTAGTTCGGCCAAAAGCGTGACGGCCACGACTAAAGTTTCACTAACAGCGGCCATTAAAGCCTTTCAGCAGCAATATCCAGATGCAAGTATCACGAGTATCGAATTAGAAACTAAACTTGGCCGCCCCGTGTATACACTGGAAGGAGACGGTGGTACTCAGGAGCATGAATTACAGCTCAATGGTCGTACTGGAAAAGTAATCAGTAAAAAATCCGAGCAATTGGACCAAGAAGATCAAGCTGATCATAAGGCCAATCAACTGAATCTAAGTAAAGTGATTAGTCCTAGCAAGGCCGTCGCAATTGCGGTCCATGATCGAAACGGTGGCCACGCAACGGAACTCAAGTTAGATAAGGAGACCGGGATTACTTATTGGGAGGTTCAGGTTCGTCAAGGCCAACGGCAAGTTGACGTTAAGATCGACGCTCATAAAGGTAGTATATTGGAAACAGAACATGATGATTAAGTTCAGGTGGGCAGTGTAAGCATGCGGCTGCGAAGCGTAATACTGTGACATAAATCAATGGTAAAACGGGTGGTCTTAAATGAGACGACCTTTTTTAGCAAGATGGGACTTCATCGCTCGGCTGGTTAGTTATATTCAACGTTGTTGGTCGTGATCATCACATCGGTTTCCATCACGCCAAACTCTTGCCACATGATTTGATTAATAGTTTGAATGAGATGCGTGATTTCTATGGCAGTCATTTGCGATGGCACGCTGATTGTGACACGTAACATAATTAAATTGCCGTCATAATGGGCTTTGAGGAATATGACTTTACGGACGACACTTAAACTAGCAATTCGGTGTTGATAACGATTTTCAAGGTAGGGGTCGAAATAATCAACTAGGTTCAGACTGCTTTCGCGAAAAATTTTGGCACCAGTGTTGAGAATGTATAATCCTAAGCCAATGCTGATAACGTTATCAAATCAGTGAAGATGGAAGCTAACGGTTATTAGGATCGTGAGAATCGTTGTTAGACTGGTCAGAGCATCCGTAAAGGTATCACGACTGGCAGCGGTCAGGGCGGCATTATTAAATTTACGGCTCCAGTAATGATTGAAGGCCCACAAAATTGTTAACGCAATAAAGGAGAAACTCGCGGCTAGACCAGCTACGGTTCCTGGGTTTTTCAATGGTGTATGGGTGGCAAACGTTATCATACCTTTAATAATGATTTCGAGCCCAATGGCCGCCATAATGGTGCCGGCAAGTAAAGTGAAAATGGTCTCAAAACGAAAGCGGGATTGCTGAATTCGGGGCCCTAATTGGTACTGCTCTTTGAGAGCGATAGGGGCGCCAAACAGATCGTTATCGTGAGTTCGACTAGCGATAAACAATCCGGTCATGAGTAAGCCAGTCGAAAAAATTCCTGACAGATTATTGAAAGCATCCGCTCGTAAGGCTTGTGAGTGGCCCCAGTGGGCACCTAGGAGCTCAATGATAAATAGGCCTAAGTAAACGGCCACGTTGCCCCAAAGATGGTGACGGGCCGTTTTGAGCGAGATAACTACGGGGTGTTCAATTTGATGCCAGTTAGGTGGTGTATTGTTGCGCATGGTTGGTGCCTCCTTGCAGATCTTAGCCTGAATTGGCGGGCTAATTGCTAGGTATAGCGACATGAATATTGCTCAAAGTATGGCCGTAGCGCTAGCACAGATGAATACAATAATCACACCCCACGTCATTAAACGATGAAGGCGATTAGCTAGACCACATTAACACTAGCGTAGCATGGCTTGTTAAGGATTGTCAGGGGTCATGATTTGAAAGGAAAGTGGCCTTTTAGATGCTGCTGTGAAAATTAATTTCTTTCTTGATTGAATGTTATGAAATTAATTTTATTAATTGCGATCATTTACTTTATTAACTGCATTTTTTTTGGTACGATAGTTGCGTAATAAAATTTGGGAGGCAATAAACTAATGAGTAATGAAAAACCACAAATTGGTGTCATTGGGATGGCCGTCATGGGTAAAAACCTGGCGTTGAACATCGAAAGCCGCGGCTACAAGGTTGCGATTTTTAATCGGACCGGTGCCAAAACTGAAAAGGTCGTTAAGGACCACGCTGATAAACAATTAGTACCAAGCTATAAGATTGAAGACTTCGTAGCGTCACTTGAAACGCCACGTCGGATTATCATGATGGTTAAGGCTGGAAAACCAACTGATGCCGTGATTGATGAATTATTACCATTATTGGATAAGGGTGATGTCTTAATTGATGGTGGGAACACCAACTTTAATGACACGATGGCCCGTAACGCTCGCTTAGATAAATCCGGTATCAACTTTATCGGCATGGGCGTTTCCGGTGGTGAATTAGGTGCCTTACAAGGGCCTTCATTGATGCCTGGTGGTCAAAAGGAAGCTTACGATTTAGTTGCCCCAATCTTAGAAAAGATTTCCGCAAAAGCGCCTCAAGACGGGGCACCTTGTGTCACTTACATCGGCCCTAACGGTGCTGGTCACTATGTTAAGATGGTTCACAATGGGATCGAATATGGTGATGAAGAGTTAATCGATGAATCATACAATATTATGCGTAACGTGGCGGGTTTATCCGTTGACGAAATGGCTGACATTTTCACTGACTGGAACAAGGGTGAATTAAGCAGCTACTTGATTGAAATTACCGCTGACATTTTGTCACGTAAGGATGATTTAGGCGCTGATAAGACTAAGCCGATTGTTGACATGATCTTGGACCGTGGGAACAACAAAGGGACTGGTAAGTGGAGCTCTGAAGATGCGTTGAACGTTCAAGTGCCACAATCAGTTATCACGGAAGCCGTTTATGCACGTTACATCTCGATGATGAAGAACGAACGGGTCGCTGCTTCTAAGCAGTTAGCTGGTCCAACTGCTGATGTTAAATTACCAGCCAAAGAAGAATTGGTTGAAAAGATTCGGCAAGCGCTCTACTTCAGCAAAATCATGAGTTACGCTCAAGGCTTTGAACAACTCCGCTTTGCTTCCGAACATTACGGTTGGGACTTGAAGTTTGGGGAACTTGCTCAAATCTGGCGTGCCGGCTGCATTATCCGGGCACAATTCTTACAAAACATCACGGATGCTTTTGACAAGAAACCAGACTTAAATAACTTATTGATGGACGACTACTTCACTGATATCGCCGCTAAGTACCAACAATCAACACGTGAAGTGCTTAGCTTAGCCATCCAAGCGGGTGTGCCAGTGCCTTCATTTAGTGCCGCATTGTCATACTACGACTCATATCGGGCCGAAGTTTTACCTGCTAACTTATTACAAGCACAACGCGATTACTTTGGTGCTCATACGTATGAACGGACTGACCGTGAAGGCTTGTTCCATTACAGTTGGTATGAAGAACAATAAAATAACTTTGAACTGAATAAACTGTGACTGATGACGATGATCGTCATTAGTCACAGTTTTTTTGTGTTGAAGTTGGGATTACCAGTGATTCGCGGTGGTTTAAGTGGATTAGAACGTACGTTTGCGTTAAAATTAAAGGTAATGAACTAACGCGAAAGTGGGGGTTGCTATGCGACAAGAATCATTATTTAGTCCGGATAAGGCTAGTAGTCCGTTGGCGTACCGAGTCCGACCAGTGACGCTAGCGGGCTTTAAAGGTCAGGATCACCTACTTGGTCCGGGTAAATTATTGCGACAATTAATTGCTGAAGACCAGTTGCCATCTTTGATCTTCTGGGGACCGCCGGGTGTCGGCAAGACGACGCTAGCCGAAATTATTGCGCAACAGACGCAATCACACTTTATTACTTTCAGCGCGGTTACTAGTGGTATCAAAGAGATTCGCCAAATTATGGATGAAGCGGAGGCCAATCGTGATTTTGGCGAGAAGACGATTGTTTTTATTGACGAAATCCATCGATTCAATAAGGCCCAGCAAGATGCATTTTTGCCCTATGTTGAACGTGGGAGTATTACCTTGATCGGAGCGACCACGGAAAATCCGTCATTTGAGATTAACGCGGCGTTATTGTCGCGATGCAAGGTACTGGTACTAAAGGCATTGACGGCTGGTGATCTGGAAGCAGTCTTGCAAGGGGCGTTGCATAATCCGAATGGGTTTCCCAATCTGGAGATTACGTTGCAACCAGATACGTTACGACTAATTGCAGAATTTGCCAATGGCGATGCTCGCATGGCACTCAATACTTTGGAAATGGCGGTCTTAAATGGTGATCGAGATGGCTCCCATGTCACGGTCACCACAGCAGGTCTATCGCAGTTGATCAATACAAAGTCGTTGCGCTATGATAAGCATGGCGAGGAGCATTATAATATTATTTCTGCACTACACAAGTCGATGCGTAATAGTGACGTGGACGCGGCGATTTATTGGTTGATGCGGATGCTTGCTGGCGGCGAAGATCCCTTGTATATTGCACGACGCTTGATTCGTTTTGCCAGTGAAGATATTGGTTTGGCTGATCGGCAGGCCTTGCCATTGACGGTGGCAGTATTTCAAGCCTGTCAACTGATTGGGATGCCCGAATGTGATGTGAATTTGACGGAAGCCGTGACTTATCTAGCACTGGCCCCGAAATCAAATGCACTATACGCAGCCAAATCGGCAGCTCAGTCAGATATCAAAGCAACGGGAAATTTACCGGTACCGTTACAAATTCGTAATGCACCGACAAAATTAATGAAAGATTTAGGTTATGGTTCTGATTACCAATATGCACACGATACGGCTGATAAATTAACTACCATGACAACGATGCCACCGGAGTTAAGTCAGCATCGTTACTATGAACCAACTAGCCAGGGACAAGAGAAAGCCTGGCAACAGCGCTTAGCTACCATTCGACAGTGGCACCACCAACATCCACAAACAAAACCGACCGATGGCGAGGCTTAAAGATTGCAATTTGATGAGAATTCACTAAAATTAGATTTGGGTGAGGAACAGACACTGGTTGAGGTGTAGGAAATTCAGCGTTTTCATGTTAAAATAACATGTTGTACTAGCTTAAGGCAGATTAGTGGGGCTCAAGCACTAATCTGTACGGTTTTTAGATAAGTTGAATATTAGGAGTGACTAAAAGTAAATGAGTCGAATATTAATTATTGAGGATGAAAAAAACCTCGCACGCTTCGTTGAATTAGAATTAAAACACGAAGGCTATGATATTCAAGTCGAATATAACGGCCGCAAGGGGTTAGACGCAGCGTTAGCTGAAGATTTTGATGCCATCCTATTAGACCTAATGTTACCAGAACTAAATGGTTTGGAAGTATGTCGGCGGGTACGTGAAGTTAAGAACACGCCAATTATCATGATGACGGCCCGTGACTCTGTGATTGATCGAGTTTCCGGCCTGGATCATGGGGCAGATGATTACATTGTTAAGCCATTTGCTATTGAAGAATTACTGGCACGCTTACGAGCACTATTGCGGCGAATCGATTTGGAAAGTGAACAACAAAGCACTAAACAAACGACCGTCACTTATAAAGATTTGACGATTGAAAAGGAAAACTTAGTCGTTAAACGCGGCGACGAAGTCATCAACTTGACGAAGCGTGAATATGAACTGTTATTAACTTTAATGGAAAATATTAACGTAGTCTTAGCACGGGATGTCTTGTTAAACAAGGTTTGGGGTTATGAGTCAGAAGTTGAAACGAATGTTGTCGACGTTTATATCCGTTACTTGCGGAATAAAATTGACCGACCAGGCGAAAAGAGTTACATCCAAACTGTTCGTGGGACTGGATACGTGATTCGTTCTTAATGACTGACATCAATACTAATCAAGTGACGCCCAAACCACGGCGCCGTTGGTCATTAAAATGGAAATGGGCGCTTGGGACCGCAATCGGGTCCGCGCTCATTTTTATTTGTTTTTCATTATTGGTCTATAAGAGCTTCACGAACCTCTTATTGCGCCAAGAACAACGGAACGTGGCTAGTGCAGTTACAACGGTGCAACAGTCTTTGCGAACGGAGTCCAAGGGATTAACGATCAAATCGGTGGCGGCTAAGTTGCAACCGGAAGCGAGTGTAGAACCGGCCAATACCATGAGTGAGCGGAAGCACGGGGTTCTCCAGAGTAAAATCTTTTCAGATTCAGATTTGACCGCCCTTTCGCGAACGAACTTAGCAGTGACGGTGTATGACCCACGTGGGAATACCTTGTATCTTTCACGTAAAGACGCTCATGAATTTTCGAAAAGCCAATCGCGACAAGTGGCCATTGTTGGTCGTGGCAGTGAGGCTGAATTAGTGGGGCGGGCGCCCATCTACGCAGCTAGTAATCACCGGTTGATTGGATATGCCCAAGTTACGAATAACTTGGCAGAATATCACTCCACGACACAGAACTTAATTTGGATTTTTGTTGTCATGACGATGATTACAATCTTTGGTGCCACACTATTGGGCTATTTTCTGGCAGCGTTTCTATTACGGCCAATGCGGAAAATCAAGCAGACGATTAATGCGGTCAATGATGATCCTCAAACGGATTCGCGGGTGCCCGATCTTAAACGCAATGATGAATTGTCGGATTTGGCAGTGGTATTCAACGATATGTTGGATCAGATGCAACGCTACATCAATCAACAGCAACAATTCGTTGAGGACGTCTCCCATGAATTACGGACCCCGGTGGCCATTATTCAGGGACACATGGAGTTGTTGAATCGGTGGGGTAAGGATGATCCGCAAGTGTTATCGGAATCACTAGCGGCTAGTTTATCAGAGACTAAGCGGATGCAGAGCCTAGTTCAAGAAATGTTAGACTTATCACGAGCTGAACAATTAGAGATTAACTTCAGCCATGAGACGTCGGATGTTCAGAAATTAGTGACGCAAGCTTTTAACGACTTCAAAATGATTCATCCAGACTTTAATTTTACATTTGACGATGACGTTAAAAAGCCGGTTTATGCCCAGATTTATCGAAATCACCTTGAACAAATCCTGATTATTTTATTGGATAATGCGGTCAAGTATTCGACTCGACGCAAAGAAATCCATTTGTCATTATCCACGGATTATCGCTATATCGAAGTCGCCGTCCAAGACTTCGGTGAAGGCATTTCTAAGGATAATCTCGACCGGGTTTTCAATCGCTTCTATCGGGTTGATAAAGCGCGTAGTCGTGACAAGGGCGGTAATGGATTAGGGCTATCGATCGCCCAACGGTTAGTTGAAGGTTATCATGGCCATATTAGTGTTGAATCGGTAGTGGGCCAAGGCTCGATCTTCCGGTTCCAGTTGCCAATTTTACGTGATTCAAAGCTATTGGCTAAGGCCGAGGCTGAAACGAATGATGTTGAAAAGATTGCTAAGTCGGAACTGCCAGCTGGAATCCGACCAGCTACTCGTGATGAAGATGAAGCGCCCTTGGATGATCATGAGCACGATCACTAGGCAATCGAATCATTGATGAATTTTAAGACGCACATTCAAGTTGATGTAACTTGAATGTGCGTTTTCAGTTTGGATAATTGCGCTGTAATGAATTTTAAAGACGCGGCCTATGGGATCATATCGTGATTTTGAGGGAGGCTTGAATCAATATTGAACATCGACTAGTTCGATAAGGCACAGTAAGATGCTGATTAAACGACGAATGGATGGCGCACAAACAGGTTGAGTTTAATCCTGATTCAGATTGATCCGACTCGAAATAGGTCTAAGTTGACCTATATTTGTTGGTATGTTCATCATGAAACCATTTTCACAAGTAACCTTTTTTGGTATAGTGGAAGAGTAGTTAATTTAATCAGGGGGCGAAGTTGTTGACGAACGAACCAACTTATCGGCCAATGACGTTCAAAATTTTTTTGGAATTCATTCGGCTAAATGCCAAGGCAGCTAGTGTGGTGCCGTATTTTATTGGTGTTTTATTTTCAATCTATTATTTTCATGCGTTTAATTGGATCAATTCGTTAATTTACTTAGTTGCGCAAGTAGCGATTGCATTATTTGTGACGGGGTTTAATAATGTGCAGGATTACTACTTGGCTAAGGATTTACATTATCGGGATACTTATAACATTGTTGGCCGTGAGCACCTGTCACCACGACGATCATTGAATTTGATGCTAGCGATGTTAGCAACTGCAATTATTTTAGGATTAGTGCTAGTCGTCAGAACAAACTTATTGTTACTGTTCATGGGCGCTGCAGCGATTGGTGTGGCCATCTTCTATACCTATGGCCCGGTGCCGTTTTCGCGCTTTCCGTTGGGTGAACTACTATCGGGATGTGTCGAAGGATTTGGCGTTTTCTTTCTGAGTGTTTATATGAACGTCGCAACTCCCGTACTGGCGGGCTTCAAGTTTGCTTGGCCGCAGTTTGCGATTGTGGGGAACTTAGAGAACATATTGGTTATGATTTTGGTGGGGCTACCAGGGATTTTCTTGGTTGCAAATATTATGTTAGCTGACAATATTTCAGATTTAAAACAGGATATTCGCAACGAGCGCTATACGGTGCCGTACTATATTGGTCATCGTTGGTCACTACGGGTCTATGATACGCTAGCGCTGTTAGGCTATTTACCAGTGCTGGTGAGTGTTGTCTTACAAATACTACCGATTTATCAATTGGTAGTGTTGCTCGTTTTACCAAAAATTTTGAAGAATATTCGGGCCTTTAACGCGGTGCAGGTGAAAGAAACCACCTTTAATACGGCGCCACAAAATTTGATGATGTTTCAAGGCATGCAATTACTTGGACTGATTCTGGGCATTTTCTTTTAATCCGGTCTGGTTAATTGGGATGGTTCACAAAAACGGCGGCCGTCATTCAGCAATTATGCTGGATGACGGCCGCCGTTTTTGTGTCGCTGTTTTTTGAAACTTGTTAGTCATGTATTGCAGTTGTTTTCGGCAGCTATTTACTGATCAACCGCACGGTACTACGGCCATCCCCCATCTTTTTGATGAGAACTTGTTGGCCAATTGTTCGTTTCATTGATTCAATGTGACTGATAACGCCGACCATTCGGTTTTCACCAATTGTTTCGAGTGCCTGCATCGCTTTTTCCAAAGTTTCATCATCCAGGGAGCCAAAACCTTCGTCGACAAACAGTGCGTCGATTTGGACGCCATTAGCCGAAGATTGAACGACCTCGCTGAGCGAGAGTGCAATCGACAGAGCGGCGATGAAGGTTTCACCACCGGACAACGTGTTAGATGAACGCGAGTTGCCGGTTTCATTATCGTAAACATTGATATCGAGGCCGTGGTCACTGCGGTTGTCACTCGCTTCGGCAGCCAATTCAAATGTGTAACGGTTATTGGAAAGCAGATTGATAAAGTGATCATTGGCGTAGTTTAAGACGCGTTGCAAGTAGTTTTGGACAACGTAGGTCTCTAACTTGAGCTTGTGATCGTTGCCATCTTTGCCAGTCATGATATTATACAGGCTTGTAATTTCGGCGAACCGCTTTGCAAATGTGCCTTGCTGGTGCATGATTTGTTGGACTTTTTCGAGACAACTTTGCGCGTCGGTTAAGGTTTGTTCCGCCACGGTTTGTGATTGCAGTGCTTGATCCTTATGAGCTTGCAGGTCGGCCAGCTGAGCTTGGATGTCCGCAATATTCGGTCGTTCAACGTTCGTTAAGGCGGTTTGCAGTTGCTCGATTTCGGCTGTTAGGCGTTCCTTGTCTTGCCGATAGGTGGCAATTTGAACTTGCAAGGCGGTCAATCGACCATTAGCGAGTTCTTCTAACCAATTTTCAAGGACAGTCTGGTCATGAGTCGGTGCTTCTGGAGCAACTAAGGTCTGTGCGATTGTCTGCTCAAGCTGCGTGCGCGTGGCTTGGGTTGTCTTCAACCGGTCGTTTAAATCATCGAGCTTAGTTTGATGTTTTGATAAGGTAAGTTGACTGGTTTGAACGGTGGTTTGGGCGGCCTCTAGGCGTTGCTGGTAGGACGCGACAATCTGATTGAGATGTGCTTTTTCGGCCAGCAGGTTAGCGCTTGTGACTTGGAAATCCGTACCAATGGCTGCCTGAGCTACCGTCAAATCGGCTGTTTTATTGCGCAATAAGGCCCGTTGTTCGCCTAACTGTAATTCAGTTTGTTGGGCCTGTTTTTGTTGTGCTTCCAGTTCAGCAGTATATTTATCAATAGCTTGAACCACTCGTTGGGCTGCCTCAAGTTTCTTCGTAATTGTGGTGAGTTGCTCAGTGAAAAAAGCCCTGACTGCGGTCAAATCGTAGGGTGCCTTGAGTGCTAGTCCGTTGGTTTCGATCAACTGTTGGTAAGTTGAAGTTAGTTGCGTTTGGGCGGTGGTTACTTGCTGCGTGGCCTGGTCAACTTCTTTTTCAGCCTGTTTGACACGTTGCTGTGTGGCTTCCACTTGCTTGTTGGCTGCCGCCAACGCGTTTTGGGCGTCGTCAACGGCTTGCATGGATTGTCGTAAGTCAGCTTCATTTGCAACGATGGTTGTGACCGGCATCTGTGAATGATCGGTTGATCCGCAGACTACGCAGGGCTGGCCGTCAACGAGTTCTTGTTGTAATTGGGCAATCATTAAGCTTTGGCGTTGACCCCGTTGTTGTTCAAATTGAACTTGCGCATTGTGCTGATTCTGTTCATCGCGGGTAAGCTGCGCCCGTAAATCAGTCAGTTGCTTGGTGACGCGCTGCTGTTCTTGTTGCGCACTTCGCCATTGACTATCAAGTGGTGTCAGGGTGTCGACGAACTGTTCCCGTTGTTTAATCAGCAAATCTTTAGTAGCGTGTAAGTTATCAACAGATGGCAAGGTCGCTTGTTGGGCGGTGATTTTGGCTGTTAGCGTCTTTATTACGGTTTGGTGCTGTTCAAAAGTTGCCTTCAGATCAGCGACACTCGGCTTGAGCTTCGCGAGCTGTGCGGTGAGATTTTCAACGCGTTGCGCTTGTGGAATCAATGTGGCCAATTGTTCCAAGCGCTGTTGGTGCTGATGGTTAGCTTCACTTTGGTCATGTAATTGTTGAACTGCAGCTTGCGCTTGGCGATAGTCGTCCTGCGCTTGTTGCACGTTACCCATAGCTGCTTGCTGGTCAAGCGTCAATTGCTTTTGGTCCCGTGTTTGTTGAGTGAGGGCTTGCATGGTGGCTTGTAGGGGCTGAGCCCAAGTTAACGCGTGCAACTGTTGCTTGGCTATGGTAATTGCCGGTGTTTGTTCTTCAACTTTAGTTTGATAATCAGCTTGCGCCTGTGTGAGCCGGTCAAACTGTTGTTGGCGATCGCGTGCTTGCTGGTAGGCCGTTTCGGCCGCTTTAACAGCCTGATTGATTTTGCTAGTCGTTTGCTGTGCTTGGTCAAAAGCACTTTGACGCGTCGTAACAAATGCTTGTAGCAGTGGAATTTTTTGATCGTCCGGAACTGCTTGAAGTTGCGCCTGTTCCTCATCATTCCAAGTTGCTGAGGCTAGTGCGACCCGCAAATCGGTGACAAACTGATCACCAGTCTTGCTGGCGGCTTGATACTCCGCTTTAAGTTCCGCAGTAAAGTCTGAATAAAGTTGCGTTCCAAAAATCTTTTTAAGAATTTTTTCCTTGTCAGTCGTTTTTGATTTTAAGAATTCCGAGAAGTCATTTTGGGGGAGTAGAATGATTTTTTTAAATTGATCGGCAGTCAAATTTAAGATGGTCGTGATCTCGGGACCAACGTCAGCTGGCTTGGTTGCAATGCTCTCAATCTCCACGCCACCGACGTGATCAACGACAGCTAATTTGGCCGTACTATTCTTTTTCGTCAGTCCAGACCCTTTTTTCTTAGCTAAGTATTGTTCAGGGGAGCGCGCAATCTTATAGAGTTGATTGCCTTGCTCAAAGTAGAAGGTGACGCTTGTCGGTTGGTCGGCGGGGGCGAACTGACTGCGCATCTCTTTGGCTGCCCGACCATCCGTGCCATCATTCGTTGTACTGCCAAAGAGGGCAAAAGTCATGGCATCGAAAATAGTTGATTTACCGGCCCCAGTATCACCACTAATCAAAAAGATCGGGGTACTTTCTAGCTTGCTAAAATCAATAATTGAATGTTCGTGGGGGCCAAAATAGTTCATGGCTAAATAAACGGGTTTCACGGCTAATCCTCTTTTCTTAAGTTGACAAAAATCTGGTCAACGAGTTGTTGTTGCGTCGTTGAGAGTTGGTTACCAGTAATCGCGTGGAAAAATTGCCCAACAATTGCATCGGGACTCAGCTCGTTCATGTTTTTTGGGCCACTGATGGCGGTGGTTTGGTGATTCGATTCGTAGTCCAATTCGACAATGGTGCCGTAGATTTGTTCGAGTTGTGCCCGGACGTTCAGATGCTTGCTACGGTCGAATTCCTGGACGGTGATCGCGAACCAAGCCTGCTTTAACGGCTGTTGCTGATAAAAGTTGGGATCAAGTAACGTTTCCCATGGCGCACGCAACGTAACCAAGTCAGTCTGCGGCTGAATTGGTTGGAATTCATGGGTGATCGCAGTGGGGGTGATTGTCACGATTTCAACACCTTTGCCATGGAACTTGGGATTGGCTTCCTTGACGTTGAATTTGACGGGGCTGCCGGCATACCGAATTCGATCTTTGTCAGGTGAGGCTAACCGAGTGTGAATATGGCCCAGCATCACGTAGTCGAAGTCTGCGAATAGATCGGTGGTCAGCGTCGCCAAACCGCCCACTTTGGAAGTTGTTTCACTTGTCAGTTCCAAGTCGTCATCCGCTTTGGGTGTAACGGTAAAATGAGTAATCAATAAGTGCCGTTTTTCAGGATCAAAGGTAGCAACGAGGTCACTAACCACGCGTTGCATCGCATCGTGAATGGTGTGAATCGCCTTGACTTGTTTTTCGGGCAAACCTTGTTGCTGATAGTAGACCCGCGCGTCAATGGGATCAAAAAACGGTAACATAAAGATTTGGGCCGTTGGGGTCTCGATGGGCGTGAAGGCCTCAGCTAGTAACGTATTGATATGAAAATTATTATAGGCTAGCCATTCACGACCGTAGTTGAGACGCTTGGCGCCATCATGGTTGCCAGCAATGGCATAGATTGGTAGGTGATGCTCAATATTAATAGCCTGCAGCATGTGGTCGAGTGAAGTGACCGCGTCGGTACTTGGAACGGCCCGGTCGTAGATATCACCAGCAATCACGATACCATCAACTTTTTCAGCCAATGCAATCGTTAGAATTTGCTTGAACGCTGCTTCCTGTTCATCTAACAAAGAATAACCGTTAAGCGTCCGGCCGATGTGCCAATCCGCTGTATGTAGTAACTTCATGGGAGTTCCTCCTTGAGTTTGAATTGTTAATTTCCATTATCGCATATTTACATAAAATTTCAGGCCGCGAAGTGTCGTCTGCCCAAAGTTGATTAATTTTGACGAAATACGTTTGAGTTAGTTTGGAATGTTGGCGGACAAACCTGATAGTGGGCAAGTTCTACCCCTTACTATTCAATTCAGCTATAATTGCGCTTAACTAGTTGAGCAATTATTGATTGCAACATACGGGGGAGTGATTTGCTGGTCAGCCTTGCTCTCAGCGATTGTGAGTTTTAGTCATGCTTAACGTCGGACTCGGTATTGGAATAATTAGGGCGCTACAATCTTATTGGGCTAGCAGTTTAAAAGGGGGCTTACTCATGATTCCAGAAAAATGGCAACAGACGCTTGGAGTTAAATTACTCGTCGTGGTGAATTTAATCAATTTGGTCACCTTAGCAGTGATCAAATTGGCCAGTGGTGGGCCCGTGTGGCGAGTTCGTAATGCACCGTTGGCCGTGGTTGGTGGGTTGTTTTTAATTGGGATTAGTTTGATTTTGATCTGTAAGCAGAATTCCAACTGGCGCAAGGGGACATATCTCGGTGCTGATATTAACTTGACCGTTTTATTTTATTTGTTACTCATTGATTTCAACCGGATTTCCACGATTGGCTTTGCGCTGATCGCGATAATCATCTCGATTGTCGCATTACCGATGGCATATGTTTCCCGTAATCTTTTGGTTGGAATCAGGATTCCGTGGACTTATTTGTCAGAAGAAAACTGGCATCGGACTAACGTGCTAGCAGGCAGATTATTTGGCATTTCAGGACCGCTGTTAGTAGCGATGGGAAAGATGT
The DNA here is from genome assembly GCF_003641145.1 of Lactiplantibacillus paraplantarum. Taxonomy (NCBI): domain Bacteria; kingdom Bacillati; phylum Bacillota; class Bacilli; order Lactobacillales; family Lactobacillaceae; genus Lactiplantibacillus; species Lactiplantibacillus paraplantarum. The sequence goes on from NZ_CP032744.1 coordinate 1,341,921, forward strand.
CAACAAAGTCATTTCTCAATGTCTTTGTTACGATTATCGTGTTGGTCGTGATTTTGACCGTGGGTTATTCCTACCGGCTAAGTAAGAAGTTGATCTAATCGGCCTGGCAGCGTTAATTGGCATCCGTGGTAATGTTCGCGAAATCAGTTAAGGGGACGGCTGCATGCCGTACAACGTAAAAAGCACCGCCACGAGAAGTTTCATGGCGGTGCTTTAGTGTTGATTGAGCTTCAGTGGTTATTGACGGTGCCGTTGTTGTTTACCGGCATTTCGGCCGCGACCCGCATTATTTTGCGGACGAGGGCGACTAGGATTGGATTCGGTTGCACTAACCGGCTTTGGTTGCGTCGGTGTTGGTGTTTTGATTGGGTGCTTTTTGAGTTCTGCTTCAACTTCGCGCCGAATACGTGGCCGGAAGAAGTTGATAATCAGTGTTTGCAAGCAGGCAAATAAACCACCAACGAAGAAGTAAAGTCCTAAACCTGCGGGAGCGGACATGGAAACAAATAAAATCATGACCGGACTCATAATAAGCATGAGACGCATCGTCTTCTTCTGTTCTTCAGGTAACCCAATCATGGATAGGTAACCTTGTGCCAAGTAGGATAAAAAGGCCAAAATGGCTAGAATCAGACTGGATTTCCCAAGGGAGATTCCCATAAAGGTCGCCTTAGATAATTCAGGCGAATAGCGAATGGCGTAATACAAGGCGGAGAAAATTGGCAGTTGAATCAGTAATGGTAAACAGCCAATACCACCAGTCATACTGATACCGTTGTCACGGTAAAGTTGCATGAGTTCGTTACTGATTGCGGCCTTTTCTTCCTGAGTCGTGGCTGCCTTTTGCCGTGCCTGGATTTTTTCCATCTGTGGCCGAACGGCGGACATTTTTTCTTGTTGGTAAGTTGATTTACGTTGTTGGTTGATCATCATTGGCAATAAAACTAACCGCACGATGACCGTCAAGCCAATAATTGCCCAACCGTAGTTGTTGCCGAATAGTTGTGACAACCATTCCATAACATTTTGACCTGGTCTTGCTAAGTATTCGTAAACAAACCCGTATGGTTTACCAGCTTTGGTCGTTTGCACACAACCGCTTAGAAACAGTGCTAACGTTCCTAAGGTGAGGGTGAGCGTAAGGCCTTTTTTTGATTTCACTAGTTAATAATCCCCTTTGTTAAAGTCATATAATGATGATGATACTAAAGATGTCGGGGGAATTCAATTGGTTATCCGAAAATCGTGATAGTTTTGTGGTTCAACTTCATGCACTTCGAGGTGCTTGACCTTGCCAAAATCGGTTGGCGACTGCCGAACAACGTCGATAAAGACTTGCACTCGTTGATCTTCACCCTCGGCTTCAATAAAGACTGAACCGTCCATCAGGTTACGAACGATTCCGTTCACGCCGCATTTGTCAGCGGCAACTTTAGTGGCCCAACGGAAGCCCACCCCCTGGACCCGGCCGGTTGCTTTTAATGTTACTGCACGCATTGTGTCACTTCCTTACTTAACTTGTTCAGCTAGTCTAACCTGTGACTAGCACCCTGATTGTACTGATTGCTGATTGTATTGTGTCAGCATAATTAGTACAATCTGTATTACTTATATAATAGCATGGAAATGTTCAACGGGCGATATGCTATACTTGGGATAAAACGGACACTTTCGAATGATACAGGGTGCCCTGAATTGACAAGACCGGCTGATGTTTCAACCGATTAATTAAAGGAAGTTGACAATGGAAAAAATTAATTCATTACAAAACGTGCACGTTAAGGCGTGGAAAAAATTACAGACGAAAAAAGGCCGTAAACAACAGGGCCAATACTTACTGGACGGCTGGCACTTAGTCAATGAGGCCGTTAAAGCACACGTGGCGATTCAAACTTTGCTCATCACCGAAAAACAGCTGGCGACTAAACCGGATTTGACCCATTTTCCAGCCGTCATCGAAATCTCTGATGAAGTCGCCAAACACATCAGTGCAACGGTGACGCCGCAGGGGGTATTTGCGTTAGCGACTCTGCCCGCTGCAATTGAAGATTTATCACAACTAGATTTAACGCGGCCTTGGTTACTGCTCGATAATGTTCAGGATCCCGGAAATATTGGGACGATGGTACGGACTGCGGATGCTGCTGGTTTTGCCGGCGTGGCCTTTGGTACTGGGACGGTGGATATTCACCAACCAAAAGTTGAACGGGCCATGCAGGGGAGTCAGTTCCATTTACAACTGATCAGCACTGATCTCAATCAACTTGTTGATCAATTGCAAGCTCAGGGGGCACCAGTCTACGGTTCAGAATTGAACCCACAGGCGGCCCAGTATTTAGATGTTGATGCGCCAGCTAGTTTTGGCTTGATTATGGGGAACGAAGGTAATGGGATGAGCCAGGAATTGTTAACACGGACTGATCAGAACTTATATATTCCCATCAAGGGACAGGCAGAATCGTTAAACGTAGCCGTGGCTGCCGGTATTTTGATGTTCGGTTTATATCGCTAACTTACAATTAGTAAGAAAATGCTAAAATCCAGGTAAAATACTTTCAAAACAGCTAGCTTTTTAGTAGAATAGCCGTAGATATTAGCAAAGGGAGCTTTAGATGAAAACTAATAATGTGTGGCAACAAGATTCTGAATACGTGGCGATCGTCGAAGACTTATTAGCACAGCCAGCTGTTCAACGGCTTGCTGAATTTACGCAACACCATCATTCGAATCGATTAGATCATTCGATTGCGGTTTCATATGATAGTTATGTTTTAGCGAAGAAATGGCATCTTAATACGACGGCAGTGGCGCGTGGTGGATTATTGCATGATTTGTTTTATTATGACTGGCGTGAAACCAAGTTTGATCTCGGCTCACACGCATTTATCCATCCACGGGTCGCGTTGCGCAATGCTGAAAAGCTGACGAAATTAACGCCAATGGAAAAAGATATCATTTTGAAGCATATGTTTGGTGCAACCTTAGCTGTACCGAAATATCGGGAAAGTTTGCTCGTCTCTTTAGTTGATGATTATGAAGCAGAACATGAATTTTTTGGACCATTACGTATAAAAGTGGCCAAACAACTAGATCGGTTCCGAGGCAAGGTCTCCGCCGGTTAATTCGATAATTGGGGGTCATTGCATGTCAGAAATGCTAGCTGACACGGTTACAGAATCCAACGTGGATTTTGAACTGTGTCCAAAATTCGAAAAAACATTTTCCATTCTAGGTAAGAAGTGGAATGGGTTAATTATTGACGTTTTATTGGAGGACGGGCCGCAACGTTTTAAGAATCTGGCTCGCCGGATTCCTAAGTGTAGTGACCGGGTGCTCGTGGTCCGACTTAAAGAATTGGAAGAAAATGGGATCGTCAGCCGGGTCACACATTGTGATTCAGCTTTGATTGAATACCGGTTAACGACTAAGGGCCAAGATTTACGACAAGTGATGGATACGGTCCATAATTGGTCCGATAAGTGGTTTAGCCCGGCCGAATCCTAATACGGGGTTGACGTGCAAGGGACTTTGCCATAAACTGACAATGTAGATAAAAGCCTTGACGAGAAATAGTAGTTGACTGCGGGGTCGTAGGGACGGGTGTCACCGATTGAAAGCACCCTGACAACCAAAGTTGACGAATTCACTCTCCGAGCTGAAATTGGGCGTTTGTGAAAACAAATAATTTTCCGGTATCCCGACCGTTATGACGGGTAGTGAGTGTGCATAGTGATTACTGTGCAAACAAGGGTGGTACCGCGATGACCTCGTCCCTTTTTGGGGATGGGGTCTTTTTTTGTCCACAACGCAACTAAAAATGGGAGGCAGCACATGAGTTTACAAGATCGATTAACTGAATTACGTGATCAAGGCTTGGCCGATATTAAGTCAGCTGACGTCTTAAAAAAAGTCAATCAAGTAAAAGTTGATTTACTTGGTAAAAAAGGGCCAATTACCGAGGTTTTACGTGGGATGCGTGACTTGAGTCCTGAAGAGCGCCCTAAGGTAGGGGCCTATGCCAACGAAGTTCGTGATCGAATTCAGGCCGCGATTGACGAGCGACGTGAAGAATTAGAACGAGAAGCGGTTAATCAGCAATTAGCTGCTGAAAAGTTGGACGTGACATTGCCTGGCCGAGAAGTTCCGCAAGGACAACCGCACGTGATTACGCAGATTATTACCCAGTTAGAAGATTTATTTATGGGGATGGGCTATCAAATCGTTGATGGTGATGAGGTTGAAGAAGACTATTACAACTTTGAACGTCTGAACTTACCGAAGGATCATCCTGCCCGTGATATGCAAGATACGTTCTACATTACCAAAGACGTATTATTACGTACACAAACGTCTGCGGACCAACCGCGGTCATTGGAAAATCATGACTTCTCGAAGGGGCCGTTGAAGGTCTTGTCACCTGGCCGCGTTTATCGGCGCGATACCGATGATGCGACCCATTCACATCAATTCCATCAAATTGAAGGATTGGTCGTGGATAAGCATATTACAATGGCTGATTTGAAGGGCACCTTGATCCTCGTTGCCAAGACCTTGTTTGGCAATCAATTCGATGTCCGGCTACGGCCAAGCTTCTTCCCATTCACGGAACCATCCGTTGAAGCTGATGTCACTTGCTTTAATTGCAATGGCAAGGGCTGTGCAATCTGCAAGCAGACTGGTTGGATCGAAGTGTTGGGTGCCGGCATGGTTCACCCGCACGTATTAGAAATGTCTGGCATTGATCCAGAAGAATACGGTGGTTTTGCCTTTGGGTTAGGACCAGACCGTTTTGCGATGTTGAAATATGGTGTTGACGATATCCGCAATTTCTACTTAAATGACGTGCGGTTCTTGTCACAGTTCTATAAGAAAGGCTAGGCGTCCACATGAGAATTTCTACGACATGGTTACGCGATTATTTGAAGCTGGACATTCCGGCCGATGAATTAGCAGAAAAGATTGAACGGACGGCCGTTGAAGTTGACGGTGTTATTCGTCCCAGTGAAGGATTAAAAAAAGTAGTGGTGGGACACGTCTTAACGTGTGAACCCCATCCAGATTCTGATCATCTCCACGTGTGCCAAGTGGACGTTGGTGAGGCTGAGCCTTTACAGATTGTTTGTGGAGCGCCTAACGTTGCGGCTGGTGAAAAAGTGATCGTGGCGTTACCCAATTCATGGATTGGCGGTCATACGAAGATCAAGAAGAGTAAGATGCGTGGCGTACCGTCAAACGGGATGTTGTGTGCGTTAGATGAACTTGGCTTTGACGAAAAATTAGTGCCAAAGGAAGTTGCGGATGGTATTTTCATTCTTCCTGACGATGCCACACCTGGCGACCCGGTCTTTTCATACTTAGGGATGGATGATGAAATTATTGACATGTCCGTTACCCCCAACCGTGGTGACATGCTCAGTATGAACGGGACGGCACATGAGCTGGCTGCCATTTACGATCAGCAACCAATGATGTCAAAAGTTGATTTGCATGAAGATGCAGCGACTATGGCAGCGGATGAATTAAGTGTTGAAGTTACTGCTGATGAGCATGATGTGCCGATGTATAAGATGCGACTCATTAAGAATGTGACCATTAAGCCAAGTCCATTATGGCTCCAAATTCGAATTTGGAATGCTGGCATGCGGCCAATTAATAACGTCGTCGATGCCACTAATTACATTTTAATGCAATATGGGCAACCACTGCACGCGTTTGATTTTGATCAATTGAATGATGGCCAAATTAACGTTCGGTTAGCTAAAGCTGGCGAACACTTAACGACGCTAGATGGTGAGGATCGTGAATTGTTAGCGAGTGACTTGTTGATTTGTAGTGGCGATCAACCAATTTGTTTGGCTGGGACCATGGGCGGTTTAGCAACCGAAGTCACTGATCAGACGACGACCATTGCGTTGGAAGGTGCGGTTTTTGATGCTGTTAAGATTCGTAAAACGGCCCATAATCATGACTTACACAGCGAAGCCTCAATGCGCTACGAACGGGGCATTGACCACGGCATGACCGCAACGGCCTTAGACGCTGCTGCAGCCATGATTGCAGAACTTGGTGATGGTCAGGTGGCTAGTGGGATGGTCAGCGGTCGTGATGAGGATGTGCAACCAACTACCGTAACGATTGACTTAGCGCGGATCAACCATGTCTTAGGAACTGAGTTATCATTGGACACGGTCAGTGATATTTTCAAACGATTGGACTTTCCAACGGTCGTTGCTGATGAAACGTTCACGGTCACGGTGCCATCACGGCGTTGGGATATCCATATTCCAGCCGATCTAATTGAAGAAATTGCCCGCTTGTATGGTTACGATAACTTACCGGCGACCCTACCAACGGGCCAACCAACGATCGGTAAGCTTAATGAGACCCAACAGGTGATTCGTGATTCACGAAAATTGATGGAAAGTGCTGGTCTGACCCAAGCAATCAGTTACTCATTGACCACGGAGACTAAGGCGAAGGCCTTTGCGCTCCATGCCAGTGACGTCACTAAATTAGACTTTCCAATGAGTTCAGAACGGACGACGTTACGGTTGAGCTTGGTTTCTGGTTTGTTAGATGACTTAGCATACAATAATGCCCGTAAAGAACATAATGTTGCCTTATACGAAGAAGGACGGGTCTTTTACAGTCAACCTGAACAAGTCCGGCCCAAAGAAATTGAACACATTGCTGGGGCCATCACTGGTTCAATGGTGCAAAAGAGCTGGGGGGTTGCTGAACAACCGGTCGATTTCTTCCAAATCAAGGGAATTGTCGCGGGCTACTTGAAGAGTTTAGCCCTACAAGATGCGGTTAGCTACGTTGCAACGGCTGACCATCCAGAAATGCATCCTGGTCGGACCGCTGATATTTATGTTGGCGACCAATTGGTTGGTTTTGTTGGTGAAGTTCATCCAACGACGGCCAAAGCTTATAAGATTCGAGAGACCTACGTCTTTGAATTAGATTTGACCGCATTGATTGCATTGCCAAAAGCCCGGCAGCAGTATCAACCAATCTCAAAATTCCCAAGTATTACTCGGGACGTGGCGATGTTGATTGATGATGACGTGACGAATGCAACCGTAGTCGCCTTGATTAACAAGAAGGGTGGCGCCCATTTGCGGCAAGTGCAACTCTTTGATGTTTATAATGGTAGTCACGTACCAGCTGGCAAAAAATCGCTAGCTTATACGTTAACGTATCAAGACCAAAATGCAACGTTAGTCGATGATGATGTCACAACTGCTTTTGAAAAAGTACTGACAGCCTTGACGGACGAATTAGGTGCCGAGATCCGTTAGTTTGTTGATAGTCTGGATGAACGCCGAATGATTTTAGGTCATTCGGCGTTTATCGTGTGCCTAAGATACTAAAAAACCATAAAACTAATGGTGAACTAGTGCAAACTAGGCAACAGTTTTGTATAATTGATAAGATTAATCAATAAATGGAGGGGCGAGTCTTGAATAACAACCAGGATAACCAAGATCAAAAGAATCAAAACGATTCACAAGATCAAGGGGTAAACGAACCTAATCGTTCGGAACAAAAACAGCGGAAGTCATTTTCGAAGCACGTCATTGGTGGCGTTGTTGGTATTTTAATCGCACTTTTAGTCGTGATTGGGGTATTGGGTTACCGGTATTTTGATAATGCAACTCAGCCGTACGACAGTAGTGATAAGCGGGTCGTCCAAGTTGACATTCCGTATGGTGCCAATGGCAAGAAAATCGCGGATATTTTGCAACGTGAAAAAGTGATTAAGAGTGGCTTTGTGTTTGAATATTGGACCAAGGCGCACAACTTATCGAATTTCCACGCAGGCTATTATCAGTTAAAGCCATCAATGTCGTTGGCTCAAATCGCGAAGGCTTTGAATAAGGGTGGTTCATCTGAACCCGTTCAGAGTTCAAGTGGTAAGGTTTTGATTGTTGAGGGTAGTCAGATCAAGACGATTGCCAAGACGGTACAAAAACAAACTGATTTCACGTCAGCGGAATTTTTAGCCTTGATGAAAGATCAAACGTTCATTAAATCATTGGCCAAGAAGTACCCGCAACTATTGAATTCGGCAATGAGTGCTAAGCAAGTTCGGTACCGCTTAGAAGGTTATCTATTCCCGGCAACCTATGTCGTTGGGAAAAAGACAACGTTGAAGCAGTTAGTGACACAGATGGTTTCTAAGACCAATGATGAACTAAAGCCATACTATGCCCAAATTAAAAAGTCGAAGATGTCCGTCCAAGAAGTGATGACATTGGCCTCCCTAGTTGAACGTGAAGGCAGTACGACTAAGGATCGACGTTTGATTGCCGGCGTCTTTTTAAACCGCTTAGATGCTAAGTGGCGCTTAGATTCTGATATTTCAGTGTTCTATGCGATCAACTCGAACAAGTCAACGTTAACGAATAAAGATTTGCAGACTGATTCACCATATAACCTACGATTGAACTTGGGCTATGGCCCTGGACCGTTCAACAGTCCTAGCTTAACGTCGATTAAGGCCGTTTTAGATCCTGCCCAACGTAGTAAGGATTACATGTACTTCGTGGCAGATTTGAAGACTGGTGACGTCTACTATGCAAAAGATGCTGCGGGACACGCAGCCAACATTAAAAAGGTTTCGAAGCATAATGAAGCCGCTGAAAAATAAGAATGAGGCGTAACTTAAATGACTGAAAACAAACATCGCCGACCAGTAGTCATTGGGGTAACTGGTGGTTCCGGTAGTGGTAAAACTACGGTTAGCAATGCCATTTACAATCAATTATCTGGCCAATCGTTGTTGATCTTGCAACAAGATTCCTACTATAACGATCAAAGCGAAATGACAATGGCTGAACGACATGCGGTTAATTATGATCATCCGTTGGCATTTGATACGGAGTTAATGATTAAACAAATCAAACAACTGCTAGATTATCAACCGATTGAAAAACCAGTCTATGATTATGAGCAGTATACTCGTAGTCAAGAGACGATTCATCAAGATCCACGTGATGTGATTATCGTTGAGGGTGTTTTGATCCTTGATGACCAGCGGTTGCGCGATTTGATGGATATTAAGGTGTTCGTTGATACCGATGATGATATTCGCATTATTCGGCGCATTCAGCGTGATATTAAAGAACGTGGTCGGACGTTAGATTCTGTGATTGGGCAGTATCTAGCAACGGTCAAACCAATGTATCATCAGTTCGTAGAACCAACTAAGCGTTATGCGGATCTAATTGTGCCAGAAGGCGGCGAAAATGAAGTTGCCATCGATTTATTGACAACTAAAGTTCGCTCAATTTTATAAAAATAACGACTTAACCAGCGCTATTTTGGATTTTAGAGTTTACTTTTAAAATCTGAAATGGTAGGCTGGTTTTTGATAACTATATTGAGTATTTGAGGAGTGAAACACATTGGCTGAAGATAAGACATATCCAATGACAGAAGAAGGGAAGGTCAAGCTTGAAAAGGAGCTTGAAGACCTTCGGATTAATCAACGTCCAGAAATTATTAACCGTATTAAAATTGCGCGTAGTTACGGAGATTTATCAGAAAATTCTGAATATGAATCAGCAAAAAATGAACAAAGTTTGTTAGAAAACCGGATTAAGACGGTTGAACACATGCTTCAATATGCTGAAATCATTGATAGTGATAAGATTGACGAAACGGAAGTCTCCGTTGGTAAGATGGTCACGTTCCAAGAGCTACCAGATGAAGAACCTGAAAGCTATACAATCGTTGGGGCGGCCGAGGCTGATCCGATGGTTGGTAAGATTTCCAATGACTCACCAATTGCTAAGGGTTTGATTGGTCATCATGTTGATGAAGAGGTCTCCATCAATATTCCAGCTGGTACGATGACGGTTAAAATTTTGAAGGTTGAAAACGTGTAATTAAAAAGGACGCAAAACAAGCAACCTGTGAGTGCACATTTCGAAAATGTTGAGAGAAAAAGTGTGCTCAGACTTTTTAATTGGCGGTCCAATTGAGCCGTCTAATCGTTGTTATTGGGTGATGAAAGTTGCCTAACAAAGTTTGCTTGCTATTACCAAGCATCTTGAGGGCCAGCTAATGTTGGCCTTGCGCTTAGTCTATTATAGTAGTCGTGTGTATTGATGACACAGCGTGCGACAACTACTAGCCCAATTTATAGATCTAGTGATTAGAACAAAAACGTCCAGGTTAACCGCACTTAGCTGGTTGACCTGGACGTTTTTGAGGCTTGTCTAAATATAGATGATTCGTAGTTCACCAAGTGAGACGCTACCGCTTAGCGTGATACGCGGACCAACCGTAGTCGGGCTGCCTTCAAACGAAATGTGACCCATTGAATTACTGAGACTATCTTGTACTTGCCAAGTTTTTGGTAAGTACAACTCCAAGCTACCCAATGAGACGTCGACGTTAATGATGGCTTGATTTTCTTGGATATCAACGTCATCAAAATAAATTTTGGCACCGGCCATCGATACGTTCAGATTAGCAGAGCTAAAATGGTCGCTGTGAACATAGCGGATACTATTGCCCAGGGATAAGTCTAAATTAACGTGGTCATCGCTAATTGTGCCCGTTGATGTATTATCATCACCGTGGTTATGATGATGATAATGGTCATGATGGTGATAACGATAACGTGGTCGAATTAATAGCCCTAGTCCAATGCTTAATAATAAGGCAGCGCCCAGAATGGTCCATGGCACCAGTTTGGTAATACCAAGTGGCTGTGCGTAGATAATGGCTAAGAATGCAAGGGCAAAGACAACGCCCGGCATGTTTAAATAACGAAGACTACTAATTAGTGCGGCAATTAAAATTAAGGTTAGAAACAGGCTCCAGGCACTGACACGGAAGGTGAATAGGCCCAGTTGACTGACGACAAGGATCACGGCGCTTGCAATTAAGAAGACTGGCCAGAACCAATTTTTACGCATTTATAACAGTCCTTTCTGTTCAAGACATTGCTTGAGATCGTGGTAATAACGCCTCGAAGCATATAATTGTTTAGGTGAGTTGTGAAACGCAATCAGGTTACCAGTCAGCGTCTTAGTTAATGAATAAACCTGTTGGGTATTGACGATCGCTGATTTAGCGACCCGCATAAAGTGGGTCGGTAATTCAACACCCACAGCGCTCAGTGACCGGGGCACCCGGTAAACCTTGTCAATCGTGTGGGCAGCGACTTGATGACCCGTAGCTTCAATAAATAGAATCTGAGCGAGAGGCAACTGGATCAGTTGTCCTTGTTGTGAAACGGTTAACGTAGCGCTCGTTACTGAAAAGTTTTCGAGGGCGGCAATAAGAGTGGCCGCCTCGGGATAGTCCGTTGGAATGTGAAGGGTGATCGTCGGCAATGTAATGTCAGGGTCGGGTTCAATGTTCACCTTCATGGGTTTCACCTCCTTGAATAATCTAAGTACACCATAAATTAAGGTATCTGTAAATCACGATTTCCTTAGTGGTCATATTAACAGCGCAAGTGGTCAATTGCTTGCTCACTGACTGGCAATGTTGCGTTTTGAGCGTAAAAAGGTCACAATAGCTGTAAACGATTTCAACAATGAGGTGGCAATAATGAAAATAACGATTACAGATGCGGCTAGTCAATGGTTTCATGACGATATGGGGGTTACAACGGGTAACGGCGTGCGGTTTTACGGTAAAACCTATGGTAAGACAGCGGTCCACAGTGGCTTTTCAATTGGAATTATGCGCGATGATGAGCCGCATCAACCGATTGCCATGGTTGAAAAAGATGGTGTTAATTACTATGTCAATGACCGTGACGAGTGGTTCTTCAAAGGGTATGATCTAACGGTCGATTATGATGAGCAAAACGATGGTCCTAAGTACGACTATATTCCTAATAACGAGTAAGTCGTAGCGTTGATCGGATTACTGTCAGATATAATTATTACTGAAAAAATCAGTGCCACTAGAAGTTACAATTCTAGTGGCACTGATTTTTTAATGACTAATTGGTTAATTACAAAGCTTGTCGACGTCGGCGCCGAACAAGCACCCAGCCAACCGTTCCTAACGCACTGACCCCAGTAATGAGGCTACCAGTGACTAAAAATGGTGGCCGATACGTTAAGGTGACGGTGTGCTTACCTTTACTTAAAGGAACGGCAACAAAGGTATTGATCACTTTCTTGGTTGCCACCGTTTTACCATCGACAGTGGCGTGCCAGCCCTTAGAGTATGGAATGGTCGTCATCAGGACTTGGTGTTGATGCTTAATATTGATCGTCCCGGTAATTTTACGACTCGAATGGGCCGTAATGTTCCAAGGCGACTGTTGAAGTTTATTAGCAGATTTCTTAAATTGGCTATTATTCAACTTGTAGAGGGTGAAGTTTTGCAACCAAAGAGAGGTCTTCTTCATCTGAATCCCAAAGGTGACGGTTTTACCCTTACTATTAGAAGCAACGTTAACGGCGATCGTGTGCCGGTAAGTTGGGTACTGCTTAAGCTCTTTACCATTAATATAGTAACTAGCATTCGAAGTTGTTAAGTTCTGTCCTAACGTGATGTAATAGGAATCGTTCGTCGTAGGCGTGAACTTAAAGTAAACTGATCCCGTTTTAGCGAGATTTTGTTTGTTGAGTACGGCACCAGTCAGTGTCGTGACTTTTTTAACGTTTTGGAAGACCACTTCGTTAAAGTTTTCGGCGCTGATCAGCCCGCTGGTAGAACGATTAGCTAAAGTTTGGTAAATCAATTCTTGCCGGGCAATCGGATCACCAGTTGTTTTTGAAACTTTTAGGCTGGTAATCTTATCAGATGCCGCAAACCCTAATCCTAAGGCGTACGGATTTTTATAAGTCGTCACTTTGCTGGTACTGAGCTTAGCCGACTGTTTGTAGTTCGTCAAATCCTTTTTCGTACTGGTTACCGGAATATAACTCCGATAATTAGTGTTATCGGTTTGGTCAGTTGGTACGGTCTTATCCATAAAGTACTGCATGTCGAGTAACGAATCAGTAATCATGGTCCCATTAGTGTAAGCAACGACGCCATCGCCATCTGGTTGACCAATTGAACCGAAGAAGTTCGGGATAATACTTTCAAAGGTTGAACTAAAGTGATCAGCACCATTATAAGCTGCTTGCATCGGATCATCTTTAGTTCGGGTGAAGGTCTTGCCAATCCGGTAAAAACCATTGTTGCTAGCTTTGATTTTATTAACCGCATTGTCAAGGACTTGCGTGTATTTCCCAAACTCGCTCTGTGACACGTATGAAATGTTATTCAAGGAAGCTACCACGTTGATTGACATATCAGTCGCAACTAAGATTAACGCGACAATTTGATAAATTAGCCGTCGTTCCTTCGGTAGTGTTAGGAAAATCAAAGTAATGGCTGCTAAGGCAATCGTGATTAAAAGATTAGCTTTGGTAACGTAGCTGACTTTCTTAATGTTCAAGTAAATCGTTGTAAACAAAGCAACTAATAGCGCGAGCATTGTCAGGGCTTGCCAGAGTTTGATCGTCATTTTATCGGTTAGTGCCTGGGCCCCAATCCAGACGATCCAGAAGCAGAAGACAAAGGAGAAACGGTAGGGGTACCAAACAGGAAATTGGCCCGCATGCCACAATAAATCAAGTGGTTCGTAACAAAATGATAAAATCAGTGTCGCGGTGACGAGCAACACACTTAATTTAACGGTCCATTTGAAGTGGCGGCTTAAGAAAAATAAGATAAATGCCAACACGGCCAGCCACGCCACATAAAAGTTCGGTTGACCGGATGGCATCTGATCAAAATTGAAGGTCCCCGTGACAAACTTAGCCAACATCTTCCAAGGCCTGTATTCGAACTTCCAATGGATTTTGGTGACATTGTACTGGGCCTTACTTTGTACGAGTGCCCAAAAAGTTGGTAGTAGCAACCATGCAGAAAAAGCGACACCTAGCAGGCCACCCCAAGCAAACTTAAGCGCGTGCAATACTAAAGTTTTCACGTCTTGCCAATGCTTAGTTGCGCCATACAACCAGTACAAGCAACTAAATAAAATGACCATGTAGCCCATGTAATAGTTGTCAATCAACATGACAGCTAGCCAGCCGGCGAAGTAACGAACTTTACCAGTTGTAAATAAGCGTTCTAGTCCCAGAATGACTAAGGGTAAAATGGCAACGGTATCTAGCCAAATCATATTCAGCTGGTTAGCGACCATCCAGCCCATCAATGCGTAGGCGGTACTAAAAGTTGGGACTAGCCAGCCTTTTTGCGTCCGCGTTTTGGTCAGTAGCCAGGCAAAGGATAACCCCGCAAAACCGTACTTTAAAACGGTGACGATAAAAATACCAGTGGTGATTGATTGACCAGGGAACAGTAAGTAGATTAAATTAAAGGGACTCATCAAGTAATAAGCCCAGACCCCCACCATCTCGCCACCAATAGTTTTGGAGAAGGAATAGAAAAATGCACTTGGGTCATGTAGCAGGGTATGCCGGAAATAGGAAAATAAGTCAACATATTGTTGGCCTAGATCGACTGTTAACAGACTACTTGATCCAAAGGGAGCCATGTGCCGATAAATAAAATAACCGGTCATAATCAGTAAGGGTAACCAAAAACTGATCCACAATGGCCATGTGCGCTTATCAAAAAAACGACGGAGTTTCAAAAATTGCCACCTCAATCTCTAATAATTCACAGCCAAACAGAAAAATAATCAAAAAAACATTAAAATCCGTAATAACGGCTGAAATTTTTATGTCTATCGTTTAGAATAACATAAGTATGGTATTTATCTAGGATTGCTAGTATCATCTGGTGAATTTTTGCGAAATGTTTACCAAATTAAGAATGGGAGCGCCTGAGAATTGAAATTGTTTAAGAAAATTACGATAAATCGTGATCCCAACAAGTCGCATATTCCATTTCGGCTGAATTTCTTGTTTTTTATTGTTTTCTTGTTATTTGCTGCGTTGATTGCGCAGTTAGCTTACTTACAAGTTGACTACGGACAGAAATTCCGAAGCACAGTGAATTCGGCCAATAATACGACGGCTACGGGCAACGTTCAACGGGGATCGATTTATGATTCAACCGGTCGGGTCTTAGTGGGAAATAAATCTCACCAAGCGATTCAATACACGAAGGGGCTGTCAGTTGCGTCAACTAAGATGTATGAAGTAGCGAATAAGTTAGGCGAGTACTTAACCATTCCAACCGATACATTGACGGATCGTAACTTGGCTGATTATTACTTAGCGGGGGCGGCGAATTTAAAGTCGGTTGCTAAGAAGGTCAAAACGTCTAGCGATGATGATGTTTTGTACGCACGGGAAGTCGCTTATGCTGAAAAACACATCATTAATAATTTAACGGCTACGCAAAAAAATGCGGCGGCGATTTATTATAAGATGAGTTCAGCTTATTCCTTATCAACAGTCAACATTAAATCAACTGGTGTGACCAGTACGGAGCTTGCTGAAATCGGTGAGCACCAATCTGAAATGCCAGGGGTCAAGGTTGGGACAAGTTGGACCCGAAGTTACCCTAATGGGACCGACTTGAGTAGTGTGCTTGGAACGGTCACGACTGAAAAGCAAGGATTGCCTAGTGATAGCATTAAGACGTTACTAGCAGAAGGTTATTCTCGTGATGATTCAGTTGGCCAAAGTCAATTGGAAAAACAGTACGAGAATGTCTTGCGTGGAACTAAGTCGCAGACGGAAGTTAAGACGCAGGATGGGGTCATCCAAAAGGAAATCAAGAAGTATGGTGGCCAAAAGGGTGACAACGTCCAACTAACGATCAACTCGAAGTTCCAGAAAAAGGTTCAAAGCATCATTATGTCCGAGGCCAAAACGGTAGGTAGTGGTAATGCCTATTCACCAGGAGCCTATGCTGTTGTAATGAACCCCAGTACGGGTGCCATTTATGCATTAGCTGGTGCTAGCCGTAATCTGTCGACTGGTAAAGTGACTGAAAACGCCCTTGGGACGATCAACCAATCATTCGTTATGGGGTCAGTTGTTAAGGGCGCCACGGTTATGGGGGCGTTACAAGATGGGGTTATTACGCCAACGAATAGTACTTTGACTGATACGCCAATTAAATTAGCTGGGACGGCTTCCAAGTCGTCATGGTTTAATAAGAATGGTGGGACGAGTTTGAGCTTGAATGCCTCGACTGCCATGGAAGTTTCTTCTAACTCTTATATGATGCAATTAGCCATGAAGGAAGGTAACTTCAGTTATGCATCTGGCAAAGCACTGACGATGTCTAATTCGGTCTTCTCCAAACTGCGTGGTTACTTCAATGAATTTGGGTTAGGTGTTAAGACTGGGATCGACTTGCCAGGTGAAGCCTCAGGGTACCAAGGTTCTTCGGCACAGAAGGATATTGGTAAAGCATTAGACTTGTCCTACGGGAACTATGATGCTTATACGACTATTCAGTTAGCGCAATACATTGCAACGATGGCGAATGGTGGTCGGCGGATTGCCCCACACATCGTTTCGGCTATTACTGGGACCAAAGCTAATGGGTCTCAAGGGGTCGTTAAGACTAATGTTAAACCGCGGGTCTTAAATACCATTGATGTTCCATCTTCGTACTTTGACGTTGTGCACCAAGGATATTGGGATGTGGTTCATGGGACTAGCACTTATAAGACTGGGAGCGCACTGGAGAACCTGTCACCAGCCGTTGCCGCCAAGTCTGGGACTGCTGAAACGTTCCACGGCACCACTTCTACCGAAACACTGAGTTTAGTGACGTATGCACCTTATAAGAACCCTAAGGTAGTGATTGCCATTGCCTTTCCTGGGATTACTGCAACCAGTGGTGCTTATAACACGACAACTGCCACACAAATTTATAAGGCCTTTTGGAAGTATTATAATAAGTAAAAATCAGCTTTTTTCGTGCCAGTATCTTAATTGATACTGGTATTTTTTAATCATTAATGGTATAGTAGTTCAAGTTAAGGGTTCCGGCCCTGTAATATGCGAATGAGTTTGGAGGGTCAACAACATGCGGGTACACATTACACTTGAATGTACAGAATGCCATGAACGCAACTACTTATCTTCAAAGAACCGCCGGAACAATCCGGACCGGGTTGAATTTAAGAAGTATTGTCCACGGGAACACAAAGTGACATTACATCGTGAAACAAAATAACAACGGGGACTCCTGTTGTTTTTTCTGTAACATTGTCATCAGACAATGGGTTTCTCATTTGTTGGCAACTGCCAAATTGATTTTTCAATTTGACATGTTAATGAATGAGATTTTTTTATACCAATTTTATTTTGGGGGTGCCGTACGTGGATAAAAAAACGTTTCGTAAGCAACAGCTTGGGCGATTAAGCCAAATGACGCCGGCTGACCGGCAACGGCAAAACCAGGCGTTACAGACCCAATTATTTGCAAGCCCAACATGGCAAAATGCCCAGGTTATTGCCATGACAATTAGTAGTGACATCGAAGTAGCGACGCGCCCACTTATTGAACAAGCGTGGGCGGATGGCAAAATGGTGGTCATTCCAAAAACGCTGCCGCATCGTCAAATGGCCTTTTATCCTTACCAAGTGACTGATCGACTTGAGCGAACGACTTTTGGAATCCCAGAGCCCGTCACGGGTGAACCAATCGCCAAGCAACAGATCGATCTAATCTTAGTTCCTGGTCTTGGATACAGCCGTGACCAGCACGCCCGGATTGGCTTTGGCGGTGGTTATTATGATCGCTATCTAGCCGATTATACTGGCAAGAAGTTGACGCTCGCCTATGACCAGATGGCTTTTGAACATGCCGAGTGGCCAGTTGATCAATACGACGTCTTATTGGACGAGCTTTTAGTGGCGGGGGATGAACAACATGACAAGAATTAGACGTTGGTGGCAAACCGAACCAGCAATTACCCAGGTCTTATTAACGATTACGGTCGCTGTCTTTTTGATTGAATGGTTGATGGGTGACGGTGCTATGTTGGTTTTTAATTCGTTAGGTGCTAAAAATAATCAGGCAATCGTGGCTGGTCAGTGGTGGCGTTTTGTGACACCAATGTTCTTACATATGGGACTCACACATATTGCACTGAACGGCGTTGTGATCTACTTTATGGGAATGCAAATTGAAGCGATGTACGGCCATTGGCGAATGTTGGCACTTTACCTGCTGGGTGGCATCAGTGGTAATATTATGAGCTTTGCACTATCTAGCAATCAGTCAGTTGGTGCCAGTACGGCTTGCTTTGCCCTATTTGGCGCTTTTTTGACGATTGGCGAATCGTTTTGGGAAAACCCAGTCATTCGGCAATTAACGAACCAGTTCTTACTATTGACGGTTTTGAATCTTGTGTTCGATATGTTCTCTAATGGGATTGATATTTGGGGGCATGTTGGTGGTCTTGTAGGTGGCTTTTTACTGGGCTACGTACTTGGCGTACCACGGATTGGCAAGATTGCACCATTGAAGCGAATCGTGGCGGCAGTCGTTCTAATTATTGGCTGGTTAGCGTTATTAAAAATGGGTTTTACAAATGTTAATTTAACTGTATAATTAATCGAGGATATGCACATGAAAACACTTTACGACGTCCAACAATTACTTAAAAAATTTGGCGTGTACGTGTACGTGGGTAAACGGATTTGGGATATTGAACTAATGGCAATTGAGATTGATCATCTCTATCAAGCTGGTGTGATTGACCCGAAGATGTATGCGCGCGTTAAACTCGTATTGAGTCATGAGCACCGGATAGAAGCAGAACACGCCCGTGAAGACGCGGCGCATGACTAATTGGAGGGATTTAGCAACATGGAACGTAAGTTAATCGGAGTTGACCTTGGTGGCACGACAACTAAGTTTGCCATTTTAACGGAAAATGGTGATATTCAACAAAAGTGGAGTATCGAAACCACGATCTTAGATGAAGGGGCTCACATTGTGCCTAACATCATTGATTCCATCAATCATCATATTGATCTATACAAGATGGATCGTTCACAATTTATCGGAATCGGGATGGGTACGCCTGGGACTGTTGATTTGAACAAAGGAACTGTTATTGGGGCCTATAACTTAAACTGGAAGACTTTACAACCAGTTAAAGAACAAATCGAAAAAGGGACGGGTATCAAGTTTACGTTAGATAATGATGCCAATGTTGCCGCACTCGGCGAACGTTGGAAGGGCGCTGGCGAAAACGGTAGCGATGTTGTCTTTGTAACCCTTGGAACTGGCGTTGGTGGTGGAATCATTGCCGATGGCCGTTTGCTTCATGGTGTTGCGGGTGGTGCCGGTGAAATCGGCCACGTGACAGTTGAACCTAATGGCTACATGTGTACTTGTGGTAAGAAGGGTTGTTTGGAACAATATGCTTCTGCAACGGGTGTGGTGCACGTTGCCCGTGATATGGCTGAAGAATTCTCCGGTGACTCTAAGTTGAAACAATTATTAGACAATGGTGAAGAAATCAGTTCGAAGATTACCTTTGATTTAGCTAAAGACGGCGATGTCTTGGCTAAACGAGTTGTTGACCGCGTTTCCTATTACTTAGGATTGGCCTTAGCCAACGTTGGTAATACGATGAACCCATCGTCAATTATTATCGGTGGTGGTGTTTCAGCGGCTGGTGACTTCTTGTTGAATCAAGTAATCAGTTATTTCAAACAATTCACGTTCCCAACAATTCGTGACACAACGGCTTTGAAGTTAGCAATCCTAGGTAACGATGCTGGGGTTATTGGTGCTGGTTCATTAGCTCAACGGTTCATTTAAAGTAATAATAAGGAAGCTTGGAAGTGATTTCTGAGCTTCTTTTTTATGATGATATTCTAGACTAGTTATTAACGATCTGAAAATTAAATGGATTAAATTATCGATTGGAGGCCGACGATGTCAAACCTATTATTATCCTCACGCGCGTTTTGCCATGTGACATTGACACACGCTTTTCTAGCTTTAGTGTCCCCGGTTGATCGTACAACTGCGAAGATTGTGATTATTGTTAATTCGGTCAACAACGGTAAAAAGCATCCCAAAATGTTGGAATTGCAACAAACGGTGCGACGACTTGGTTTCGTGGACGTTCAGCTCTTAGATGTATTAACGGATGACTTGACAGTGCTAGATACAGCGACTGCCATTATCTTGAATGGTGGTTACGAGTTTTTGTTGTTAAAAAATTTACGGCAGATGCACTTGTTACAGCGGCTACGACAGTTGGCATTGGCTGGCAAGCCCATTTATGGGATCAGCGCGGGGGCTATCTTGTTAGGCCCTGATTTGGATCTATATGCACAACTGTACCCTGAAGATAACACCGAACGGCTGACGACGACAACGGCGATTGGCGCGACGACTATTCGAATTTACCCGCATTATGAGGTTCATTGTGAGCTTAACCCACAATTGCCACAGCTAATCGCTGATTGGGAGCGGCAAACCGGCGTATCAGTCACCCGTCTGACTAATGATCAAGGTTTATTATTGCAGGGATCACGGGTACAGCTGATTGAACGAAGTGGCAGTTGAATCACAAGTTTTAGGTGGCTACAGCGATTACTATTAGATGCAGAATAGCGTTAAGTCTGCATTGCATTGGTTTACGATATTCATAATGCTGGCACCTAAGCCAAGCTTTACTTAGATATTAATCGATTGCAAGTATTAATTGATGATATCAAAGAGTGTGGGATCGTCAATAAAGGTTAAATCAAGCCTTTTACCGCTTACCCCTAGTAAAAGTAAGCGGTTTTGTGTAAAATAGGTAAGTAGAAATTAGGAGGGATAACGTGGTTTTAGGTGCATTGAGCGGTCTGACTTATGTTAACATTGTGTTAGTTATCATAATTGCGGCCTACTTTATTTATGAGTTGTATAGTTACATTCGGCGGCGACAAGTGTCCACGATGCTGGACGAAGAAGCTTTTCAGGCAGGAATGCGTAAAGCACAAGTTGTTGATTTACGTGAAAAGAAAGAGTTCGATGCGGGCCATATTTTAGGTGCGCGAAACATCCCATTTAACAGTTTGAAAGTACGGATGAATGAACTTCGTAAGGACATGCCGATCTACGTTTATGATCAAACCCATACGTTAAGTACACGGGCCGTGGTAACATTAGCTAAGAATGGCTATTCACAGCTCTATATTTTAAAGCCTGGCTATGCGCGTTGGGAAGGTAAGACGAAAAAAGCGAAGTATTAAAAAATGGCGGCTAGAACAAAAACTTGTTCAGCCACCATTTTTTAGTTAATTAACCGTTGTGAGCAGAGCGACTTTTGCGCATCGCCTTTTTACGGTTTTCTTCGAATTTGTTTTCTTGGTCTTCAATGGGGTCAACAACTTGCTTCTTAAATGATAAGACGGAACCGATTACGGCACCAGCAGTTGCGACGACTCCAAACAAGAAGCCACGGGTAAATGATTTCATTAGTAAAACCTCCTAGCTATTGTTAGTTTTATTATGCTTGTTTTACGTGGAGATAGCAATCAATTCAAACTAAATTTTAAAAAAGTGGGGTGAAAAGTGATGCTCACCAAGATTATTGCACACCGTGGTAGTAAGGGCACCCGGCCAGAAAATACGTTACCCGCATTTATTGCGGCGATTGAGGATGGTGCGGATGGCATTGAGACGGACGTTCACCTGTCACGAGATGGTCACCTGATAATTATGCACGATGAACTTGTTGACCGCACGACTGATGGGAGCGGTCGCATCGTTGATCACACGTTGGCAGAACTAAAGCAACTAGATGCAGGTCGTAAATATAGCCCGGCCTATGCGGGGACGCCAATTCCAACGTTAGATGAAGTGGTTCAGTTATTGATCCAGCGAAATTTTACGGGTATTTTTAACCTAGAAATCAAAACGAACAAAATTCATTATGAAGGTATTGAAGACCTTGTCGCGGATTATTTCAAGCATCATCAGGTACCATTTACACTGGTTTATTCGAGCTTTTATGGCAAGTCGATTGAACGATTGCATATTTTGCAGCCCGATGTTGAATCGGATAGTTTATTTAAGACCAAGGTTCAAACCGCTAAGCGGCTACATGCGCAGCATATTGTTTTAGGTTATCACCCAGATATTCGTTGGGTTCGCTTTCACTGGTTTTTACTTCCCAAGGTTCAGCTACGGCCGTGGACGGTTAATACCGCACGTGATATGCGGTTTTGCTATCGGCATCGCTTTGCGGGGTTGATTACGGATTATCCGGGATTGGCGCGTGAAGTTCGCAAACAAATTCAAGGAGGTTAAGTGAGTGACAGCAACAACTAAACATAAGGTATTATTAATTGCAGGTCCGACGGCAGTAGGTAAGACTGCATTATCACTAGCACTGGCAAAGCAGTTGAATGGTGAGATTATTTCTGGGGACTCAATGCAAGTTTATCGTCAGTTAGACATTGGTACGGCTAAAATCATGCCGGCTGAACAGGCCGGCATTCCCCATCATCTAATCGATATCAAAGATGTTAATCAGCGTTTTACGGTTGCTGAATTTGTTAGTCGGGCCACGACATTGATTAATGGAATTAGTGCTCGCGGCAAGTTGCCGATAATTGTCGGTGGCACTGGCTTTTACTTACAATCCTTACTGGCAGGCTATCAATTTGGACCAGCCGATAAAGCCCCTGATATGATGTATCGACAGGTTTGGTTTGACCGAGCGGCAGTTGAAGGGCCCCTGGTGGCGTGGACAGCACTCCAAGAGCGTGATCCGCGAGCAGCGGCCGCCATTGCGCCTGCTAACCTGGTTCGCGTTGTTCGTGCGCTAGAATACGAACATACGACCGGCCAACGGTTTTCTGATCAAGCCGATACGGTCAGTGAGACGCTTGATGCCTACACATTATGTCTTACGGCGGACCGGACACTATTGTATAACCGGATCAATCAACGTGTTGATCAAATGGTAGCAGCAGGATTGGCACAGGAGGCCCGCTGGTTGTTCGACCAAGGTGGGGCAACTTTACCAGCCGGCAAGGGTATCGGTTATCATGAATGGTTCCCATATTTTGATGGGGAACGGTCGCTTGATGAGACGGTTGCGGCTATCAAACAAGACTCACGACGCTACGCAAAACGGCAATTGACTTGGTTCCGTAATAAGATGACGGTTGATTGGGTCAACTTATTGGAACACCCTGAACTACGAGCCTCAATTGACCAGCAGCTAGCTAGTTGGTTAAGCTAAATTATAAATTGGTATACCTTTGATAAAACGTGTGATATTTTCTAACATGAATGATTGACATTCAATGATAACATTGCTAATATTAAGTCTGTATTAAAGAGGAGGGTCGTTATGAAGGAAAAGGAACTGCGTCGCTCGTTGGCTGTCTTACCAATTGGTACGGTTATGAAGCTGACCGATTTGTCCGCACGACAAATTCGTTACTATGAAGAGCAAGCATTGATTACGCCGGAACGGAATGCTGGTAATCGGCGGATGTTTTCGCTAAATGATATTGATCGGTTACTTGAGATTAAGGATTTTTTAGCAGATGGTATCAATATGGCAGGAATCAAAGAAATTTATGCGCGCCAAAAGCAGCGGGCTGAACAGAAACAAGCTGATTTGGCTAAGCCACTAACTGATCGCGATGTGCGCCGCATCCTTCATGATGAATTCCTGAATCTCGGAGGTTTGCAGTCCGACAAGGGTCCCAATTATCCGGCACGTTAAGGTATTTGCATCCGTTAGTCAATCAATTTAAGGAGCGATTTTCATGGCAAAACAGTCCTATTCAAAAGACGATATCCGCCGCATCGTCAAAGAAGAAAACGTTAATTTTTTGCGGTTAATGTTTACTGATTTATTTGGCACAATTAAGAACGTTGAAGTTCCGGTTTCACAACTCGACAAACTTCTGGATAACAAGTTGATGTTTGATGGTTCATCCATCGATGGGTTTGTTCGGATCGAAGAAAGTGACATGTACCTGTATCCTGACTTATCAACTTGGTTGATTATGCCTTGGAATACGGAACATGGAAAAATTGCACGGATCATCTGTGAAGTTTACACCGCTGACCGTAAGCCGTTTGAAGGTGACCCACGGAACAATTTGATTCGTGTCTTGAATGATATGCGGGAAGCAGGTTATACGTCATTTAACTGTGGGACTGAACCTGAATTCTTCTTATTTAAAATGAATGAAAAGGGCGAACCAACGACTGAATTGAACGATAAGGGGAGTTACTTTGACTTATCGCCAATGGACTTAGGTGAAAATTGTCGTCGGGATATTGCACTTGAACTCGAACGGCTTGGCTTTAACGTTGAAGCCAGTCACCATGAAGTTGCACCTGGCCAACATGAAATTGACTTTAAGTACGCGGATGCCTTATCTGCAGCCGATCATATTCAAACATTCAAGTTGGTCGTTAAGACCATCGCACGGAAATACAACTTGTGGGCAACCTTCATGCCTAAGCCGTTAAACGGTGTTAATGGTTCTGGGATGCATGTGAACATGTCCTTGTTCCATGATCAAGGGAATGCTTTTTACGATGCTAATGACAAGAGTGGGTTAGAATTGTCATCCGATGCTTACCATTTCTTAGGCGGTCTGATGAAGCATGCACGTTCTTACACGGCTGTTACGAATCCAACGGTCAACTCATACAAACGGTTGGTTCCAGGATACGAAGCACCAGTGTACGTGGCTTGGTCAGCCTCTAACCGGTCACCAATGATTCGAATTCCAAGTGCACGCGGCTTATCAACACGTCTTGAATTACGGAGTGTGGATGCATCAACTAATCCATATTTAGCCTTTGCAGCAGTGCTGGAAGCTGGCTTAGATGGTATCAAGAATGGCATCGAACCACCAAAGAGTGTTGATCGTAACATTTATGTCATGGATGAAGATGAACGTTCAGCAGCTGGTATCGCTGACTTGCCATCAACGTTACACAACGCTCTGAAAGAATTCCAGACAGATCCAACAATGAAAAAAGCGTTGGGGCCACATATTTATCAGAGTTTCTTGGAAGCTAAACGGCTAGAATGGGCATCATACCGTCAGCAAGTTAGCGAATGGGAACGTGATCAGTACATGGAACTGTATTAAATAACGAATTAAGATTAAAGTAAGACGGTTAGGGCACCTTAAATGGCGGACTAGCCGTTTTTGTTATAAAATTAGTAAATTGTGGTGTTAGCCTTTATTAATGCATCAATTTTCGGTAACATTAAGAATAGCAATGCAATTCAGCAAGTTTTCAATTATTATTGATTGCAAGGAGATTATTATGGAAAAACAAAATCAGCCTGATCTTGAAAAACAAGATCAACCTACGCGCGCGCTTACGAAGCGACTTCAACAAAAGTTAGACTATGTAACTACGGTGCGCCAAGCAATTACGGCTGGTGACGACCGGTTGATCTATGAATTGATCGATGGTGACCATTATCACCAAGCCTTACTTAACGAGGAACCGGATCCAACCCGTAATGCCCAAGTGGATTTAATTACGGATGTTTATCCGGCAATCAGTCACTACTTGAGTACCAAGTTAATTGATTATTTGGCCCATGAATACCCGTTCTTTTATTATGAGGAAACGCAGCTCGGTGAGTTTCAGATTTACTTTGGTAACTGGTGGGACCGGCGACGCTTTGGCAAATTAAACGTGTTAAAAGTGGCGTTTGAATTTAGTTCAGAAGAATATAACAAATTACAAAAAACTTTTGAATTAGCGCCAGAACATAAGCGATTTAATACGGACCGTATTCAACAAATTTCGGCTGGTAGTGATCAGCTCCAGAAGTTGATTGACGCTCAGTCGGACCGAGATGCCCAGAAAGAAGAATTGCGCAAGCAACTGAAGGAAAATGGGCAACGTAACTCGTTGTTTGATTCTGGCCGGATCAAAGAAGAACGCCAACAAATTATTGATCAGTTATCTAAACTGGCCGATGAAGATGAACAGGCGAACAATGCTCATGCCACTATGAAAGATAACGAAGCTAAGATCTTAACGCTTTCTAAGGAAGATACGATTTTAGCTTACGAAAAGCAAGCGATTGAAAACGCCTTTAAGAGTTTTGAGAATTTTAATGAGCGTAACCGTAGTCTTTATGTGGACTACTTGACCACGCTGATTGGGAAGGCGCAGGTAGCGGCTGATGGCGAATAATACGGACAAACAGATTGATACGGCAACATTGAGTACCCACGGTAAGTTGAGCACGTTCAACGAGGGCCTTAAAAAGGGACTCGCCAATGGTGAAAAGTTCACAGCTCTTATGGATCAATTGATTGATACGGCTGATGGCGAGACTTTATTAGCGGCCGCGCAACAGTTAGCGAATTTCAAACTAGATACGGCCTACGTGACGTTCCCGCATCAATATCAAAATGCAGACTATTACTTGATCTTCATGAGTCGCTTATTGGGGATGCATGGTGATGAACAAGCCGTATTGAATTCGCAACGGCATACTGAAGCTTTATACCACGTTTACAGTGCCTTAACGGATGATTATACGTTCTTGTACCAAGTGGTTGATAAGGGCAATGGTGGTGCATATTACCGGGAACAAACGACGGGCGAAAGCTTGTTTTATATTCATCTAGAACGGCGCTTATTGCGATTCAATAGTTCGGCCTTTACAAATTTATTTATTAATAAATTGTTGTTAAAAGGGACGGGCGTTGATCAAATTAACGTGGTACTAGCAACGCTAATTAAATTTGGACATTGTTTACAAGACGACTTCGGCTTTAATGTCGATTTCAATATTTTGGACGTGGCTAATGCGGCCAAATACGAGTTGCGTGCTGCCGACCTTGATCGGGCGATCGTTGATCAATTATTCGTAAGCGCCGCCGAAAATGATTATATGTTGCGCAATTCACAACATGGCCAGGGTGCTCAAATTGAACTGCGGACAGGTTTGACCGTTGATATTTTTGATGCGGCTGAGGCTGATGGTGGCCGCAAATGGGTATTGACCGTCCATGATCCTGAGCAAGCCGTCTCATGGTTTGATGTGTTACTGCATTTTGGCTTTATGCGTGATTGGTACTTAGATAATATTGATTCGCTAGAAATAAAAGCGGATCCATTAGTATTTGCTTAAGTAACGGAGGGATTTGATGCTAGAATTAGCAACGCTATTGCAACAATCAATCCGCTTAGACCGTGATATTACAGCACGTCAGCAGATTCATTGGCGGCCACAAGAACGATTGCAAAATGCAATGGTTTCGCTGGACGTGGAACTAGCTGAGATGGCGAATACATCGGAGTGGTTTAAAGTTTGGAAAATTTACCGGGGTAAGGCTGATCCAGATAAGACGCACCGAGAGACCTTGTTGAACGAATATGTGGATGCCATGGATTTCTTTTTTCTTGTTTCGGCCATTCAACAGTGGACACATTTAATTCCAGTCACGGCTGAGCAATTGACCAGTATCACGGCCAAGCCAACGACAGATCTGAACAAACAGTATTTAGCAATTAAGCATTTATTATATGATGCCTACTTTAACCATCGACGGGAAAGCTATCAGCATGCTTGGCACGTTTTCTTAAAGATCGGTTTAGTTGACTTTGGGTTTGATCAAGATGAGATTCAAGCAGCTTTTACTGCTAAAAATCATGTTAATGAGCAACGTCAAGCGAATAACTATTAAAAAATAACCTAATTACGCGAGCAGTTCACGTAATTAGGTTATTTTTAAGCATCGGCGATTAATTGCGCCTCGTTATCTTTATCTTGAGCAACCAGCTCATTGACTTGGTCGATCAGTGTTTGTCGCTGGTCAAGATCATCGTCGCATTCAAAGAAAGCGCCGAGTTCTTCAGCTAGGGTGTCTTTGCCCGCATCCATATACCGAAAGTCATGACTCGTAATCGTATAGTGCTGCTGATCTGGCATCCGCACAATCACGCAACCAGTGGCTGATTTTCCCTTGGACGCTTTGTCGGTGAATTCCACGGCTAGCACGTAGGGAGCGTCGGTTGAGCGATCCTTGATGGCGTGAGCGATATTCCCAGTAATTGCTTCAAGTTTCAATTGTTTCACCTCAAAATATATTATACGCACTATTGAGGCGGGATGCGAGAATTGTTTTAGTCTAAGCGTTGTTCGGCCCTGCGGTTCTGTTCAGCGTAAAAGATGTTGAAGGCGCGGTGGGCACTGATGACGAGTCGGTAATGATGCTGCGCGACTAACAGATTATTACGGAATTCAAAAGTGTCGCGGCCTTGTTGAATAAACGTTAAGGTGTCATTGAGATAGATATTATTAGTTAAGCCATGGCGTAAAAGCATTGTTGATTCCCCCAGTATTCGATAAATTGATTGTACTACTTTGGTGGTGCGCGCTGCTGGTGAGGGCACTTGATTGTAAATTGTTGATGTAAACTCGGTTAATTAAAATGGTTAACCAGTGCTTAAATAAAATATAGAAGTACTCAATTTTGAATGAATGTCGGCGTTTGATAAAGCCTGTGATTTTGTTATTTAATTGTCAGGCTGGTAATAACATTATGACAGTTCATGGTTCTAAATCACAATAAGCGAGTTGTGATTTAAAATCAAAAAGCAATCCTGTCAAAGACGGTTTGACAGGATTGCTTTTTTGGTTATTTACATGCGGGTCGCTATTAATGTCACGAGTGAGACTTGAACTCACAACCCTCCGCTTAGAAGGCGGATGCTCTATCCAGTTGAGCTACCGTGACAACAACAAGATTAATTATAGTTAAGAAGCTGAAGTGTGTCAATTTTTATTTGGCTTTTCGCTAATCTGAAATGCTAAAAATGACAGTTGGCATGAAGAATTTTTGTAAAATGTAATATTTGTAACAAAAAGAAACTGAATTTAAGTAAGTGCTTTTAGCATTAGGTATAGTAATAATATGAGCTGATGAAATTGAAATTAAAAATGGTGAAATTGTAAAATTATGTGATTGCCGAAATTTAGATGCGATAAAACAGCACTATGTAAATGCTGTAATAGCGGTAACTAAGCCTCGTCGCAATCAGTTTGATTTTTTGAAAATTGGTATTACATATTGGTATTGAAAAAGCTAATTTAGCCAAGAATATTTAAGAAAAGCTAAAGAAACTAACAAAACTGACTAAAATAGTTTATTTTGCTTGAAATATTGCTGTAACAAAACGATAATAATCACGTAACAAGGAAGGAGAATTCTTATGGGTTCAGTATTTGCAATTGTCGGTATCATCGCCATCGCTGGTGGGATTCAATATTATTCAAACTTTGTTGCCAAAGAAAATGCAAGCAGTAAGCATTTCACTGCTTCCCGTAATGACCGTTAGTCAACGGGAGTTCTTGAACTTGCACATTGGCATTATACAATCAATCAATTAAAAAAGAACTACTCACTATAAGATGAGCAGTTCTTTTTTAATTACTTGATTTTTGGTGTTTTTTCGATGGTGTCAGTCTTGCCGGCAGCCCAACGCTGGATAGCAGCAACTTCTTTTTCGCGACGAATGCGCTTTTGCTTCCCAGCAACTGGCCGACGTGATGCCCATGTGTTATATGGTTTTGCAA
Organism: Lactiplantibacillus paraplantarum; assembly: GCF_003641145.1. Classification (NCBI taxonomy): domain Bacteria; kingdom Bacillati; phylum Bacillota; class Bacilli; order Lactobacillales; family Lactobacillaceae; genus Lactiplantibacillus; species Lactiplantibacillus paraplantarum. The sequence goes on from NZ_CP032744.1 coordinate 1,371,445, forward strand.
CAACAGTCATAAGAGTATGTCCCTCCTTTGATTAGTCCAATAACGACTATATTAAACAAGAATAGTGTACATTGCAACCGAATTAACAGGAAAAGCCAGACTTTTCCCAAAAATTGCATTATTAGTATAACGGTTATTTCGGTCGCTTGTCAAGATAAAATCCTTTACAGCGTGCATAAAGGTCTTTTTTACTATTCATTAACAACACATTGTACTAGTAAATTTGTCATGAATCATGATTAAAACATGCCAGTTAGTTGGATTATTATTCGTCAGTATATGCGCGTTTTAGGCCGACCTCCGGGGCTGGGTGCCAATTGCTGGAACAGGGCGGACATCGATTTGAACTCACGCAGAAGCTCACTGCGCAATTTCAAATACGAGTCTTCTTCTAGCCCGGGAACACCACCCGGACAAGAAGAACTTCGCCCTTGAGCATTGTCACCCAGCCCCTCCAGTCTCAAATCTGCGCGGAACCGTGAGTTGAGACCGAACATTGTCTAGCCTACAAATTAATGAGGTTTGCATTAGTCCGTTGGCATGGTAAGCACAGATTTCAGTGGCACCAAGCAGTTTCGGGGTTGCTTGAATGGCTGATAAACGATCACGCTGCTTGGTACAATTGATCGTGGAATAGTTGTTGTGTGGAATTTTTAGCCAACCATGGTGTTAGTCTAAGTCAGTTGTTTGAAACGCTTAATTATTAACTGTAGATGTGTAGCTATAGACATCAAGAATCACGATATTAACGGTTGATGCAATTGGGTGAACATGCAAATCTGCCATTGTCTCGCTTAAGATAATCGTAAAAGCTGTTTAGATGTGACGGGGTGTTAGACGGAATTGAACTATTTGTCCGGCTGATTATCATCTGTTAGACGTTCTTGATAATTAATGTTATATTGGTTATGAAACGAAAGTAGGGAGCGAATATGAGCCATGAAATGGACCCGCGCGTCGATAAAACTCGGCGCCGTTTGCGGCAAGCATTAATTACATTATTACAGACAGAAACCGTTGACAATATTTCCGTGCAGAAGCTGACGAGTACTGCGTCGATTACACGGGGAACTTTTTATTTACACTATAAAGATAAACCAGCTTTTGTTGATCAGGCTTTAGATGACTTGGTCAGTGAATTGTTCGCGGCGGCAATCGTAACGGTTTCGGTGAGCGATATTATGACGAATCCACTTGATCCGTTGCAACGCGTACAAGTTTTCTCATTGTCAAAGGCGTTAGCGTATATTAGTCAGCACGCCGAAGCGTTTGAGACGCTATTGTTGGATCAACGCCAGTTAGCAGTTGATCAGCGGATCAATCAGCAGATGACGACGTGGATGACGAAATTCCATCATGACTTTGAAGACCAGTTTGCAGATTTGGAAGTGCCGGTTAGTATTCAAGTTGCATACTATGTAGCTGCTACGGTCGGTTTGATGACCGATTGGCTGGCCAATGACATGATCTATACGCCACATTATTTAACTAAGTGCATCAAGAAAATGCATCATCTGATGGCGGTCGGTAGCATTAGCTTTACGGACTTTTTTGTAAACTGAAATCAATCCTTGACTATTATGAAAAAATTTGATAATATTTTCCTGTTGTATTTGTGGACTTCTACAGCTACAACCGCACGGATTGAGTCTTAAGTTCAGCAATGGCACTTACATTCGGCGAGTCTAAGTGATTCATAATTTAAGGAGGTGCACAAACGTGTACGCAATTATTGTAACTGGTGGTAAACAATATAAAGTTGAAGCAGGCCAAGCAATTTACGTTGAAAAACTTGACGCTGCAGCTGGCGACAAGGTTACTTTTGATCAAGTAGTCTTTGTTGGTGGTGACACAACTAAGGTTGGAACGCCGACTGTTGATGGTGCGACGGTTGAAGGTACTGTTGAAAAGCAGGGCCGTGACCGTAAAGTGGTTACTTTCAAGTATAAGGCCAAGAAGGGCCAACATACGAAGAAGGGTCATCGCCAACCATACACTAAGGTAACGATCGACACAATTAATGCATAATTAAGAAAGTAGGCATTCCTTATGATTCAGGCAACCATTTCTCGTAATGCAACCGGTCAAGTGACCGCTTTTAAATTGACGGGACATGCTGATTCAGGTGCTTATGGACAAGACATCGTTTGTGCGGCGGTTTCGGTGTTAGCAATTAGTACAATCAATGGGATTGAACAAGTTGCCCACTTACAGCCCGCAGTGCAAAGTGATGAAACTAATGGTGGGTTACTAATTGCAGATTTTACTAAGTTAGACTTAGCAAACTCCCAATTACAAACTTTACTTGAAAGTTTCACGCTTGGTTTGAACGATGTGGCCACGAATTACGGTGATTATATCCGGGTTCGTGAACAAACAAGATAACCACATTCGGAGGTGGACTTTACTATGTTAATGAACTTGCAATTCTTCTCTCACCATAAAGGTGGCGGTTCAACTGCCAACGGTCGTGATTCAGCTGGTCGGCGTTTAGGCGCTAAGCGGGCTGACGGCCAAACTGTTAAGAATGGTAACATTCTTTATCGTCAACGCGGAACCCATATTTACCCAGGTGTAAACGTTGGCCGTGGTGGCGACGATACATTATTTGCAATGGCTGACGGTGTCGTTCGTTTTGAACGCAAAGGTCGCGACAAGCGCCAAGTATCTGTTTACCCAGCAAAATAATTTTTGAAGAGCCTCTGCATGGAGGCTCTTTTTTTGTGAAACAATCCGGGCAGACGTGCTAGCTAATCAGTTGTTAGTCAACGCTGCGGGCTAACCGATGTATCGCTGGTTAGTGGGCTTCAACAAATCGTTACCTTCAGCTTTTAGAAAGTTTGGTATAATAAAGCATGGGTTATGATGGGAGTGACGATATGAAGAGTCGAGTTGAACGGTTACAAAAACAGTTTGATCAGTTAAAAATTGATGCGTTCTTAGTCTCAAGTGAGGCTAATTTACAATATTTAACAGGAATGGCGGATATGGCTGGTGATGGTTATTTATTGGTGCTGGCCCAAGGTGTTTACCTGATTACGGATGCCCGTTATCAAACAGCCTTTGCTGATCAGTATGATGATCAACACTTAATCATTACTCGTGACTATCTGGGGGCAGTTTGCGAGATTATTGCAAACACGCACACGGGGGTCATGGGTTTTGAAGCCGATATTCCATATGCCGCATACAGTTATTTGGACGAGAACTTGGTCAGTGATTTAGTAGCCTTGCCAGACGTGGTTGATGATCTTCGAATCACGAAGAGTTCTGATGAAATTGACTGTCTACGAGCGAGTGCTCACTTAGCGGATGCTGGCTTTGAATATGTAACAAGTATTGTACGGCCAGGGATGCGCGAAGTTGATGTCAGCAATTTACTAGATGCGTTTATGCGGACGCACGGCGCTAGTGGGCCTTCGTTTACGACGATCGTGCTCGGTGGTGCGCGGGCGGCTTTGCCCCACGGAACCGCCTCTAAAGCTGTTTTGGCAGCCGGTCAACTTGTGACGCTTGATTTTGGTTACTTCTTAAATGGTTATACGTCTGATATGACACGGACGTTTGCATTAGGAACACCAGATGCGAAGCTGGTCACAGCTTATCAGGCAGTTCAAGCAGCCCAACAAGCCGTGGTTGACCAAGTCAAAGCGGGGGCGGCAACCGCCCAGTTGGATGCCGTGGGCCGAGATTTACTGACGAAGGCCGGTTATGGTAGTGCTTTTAACCACGGAATGGGCCATGGCATTGGCTTGGCCATACACGAAGGCCCGTTGATTTCCAAGAATACAACGGCAACCTTAGTTGCAAATAGTGTCGTGACCGTGGAGCCCGGGGTGTACTTCCCAGATTTAGGTGGGATGCGGATTGAAGACGATGTCTTAGTGACCACCGATGGGCATGAAAGATTGACGACAGCGACCCGGGATTTACTGATTTTATAGTTAAGACAGTTGCCACAGCGGCTCGGTCTTGTTATAGTTATAAGGATATATTCGAGGAGGATTTTTAAAAATGATTTCAACTGCAGATTTTAAAAATGGTTTGACGATTGAAGTAGACAACGCAATTTGGCGCATCGTGGAATTCCAGCATGTTAAGCCTGGTAAGGGTGGCGCATTTGTACGTTCAAAGCTTAAAAATTTACGGACGGGTGCCGTTCAAGACAAAACGTTCCGGGCCGGCGCACGGATGGAACAAGCCCCAATTGAAAAGAGTACGATGCAGTACCTTTATGCCGATGGTGACAGTTATGTCTTCATGAATACTGAAACTTACGAACAAATTGAAATTCCTGGCGATCATATTCAAAACGAATTAAAGTTCTTGAAAGAAAACATGGAAGTTCAAGTAACCCTTTATAAAGGCGAAGTATTGGGAATTGATTTGCCAAACACGGTTACCTTAGAAGTTGCCGAAACTGAACCAGGAATTAAGGGTGATACGGCTTCTGGTGGTTCCAAGCCAGCAACGTTGGAAACGGGTGCGATTATTCAAGTGCCATTCTTCGTTAAGGCGGGCGACAAGTTGATCGTTAACACCGTTGATTCCACTTACGTTTCACGGGCTTAATTTTAGTAAACTAATACCGGCAAACATGGAATTGGAGGAATGTCAAAATGGCTGACAGTAGCAACATTACGTTACAAAGCAAAGAACCCAGCTTAGGACAAATTCAAATTGCACCAGAAGTGCTTGAAATAATCGTTGGTATCGCGGTAAGCCAAATTGATGGTGTTAACCGGATGCAAGGGACGATTTCTTCCAGTGTCAATGAGTTGTTCGGTCGCAAGAAGAATCTTGGTAAGGGTGTCAAGCTAACAATCGTCGATAATCAGATTAGTGTTGATGTGTACGCATACTTAGACTATGGTGTTTCAGTTCCGAAAGTTGCCTTGGCAATTCAGGATAAGATTAAGCAGCAAATTCTATTTATGACTGATCTTGCATTGAGTGAAGTCAATGTTCACATTACTGGTATTGTGACTGAGAAGACTGAAAGTGCCATTGATCCAAACAATCTGTTTGGTGATGAAGATACCCAGACCGATGAAAATGAAGATGGTGAAGAATCGTGAGTTTAACGCGTCATGAAATCCGAGAAAAAGCATTTCAAGCGCTATTTGCCCTGAATGCTAATCCGGACGCTGATGAAAATCAGTTATTCCAACAGTTACTTAACCCTGAAGAGGCGGATGCAGTTGAAATTCCTGCGTATTTAAGTACGTTAGTAACTGGTGTTCGTGAACATCAAGCGGAATTAGACGCTCAAATTCAGCCCTATTTGAGCCAGACGTGGTCATTAGACCGGCTGGCTAAGACTGATTTGATTATCTTACGAATGGCGTTCTTTGAATTGCAGTTTGTTGACGACGTTCCAACTAAGGTCGCAGTTAACGAAGCAATTGAATTAACGAAGGCGTTCAGTGATGACCGGTCTCGAAAATTCGTCAGCGGTGTGCTTGGTAAAGTGGTTAAAAACCAAGCTAATTAGTCTAAAACCGAACAATCTTATGTTCTACCGTAAAAGTCTGGCAATTTGCCAGACTTTTTTTAATAACTTATTAGTAAACCGGTCATAAATCATCGTAGTGAATATGCTAAAATAAGACCAGACAGAGAAAGAGGAGTGTGGCACTTGTGACGAAGATTATTGATGGTAAGGCAGTAGCCAAAAAAGTTAATACGCAGACGGCAACCGCGGTGGCAGAATTAGCTGCCCAAGGAATTCAACCGGGAATTGCTGTAATTATTGTTGGGGACGATGCGGCCAGTCAGATCTATGTTCGAAATAAAAATCGCAAAGCCACTAAGTTGGGCATGCACTCCGTTGTGCGACAGTTGCCAGCAACTACGACGCAGGATGAACTATTAGCGATTATTGCAGCGTATAATACGGATGACAGTATTCATGGTATCCTGGTGCAATCACCATTGCCGTCACAAATTAATGAACCGCTGATTACGATGGCGATTGATCCTAAAAAAGATGTCGATGGTTTTCACCCGGCGAACGTTGGTAAGTTAATTACGAACTTTCCCGGAAATTATCCCGTAGCCAATACGCCCCGCGGCATTATGACAATGTTGCAGGAATATGATGTCGATCCAGCGGGTAAAACCGCGGTCGTGATTGGTCGTAGTACGATCGTTGGTAAACCGATGGCTGCTTTATTGACAAATGCTAACGCGACCGTAACCATTGCCCACAGCAAAACAGCTGATTTAAAGGCGGTAGCTCGCACAGCAGATATTTTGGTAGTTGCAACGGGAATTGCTCATCTGATCACTGGTGCTGATATCAAGCCTGGTGCGACAGTTATTGATGTTGGCATGGACCGTGATGACAATGGTAAACTAGTGGGTGACGTCGATTTTGATTCTGCCCAAGGAATTGCTGGTTTGATCACACCAGTTCCTGGTGGGGTCGGTCCAATGACGATCGCCACGTTAATGCAGACAACGGTAGAACTTGCAAAGTGGAGTGATGTAAGTGAGTGAAAGTCAACAATATTTGACAGTGACAGCTTTAACTCAGTATTTGAAGCGTAAATTTGAGGTTGATCCGTACTTGGGCAAAGTATATTTAACGGGGGAAGTTTCTAACTATCGTCCGCGTCCCAATACGCATCAGTATTTTAGCTTGAAGGATGACCATGCTAAGATTTCGGCCATCATGTTTAAGTCAGCGTTTGCTAAGGTTAAGTTTCGACCAGAAGAAGGGATGAAAGTCCTCGTAGTTGGTCGGATTGGCCTTTACGAGCCAAGTGGTAGTTATCAGATTTATGTGGAGCGTATGGAGCCAGACGGCGTTGGCGCCTTGTATCAAGCTTATGAACAATTGAAAAAGAAACTAGCAACTGAGGGGTTGTTTAGTGCACCTAAGAAGCCACTACCACGTTTTCCTAAACGAATTGCGGTGGTAACTAGTCGGAGTGGTGCAGTGATTCGTGATATTATTACAACCACTCGGCGGCGTTTCCCAATTGCCCAGATTGTCTTGTTTCCGGCACAGGTTCAAGGTGATGCGGCAGCGGCCGAAATCAGTCGGCAGATTGAACGGGCGAATGCTCAAGGTAACTTTGATACTTTGATTATTGGTCGTGGTGGTGGTTCCATTGAGGATTTATGGCCCTTCAACGAAGAAGTGGTTGCCCGAGCGATTGCCCAGAGCCAGTTACCGGTCATTTCATCAGTGGGGCATGAAACGGATACTACCATTGCTGACTTGGTTGCTGATGTACGGGCGGCAACGCCAACTGCCGCTGCCGAGTTAGCCGTTCCCGTGTACAACGATGTCCTATTACAATTGAAGCAAGATCAGACCCGGGTACTGAATGCGTTTCAGAATTTAGTTCAACGGGACCGGCAGCGCTTAAATAAATTGCAGACATCCTATGTGTTTACTCAACCTAACCGCTTGTACGAAGGCTACTTACAAAAGTTAGATTTTTTAAATGAGCGCCTTAAGCAAGCCGGTCAAAATAACTTTAATCTGGCCAGTCAGCGTTATCAACGCGCATTTCAGCAGTTACGGCAACAAACGCCGATTCACCAAGTTCGGCAAGCCCAAACACAATTGCTTAACTTACAGCAGCGGCTGAATCGCGGCACCCAATTAGTCGTGCGGCAGAAACGCCAACAATTGACGCAGACCGTTCAATCACTGGATCTATTAAGTCCGCTCAAGATTATGACCCGGGGTTATGCTTTTGTGACGGCTGATGAACAGGTCGTTCATGGGGTCAAACAGTTGCAGCCACAACAGACGGTTGCGATTCACATGGCTGATGGTGAAGCACAGGCACAGATTACTAAGATTGATGGAGGAAAATAATGGCTGAACAACCAACTTTTGAACAGAACTTATCTCAGTTAGAGACGATCGTTAATCAATTAGAACAGGGTGACGTTCCCTTGGAGCAGGCGTTAGACCAATTTCAAAAAGGAGTCGCGCTTAGTAAGCAATTACAAGCAACGTTAGAAGGGGCCGAGAAAACGCTCACTAAGATGATGGATGAAAATGGTGACGAAGTGCCGTTTGAGCAAGCTGACGCTAATGAATAAGCAACAATTAGTGGCCTTCGAAACTAAGTGGCGTCCACAAATCAATCAGTATTTGGATGAACATTTGGTGGCTTGTTCTGATCAGCCAACATTAACGGCTGCCATGCGTTATTCTGTATTAGCTGGGGGAAAACGGCTACGACCGCTGTTGACACTGGCAATTTTGGATGTTTTTGGGATAATGGTGACGCCGGCCAACTTGCGAGCCAGTGTCGCAGTTGAATTGATGCATACTTATTCGCTGATTCATGACGATCTCCCAGCAATGGATAATGACCAGCTCCGGCGTGGTGAACCGACCAATCACGTTAAGTTTGGCGAGGACGTTGCAATTTTAGCCGGTGATGCGTTGCAACCCTTAACTTTTGAGTGGATTGCAGATAGTGGGTTATCAGCAACCATCGTTGCCGACCAGACCCTGGCCTTAGCGCGAGCAACTGGTCCTCAGGGCATGGTGGCTGGTCAAATTGCCGATGTTTTGGGAGCAGGACAACATTTGGCCCTACCAGCTTTACAACAGTTACACCGTGAAAAAACGGGGGCTCTAATTCACTATGCTGTTCAGGCGGGCTTGATTCAAGCTCAAGTGCGATCAGATGTTCAGGCGCCATTGTTGCGATATGCTGATGCCTATGGATTAGCATTTCAGATTTATGATGATATTTTAGATGTGACAAGCACCCCCGCCCAATTAGGCAAAGCAACGCATAAAGATGCTAATGAGCATAAGAATACGTATCCAGGATTGCTGGGCCTAGCGGGAGCACAAACAGCGCTTAGACAAGCTGTGACAGCTGCTCAAGTCGCGTTGGAACAGGCGAGTGCTGCTAGTCATCAAAATATGGACTTATTAGCAGCTTTCTTGACGTATTTTACAGATTAAGGACTTAAATTTAGATGGAAAAAGAACGAGTTGACGTATTATTAGTACAACAAGGATTATTTGACACCCGTGAAAAGGCCAAGCGTGCCGTGATGGCTGGTGAGATCTTAGGTGTCAATGAAGAACGTTTGGATAAACCCGGCATGAAAATTCCGGTTGCAACTGAGTTACACTTGAAGGGCAAACCGATGCCCTATGTTTCACGGGGCGGCTTAAAGCTCGAAAAGGCGCTACAAAGTTTTGATATTGATGTCACTGGTAAAACGGTCTTGGATATTGGCTCATCGACGGGCGGTTTTACTGACGTCGTACTACAAAACGGCGCTAAGATGAGTTATGCGTTGGATGTTGGTAGTAATCAGTTAGTCTGGAAATTGCGCCAGGATCCACGGGTGGTGGTGATGGAACACACGAATTTCCGCTACAGTCAGCTAGCTGACTTCACCGCCGGCCAACCTAATTTTGCGTCGATTGATGTCTCATTTATTTCGTTACATTTAATCTTACCACCGTTACATGCCATTATTGAAAATGGTGGTTCAGTCGTTGCTTTGATCAAACCACAATTTGAAGCTGGTCGTGAGAATGTTGGCAAGCATGGAATTGTCCGTGATCCGGCTGTTCATCAAGCGGTGCTAACGGATATTGTCGAATTTGCGCAAGCGAATGGTTATAACGTTTTAGGACTCGATTATTCACCAATCAAGGGTGGGGAAGGTAATATTGAATTTCTGATTCATTTGCAAGCAACTGATGAAACCCCACAAATAGCGCCAACTGTGTCGATTGAGAAAACGCAAGCGGCGGCTTATGAACAATTAAATCAAGCTTAAAATTCAAATCCGGACTTTCATATTTATGCAATTTGGCTTATGATGTGTTTAAATAAGTATGAATAGCTACCGGGGGTGATCGGGTGAAGAAGCAAGAGCGCCAACGCTACATTAAACGATTATTGAGTTCGAACGAAATTGAACGTCAAGAAGACTTTGTTAAGCTGTTACGTGCCGAGAATATTGACGTGACACAGGCAACAATTTCGCGCGATATTAAGGATATGCAGCTGGTCAAGGTTCCCTCGGCAACGGGCGGTTACCATTATAGTATGCCAGTTCAGAAACAAATGGATACGGAGAAAAAACTTAAACGGACGCTGAAAGATGCTTACGTGTCCTATGCAACGCAGGATAAGTTTGTACTCATTAAGGTGTTGCCTGGTAATGGGCCGGCACTAGCAACTCTAATCGAAGCGATGCATTATGATGAAATTTTTGGGACCCTTGGTGATGATGCCAATGTCTTGATTATTTGCAAGTCACTAGCCATGACTTTAGAGTTACAACAAAAAATTCAGCGCTTACTGAGTGATAATTAAGTCAGTAAGTCGTCTTCGACCTGTTCACACGCGTGTCAGGTCGCTTTTTTTAAAATTTATAGGCTACTGGTAACGCAATTGCTTTTAAGGAGGGCTTGCGGTGTTACAAGAATTATCAATTACGAACTTTGCAATCATTGAACACTTAGATATTGCTTTTGAAGCTGGGATGACAGTTTTGACTGGTGAGACTGGTGCTGGTAAATCAATTATTATCGATGCGGTTGGTCTATTAGCGGGTGGTCGCGGATCATCGGAGTTTATTCGGACTGGTGCTGACAAGGCCATCTTGCAAGGTATGTTTATCCTGCCTGCCGATGGGGTCACGGCCCAATTACTAGATGAAGCTGGCATTGAACACGCCGATAATACCGTCATTTTACAGCGGGAAATCACTAAAAGTGGTCGTAATACGTGCCGCATCAACGGGATGTTAGTCAACACGACCACTTTAAAGCAGATTGGTGAAACGATTGTTGATATTCATGGTCAAAATGAGCATCAGGAGTTAATGCAACCTGAAAAACATCTGGGGTTGCTTGATGAATTTGCAACGACTAAGATTCGTAAATTAAAACAGCGCTATCACCAACAATATGATCGTTATCAGCAATTGAATCGTGAATTACGACAAAAAAATGCCAATGAAAAAGAGTGGGCCCAACGCTTAGATATGTTGAATTTTCAAGTTGACGAGATTGCGGCCGCGCAAGTCAAAGTTGGTGAAGAAGCAAGCCTGATTGCTGAACGTGATCGGTTAGATAATTACCAGATGATCAATCAAGCGCTTCAGCAGAGTTACACGTTGCTGGCAGCGGGAGAAGAGACGACTGGAGCTGTCGATATGGTCGGTACGGCGATGAACGCACTAGAACCAATTGCGAATTTGGATTCAGCATTTAACGAAATTACGGTAAATGTCAAGAATGCGTTTTATGGGCTACAAGATGCGGCTACTCAAATCTCAAACCAACTAGATTTGCAAGAATTTGATGAGGGGCGGCTTGATGAAATTGAGCAACGGTTAGACGTGTTGGCTCAGTTAAAACGCAAATATGGTGACTCAGAACAACAAATTTTAGATTATTATCAAAAAATTGCGACTGAGTTGGCCAAGATGACCGATTCTGAAGAAAATAGTGAGGATTTGGCCCAACAAGTTGCCGACTTAAAGCAACAATTACTTGCTACTGGAGCGTCATTGTCTGATAAACGACGAGCTGCTGCTAAAGTATTACAACGTCAGATCCATCAGGAACTAAAGGATTTGTACATGGATAAGGCAATCTTTGAAGTGCGCTTCAAGCCGACAAAGGGTCAAATTTACCGCAGTGGGCTTGATAGTGTTGAGTTTTATATTCAGACTAATCCGGGTGAACGGATGCGCCCCCTGGCCAAGATTGCCTCAGGTGGGGAACTTTCGCGAATGATGCTGGCTTTGAAAACGATTTTTTCTGAATCACAAGGGATTACGAGTATTATTTTCGATGAAGTCGATACAGGTGTCAGTGGTCGGGTTGCCCAGGCAATTGCCGAAAAGATCAATGGCATCGCCCATTTCTCGCAAGTCTTGTGTATTACCCATCTGCCACAGGTTGCAGCGATGAGTGACCACCATTACTTTATTGCGAAAAAAATTACTGGTAAGCGTACCAAAACAAGTGTGACGAAGCTAGATAATGCCGCACGTGTCCAAGAATTGGCTCGGATGTTGGCGGGAACAAAGGTAACGAAGTTGTCGCTTGAACATGCCGAGGAATTATTACAATTAGCGGATGAAGAAAAGGACCGTTGATAAGATTTTAGTTGCGCATTTAATAGGACTAACCGTATCAGGGTTGGTCTTTTTTGTTAGGCTAATTAAGTTAAGACGTTATTAGTAATACGGATAAGGATAGCGATAACTTACAATATCATGCGTTGTATTAGTTGCCATTTGATTGAAACCGGTTGTTAGTTAGATTGCTGCTCATCAGCAGGTGCGGGCTACTATGGCCGCTATACCGAGCGAATAGCACGTGTCTACTATCGGCTTGAAAGCGTGTGAAATTTTCTGCCTTGGATACAAGTCTTATTCTGAGTCGTTGACCTCTTAATTGCTAGGGTTTCTAGGCGGATTACTTTAGGGTTTAAGGGTTGGCCTGCTTGGATTACGATTTCCAACCGATGAATTCAGCACAATTGCGTGGCCCTATTAGAAATTTAAGTGATATTTTCCAAAATACAGTGGCGAGCACGATAAAATACGCAGTTTATATGTCGTGTCGTTTGCATTTTGCTTTCGTTATAAGTTATGCTGATTATAGTACAGTTTATTAAGCAATAAAATAAACTGAGTAAATGATTGGAGTGATGAGGTTGTTTCTGACAATGGAACATTTGAATAAAACGTATCCGGGTGGCAAAGTTGCCGTTGAAGATTTTAATTTAGAAATCGAAAAAGGTGAATTTGTTTGTTTCATCGGGACGTCTGGTTCAGGTAAAACGACCACGATGCGGATGATTAATCGGATGTTAAGTCAGACTTCCGGTACCATTAAGCTTAATGGTAAGGATATTAGCCAGATTGACCCGGTTAAGCTACGGCGGCAAATTGGTTACGTGATTCAAAATATTGGGTTAATGCCCCATATGACGATTCGGGATAACATTACCTTAGTGCCACGATTATTAAAGTGGCCTCAGGATAAAATGGATGAACGGGCTAAGGAAATGATTAAACTGGTCGAATTGCCAGAAGATTACTTGGACCGTTACCCGTCAGAACTTTCAGGTGGGCAGCAGCAACGGATCGGGGTTGTCCGGGCATTAGCTGCGGACCAAGACTTAGTATTGATGGATGAACCTTTTGGGGCGTTGGACCCAATTACGCGTGAAGCATTGCAAGATCTGGTTAAAGATTTGCAAGAACGGCTGGGCAAGACGTTTGTATTTGTGACCCATGATATGGATGAAGCGTTAAAATTAGCGACACGAATCGTCATTATGGATGGCGGCGATATCATGCAAGTCGATACACCAGATGGCATTTTACGCCATCCGGCAAATGAATTTGTGGAGAATTTGATTGGTAAGGATCGCTTAATTCAAGCACGGCCAAGCATCACAACGGTTGGTCAAGTGATGTTGAAAGATCCGATTGCAACAACTCCTGGCAAGTCATTGACGGTTGCGTTACGTCAAATGCATGATAAGCGAGTTGACTCCTTATTAGTAACCGATGAAGCGGGAATTTTGAAGGGCGTCATTGGTATCGAAGATGTTGATTATAACTTTAATTCAGCCACTAGTGTTGGTGATATTATGAAAACCGATATATTCTACGTTCAATCGAATTCGTTAATTCGTGATACGGTGGAGCGGATTTTGAAACGCGGCTTAAAGAATATTCCTGTGGTTGATGATCAACATCGGTTAGTCGGTATCGTGACCCGGGCTACTTTGGTTGATATTGTGTATGATGCACTCTGGGGCGATGAAGACGAAGATGAAGCTGAAAATAATATTCATCATGGGGAGGACGATGCGCCCGCTGAAGGCGGTGAACAGGGATGATAACTTTCCTACAAAACTATGGTTTGCAGCTACTGGTTAAGACCTGGCAACACTTGTATATTTCGGCGTTTTCACTGTTCTTAGGGATTATTGTAGCGGTGCCGATTGGTATTTTGCTCACACGGGTAAAGCCGATTGCGAATGTTGTCATGTCGATTGCTAGTATGTTACAAACCATTCCAGCGATGGCCTTGTTGGCCTTAATGATTCCGTTTTTCGGGATTGGGGCAATTCCAGCCATCATTGCGTTGTTCATCTATTCGTTATTACCGATTCTCCGTAATACCTACTTAGGGATGGAAGATGTTGATCCCGCTTTGGTCGATGCAGCCAAGGGAATGGGAATGACCAACTGGCAATCAATTGTTAAAGTTGAGTTACCGATGGCCGCACCAGTTATTATGGCCGGTATTCGGTTATCCGCAACGTACGTTATTGCCTGGGCCGCTTTAGCATCTTATATTGGTGCCGGTGGCCTTGGGGACTTTATCTTTAATGGGTTAAACCTCTATCGAACTGACTTAATTTTGGGTGGTTCGATTCCGGTGATTATTTTGGCCCTCATCGTTGATTGGCTGTTGGGTAAACTGGAAGCAGCGGTTACCCCAAGAACCACACAAGCGTAGGGGGGATTGAAGATGAAGAAAATTAAAAAGTGGTTGTTAGGTGTTGTTGCAACGGTTGCCAGTGGGTTGTTATTGGCTGGCTGTGGTTTTCCGGGGTTATCTGGGACCTCATCAGATACCATTCGGATTGCATCGCAAAACACGACGGAACAACAAATTATGGCATATATGATTCAAGACATGATCAAGCACTACTCTAACTTAAATACCACGATCATTAATAATTTAGGATCTGGGACGGTTAGTTTCAATGCGTTGAAGAATGATCAGGCTGATATTTCAGCGATTCGTTATACTGGGACAGACTTAACGACGATTCTGGGCGAAAAGATGGATCGGGGTAATATCAAGTCGATTGACCAAAAAGTTCGCTCACAGTTCAACAGCAAGTATCAGATGACCTACTTCCCAAGTTATGGCTTTGCCGATACCTATGCTTTTATGGTGACTAAAGCGACGGCTAAGAAATATCATTTGAATACTGTTAGTGATATGAAAAAAGTGGCTTCGAAGCTGACGGTTGGGTTGGATCAAATCTGGACAGAACGGAAGGGTGACGGTTATGCCGCCTTCCAAAAACTGTACGGGTATCAATTCGGCAAGACTTATCCAATGCAAATTGGGTTGGTCTACGATGCACTGGAATCTGGTAAGATGAATGCCATCCTCGGATACTCTACCGATGGCCGAATTGGCAGTTATGATTTGAAGATTTTGAAAGATGATAAGAATTTCTTCCCACCATACAATGCAAGTGCGGTTGCGACGAACAAGGTGTTGAAGGAACATCCGAAGTTAAAATCTATTTTAAGTCGCTTAAATGGCAAAATCAGTTTGAAGACGATGCAAAACTTGAATTATCAAGTGGATAATAACTTAGTGGAACCGGAAGTGGTTGCTAAACAGTTCCTTGAAAAGCATAATTATTTTGAAGGGAGTGACAAATAATGGCGCAGATGAACTTACTGCAACAGTTGATATACTATTACCAACAAAACGGTGTGTACGTGTTAAGCCAATTCTCGCGTCACTTCTTGATTTCAATTTACGGGGTGTTGTTTGCAGCAATTGTCGGGATTCCAATCGGCATCTTCATTGCGCATCATAGTCGGCTAAGTGCCACAGTGATTGCGATTGCCAACGTGATTCAAACGATTCCATCATTAGCGATGTTGTCGATTATCATGATTGGATTAGGACTTGGCGTCAATACGGTCATTGTAACGGTCTTCTTATACGCGTTGTTACCGATTATTAAGAATACTTATACTGGGATGCAAAATGTCAGTGCCAGTATTTTAGATTCTGGTAAGGGTATGGGAATGACACGCTGGCAGTTACTGCGGATGGTAGAATTGCCATTGTCATTATCGGTGATTATGGCTGGGCTCCGCAATGCACTCGTGTTAGCCATCGGGATTACCGCTATTGGGACCTTCGTCGGTGCCGGTGGTTTAGGTGATATCATTATTCGGGGAACCAATGCCACGAATGGTGGGGCAATTATCCTGGCTGGGGCGTTACCAACGGCCTTAATGGCAATTATTGCTGATACGGTATTGGCTTGGATTGAAAAGCGCGCCGATCCGACACAGAAATAAAACAAGGTAGCACATAAAGTCAAATAAGTTACTAAAAAAGATTGATTTACAGGTACTCCGTACTCACTCATTCAGGGAAGTCAGTGGAGCTGTAACATCAATCTTTTTGATTTGCATCAAAAACACCATGAGAATACGCAAGGTTGTATTGAACATGATTTCATCTTTTGATGCAAGTATTAATGATTAAATTAAACGCGTTTGATATAACGGATGGCATTAGGATCAACTAAATGGGTCAAATGTTGTTGTCGATTAATGAGAACTAACTGGCCACTAGTGAGTATCTTAAGCACGCCGTGAATATTATACGGGTGTGACTCAGTGAGTTGGGGTTGCATTTGTAACATAATTTGATAATGTTCCATCCGTGCTTGAGTTAAGAACAAATCCCGCTGGAAAGCCGGCATCATTGGCAGTAAGGGCGCAATGACGGTCGGGGCAGCAGTAAAGTCATCCATAAATTGGCGATAGGAAGCGTGCAGATTCTTAGAAATTAGTTTTAAATTAGATTGTTGATTTTGCATATTAGCCACCTCGAACATTTGTTTGTGTTTCCATTATACGAACAGGCGTTCTAAAAAGCAAGCCTAAAATTTATGAAATTTAACCTCTAAAAATGAAAAAAGGCTGTGTAACCTTGATAATACTTGCAATATAAGGTTAAAAAGTGCAAAATAAACTTTAAAACATATTTTAATTAAGGGGAATTTGTGATCATGGCGAAACAAGGCATGTTAATCGTCTTATCAGGTCCTTCGGGTGTCGGTAAAGGTACCGTCCGCAAGGAAATCTTTGACTCAGATGATAACGATTTTCAATATTCAGTCTCGATGACGACGCGGCAAATGCGTCCGGGCGAAGTAGATGGCAAGGACTACTATTTTGTGTCCAAAGAAGAGTTCGAGGATGAAATTAAGAGCGGCGGTATGCTTGAATATGCCAAGTATGTTGACAATTACTATGGGACGCCCTTAAAATATATTAAGCAGTCGTTGGCGGCTGGCAAAGACGTTTTCTTAGAAATTGAAGTCAACGGGGCCATGCAAGTTCGCGAAAAAATGCCAGATGGTGTCTTCATTTTCTTGACACCACCAGATTTAATGGAGTTGAAGCACCGTATCATTGGTCGTGGGACTGATGACATGAGTGTGATCAATAAGCGAATGGCCAAAGCGGTCGATGAAATCAAAATGATGCGTAATTACGATTACGCGGTTATTAATGATGAAGTCCCACTAGCTGCTGAACGAATCAAAGCGATTATTCGTAGTGAACGTTTTAGTGTTAAACGGGTCATGCCCGAGTATGAAGAAATGTTAGGAGATGCGGAATCATGATCTTATATCCATCAGTTGATGACTTATTGAAGCAAGTTAATTCGCGTTACTCATTGATTATGTTAGCTAGCAAGCGGGCCCACGAATTGGACGCCGGTGCAGCACCAATGCTTAGCGAATACAAATCGGTTAAAACGATTGGTCGGGCCATGGAAGAAATTGCGGCCGGTGACTTAATGATCGATCCAGATGAAACTGACAAAGATTAGTAACAAAACGGTGTGCTAAGCCAGCTTGGGCTTGGCACTTTTTTTATGAAGAATGATGCGGACGTTCAGCTTCACGTTACTGTCGATTCTTGATACAATTGATTTATTAAAGTGCAAAAATTTCGATGAGATGCTTAGCGAGATTTTAGAAGGACGTGAAGAAGTGAGTATATGGACAAAGCGTCATGTGACGGTGGTCGTTAGTGGTGGGATTGCGAGTTATAAAGCGTTAGTGTTGATCCGTAGTCTAATGCGACAGGGGGCGGTGGTGCGAGTCGCGATGACAGCTCACGCAGCTGAATTTATCACACCGCTGACCTTTCAAACTTTAACGCAGCAACCAGTGGTCATTGATGAGTTTACAACCACCGACCCACAGCACGTGGTTCACGTGGCGTTAGCCGACTGGACGGAAGTGATGATTCTGGTTCCGGCAACGGCTAATTTGATTGCTAAGGTGGCCAATGGTCTAGCCGATGATGCCGCAACGACGACAATCTTAGCGACGACCGCACCTAAGTTTGTGGTGCCAGCAATGAATTCACATATGTATGCTAATCCAGCTACTCAGCGTAATTTACAACAGTTGACGGCAGATGGCTTACACGTCTTAACTCCCGCTACGGGTATGTTAGCAGAAGGTTATGTTGGTCAAGGGCGGATGCCGGAACCAGAGGTGATTTTGGCCTGGTTGACAGATCAATTGATTCAGCTGACGCCTGATTTACCATTAGCAGGGCGGCGAGTAGTCGTCACTGCGGGTGGCACGCGGGAAGCATTGGACCCTGTTCGGTTTATTACTAACCGCTCATCTGGTAAGATGGGGTACGCGATAGCCCAAGTGGCGCGGGAGTTCGGTGCAACGGTGACACTTATTAGTGCAACAACGCATTTACCAGCACCTAGTGGCGTTAAAGTTATGATGGTCGACTCGGCACAAGCCTTACTGACGGCCGTTAGTGATGTTTATGACGCTACAGATATTTTGGTGATGGCGGCGGCGGTTTCAGATTATCGGCCAGTCGAATTAGCTGACCAGAAGATTAAAAAACCAGCTGATCATGCTGACTTAACGTTACGGTTAACCGAAACACCGGATATCTTAAAAACGCTGGCGGCCCGAAAACGCCATCAGTACGTGATTGGCTTTGCTGCTGAAACCCAATCTTTGTTAGCTAATGCAAATCGTAAGTTAACTAGCAAAAAATTGGATTTAATTGTTGCTAACGATGTTTCCAAGCCTGGAGTAGGGTTTAATGGTGATACGAATCAGGTTACTTTATTACGGCCGCAGCAGCAACCGGTAACGACTGAATTAGCAACGAAATCCGTGATTGCAAGAAAGATTTTAACGACTGCGATTGCGGATGGTGCCGGCAAACAAGCATAATTGAGTAGAGAGGAAGGGTCGTGTGGCACAAATTGCCCAAGTATTAGTCGATGTGCCCACTATGCAGACAAATCGACCGTATAGTTATCAAATTCCAATCGCGTGGCAATCACAGGTGCAACCCGGCATGCGGGTTGTGGTTCCCTTTGGCCGTGGTAAGCGACGGGTACAAGGTTTCGTGCTATCCTGTGATGATGTTAGCAATTTTGAGGGAGATTTGAAACCAATCGATGCGGTGGTTGACCTAGCACCGGTACTGAACACTGAAGCGTTGGCTTTGACCGAATGGTTAGCAGCCAGTACGTTTTCGTTTCAGATTACTTGTGCCCAGACGATGTTGCCCGCGGTAATGCGGGCTAAGTACGAAAAACAGCTCCGGACGACGGCAACGACGCCGACTGAGATTCAAGCCACGCTGTTTGGTGGTAAATCGATGGTGGCGTTTGATGATGTCGCTACGACCCCGGCGCTGGTCAGTCAATTGTTACAATTGCAAGCTATGGGGCAAGTCGATGTTTATTATCAAGTTAAAAATCAAGCTCGTCGTAAAACACAAACGGCGGTGAAGGCTATCCTGACTAATGAACAATTACAGACGGCTGAAACTAGCGTGCGGGCGGGTGCCACTCAACAATTGGCAGTGCTCCGTGGGCTAATGACCTTAAATGGCGAGACCATTCCCCAAAAGGAATTTTGTGCACGCTTTGGTGTGAACGACGGTGCAATTCGTACGGCCGTACAGAAGGGGTGGCTCGAAAAAGTAGCGGTCGAAGTTTATCGTGATCCCTATGCGACGAGTGATATCCAGGCCACCAAGGCGCTACGGTTAAATGATGAACAGCAAGTGGCTGTAGATCAGATTACCCAGGCGGTTGATCAAGCCGCAACAACAACATTTCTGTTAGAAGGCGTTACGGGGAGCGGGAAGACAGAGGTGTATTTACAATCGATGGCGGCCGCATTGGCGCAAGGCAAAACGGCGTTAATGTTAGTTCCTGAAATTTCGCTGACACCCCAAATGGTTCAACGCGTGAAGGGGCGCTTTGGCAAGGCGGTCGCAGTCTTGCACAGCGGTCTATCTAGCGGTGAAAAATATGACGAGTGGCGACGAATTCAACGGGGCGAAGCCCAAGTCGTTGTTGGGGCACGTTCGGCTGTCTTTGCGCCGTTAAAAAATCTTGGCTTGATCGTCATGGATGAAGAGCATGAGAGCACTTATAAGCAGGACGATGCTCCACGCTACCATGCCCGACAAGTGGCTTTATGGCGTAGTCGTTATCATCATTGTCCAGTTGTCCTTGGTTCGGCCACGCCGTCGTTAGAAACGCGTGCTCGCGCTGAAAAAGGGGTTTATCAACGGTTACTACTTGCTGACCGGGTTAATCAGCGACCACTTCCCAAAGTGTCGATTATTGATATGAAAAAGGAAATGCAGCAACATGCTGAGAGTAATTTTTCGGCCCCCTTACTCGTCGCTTTGCAAGATCGACTTGAACGTCATGAGCAGAGCGTTTTAATGCTCAATCGGCGGGGGTACTCGTCATTTGTGTTGTGCCGGGATTGTGGCTTTGTCTTGAAGTGTCCTAATTGTGATATTTCACTGACACTACACATGGACACGCATACGATGAAGTGCCATTATTGTGGTCACGAAGAAGCTATTCCACGAAGCTGTCCCAACTGTCATAGTCGTCAGATTCGTTATTATGGGACGGGGACTGAGAAGGTCGAGGAAGAGTTGCAAGAGTTGCTCCCTGACGCTCACATTATTCGGATGGATAATGATACGACCCGTAAAAAAGGGGCCCATGCTAAACTATTGGCCCAGTTTGGGAGTGGTGAGGCCGATATTTTGATTGGCACGCAGATGATTGCTAAGGGACTGGATTTTCCTAATGTGACCCTGGTGGGGGTCTTGAATGCTGATACCGCCCTAGGGTTACCAGATTTTCGGGCGAGTGAACGCACTTTTCAACTATTAACGCAGGTAAGTGGCCGGGCTGGTCGGGCAGAAAAGAGTGGCCACGTTTATATTCAGACGTTTAATCCCGATCATTATGCGATTCGCTTCGCACAACACCACGATTATGAAGGTTTCTTCAAGTATGAGATGCAGATGCGGCATCGTGGTGGCTACCCACCGTATTACTTTACTGTCCAGATCACAGCCAGTGACTTAGACGAGGGGGTGGCGGCTAAACGCATGTACCAATTACTACAGTGGCTACGGCCGCGCTTGGCACCGTCGACAATTTTATTAGGCCCAACGCCAAAACCAATTGCACGGGTCAATCGCCGGTATTATTATCAAATTGTGATTAAATATAAACAAGAACCCAATTTGGCTAGCACATTGACAACGCTATTACATGAGACACAAGCGCAACAACGGCAAGGACTACAGATTGGTATTGACGTGGAACCCTTGCATTTTATGTAGTGGGATGAGGAGGAAGTTTGACAATGACATCAATCGTTTTTATGGGAACGCCCGCATTTGCGGCACCGATTCTCGAAAGTCTAATTAAAGCACAGTACCAAGTACTGGGGGTCGTGACCCAGCCAGACCGAAAAGTTGGTCGTAAACACGTCATAACAGCTTCACCAGTCAAAGAAGTGGCGGTTGCCCATAATATTCCTGTTTTTCAACCTGAGAAAATTGGTGGCAGTCCTGAAATGCAACAGATTATTGATTTACAGCCCGATTTAATTGTCACGGCTGCTTTTGGTCAATTCTTACCAACGAAACTGTTGAAGGCAGCTAAACTTGGTGCGGTCAACGTTCATGGGTCGTTGTTGCCTAAGTATCGTGGTGGTGCGCCCGTTCAATATTCAATCATCAATGGCGAGGCCGAGACGGGAATTACGATTATTTATATGGTCAAAAAGATGGACGCTGGCGACATGTTGGCTCAGCGTGCGATTCCTATCGAGAAAACGGATGATACTGGAACGATGTTTGATAAGTTGAGTCTAGTTGGCCGGGACCTCCTATTGGAAACCTTGCCTAAGCTCATTGCTGGCGAAATTACGGCGGTCCCTCAGGATGAGGCCCAAGTCACGTTCGCACCGAACATTCAACCGGAACAAGAGGTCTTAGACTTCTTTACGAAAACGGCGGCTGAAATCGATAATCAAGTTCGAGGTATGCGGCCAGCACCAATTGCCTACGCTATCTTAGATGGGAAGCGTACCAAGTTCTGGGATGTTACCCCCTTAGCAGATGAAGTGGTCACGCAAGCTCCTGGGCAAGTGGTACGCAAAACTAAGCATGAGCTGGTGATTGCGGCGGCTGACCATACGGCGTTAGCCATCAATCAGTTACAACCAGCTGGTAAACCTAAGATGACAATTACAGACTATTTAAATGGGGCGGCGGATAAATTCGCCACCGGAGAGCAGGTTATTAGTAAATGAGTACAGTTGGCAATACCCCCCGCTGGTTAGCGGTTGCCGCTTTGGCAAAAATTAAGAACGGCGCATATTCGAATTTGCAATTAAATCAATTAATTAATGAACACCAGATGGATCGGCGTGATATTAATCTGCTGACTAATATGGTTTACGGCGTTATTCAGCACCGTTTGACCCTGGAGTACTGGTTGCAACCGTTCGTTCGGCATCCGCATCAGATTGATCCGTGGGTGCGGGAGTTATTATTAAGTGCGTTATATCAATGGCAATATCTGGACAAAATTCCACAACGAGCCGTTTTCAATGAAACAATTGAAATTGCCAAGGTTAAGGGTCATCCTGGTATTCGCCGGTTTGTGACCGGGGTGTTACATCAAATGGATCGGTCAGGGCTCCCAAGCTTTGATGCAATTGAAGACCCTGATGAACGCTTAAGTGTGACTTATAGTATGCCGGTATGGTTGATTCAAGAACTTCGTCGCCAATTGGGTGCTGATAAAATGGAACAAATCATTGCCTCATTGAATCAGCCTGCTAAGCAAGCATTGCGTGTCAATACCGCTTTATCGACTGTCGAAGACGTGACGACCGCGCTAACTAATGATGGCTTAACGGTTGTGCCCAGTGAAATTTCACCATTAGGCCTAATTGCAACGGACGGTCAAGTTATCAATACAGAAGCAATGCGGTATGGCATGCTGACAATTCAAGACGAAAGCGCCCAGCTAGTCGTTCCAGCTTTAAACCCACAACCGGGCGATCACGTCTTAGATGCCTGTGCAGCACCGGGGGGCAAGACGACCCAGATTGCAGCTCGCTTAGATACCGATCAAGGCGGTGAAGTTGTTGCCCTTGATATTCATGCTAATAAAGTGAAGCTGATTGGCCAGAATGCTGCTCGCATGCACGTAGCTGATCGTGTTGCTGCGACCGAATTAGATGCGCGTAAAGTTGGGACTCAATTCAATGACGAAAGCTTTGACCGAATTTTGGTCGATGCACCATGTTCGGGACTGGGGTTGATGCGGCGAAAACCTGAGATTCGCTATGAGAAGCAATTACAAGATAGTTTGAACTTGCAACGTATTCAATTGGCGATTTTAACGGCGGTTGCGCCCACTTTGAAAAAAGGTGGTATCATGACGTATAGTACTTGTACGATTTTGCAACAGGAAAACCAGGACGTGATTACCAAATTTCTGGCGGATCATCCTGACTTTGAGTTGCAAACAACGCCAACTGAACGAGATTTGAAAGCTGAACGAACGGAAAAAACTTTGTCGATTTATCCCGACGACTACTTATCCGACGGCTTTTTCATTGCTTGTTTACGAAAAAAATAATGGTGGAGTGGTAAACAATGGATTTTGCATACCGGTCGGATATTGGCCAACAGCGTGAAGAAAATGAAGACTATGTCGGCTTCTTCCAAAACAAAGCGGGGATTAATTTTGCAATTGTTGCGGATGGGATTGGTGGTCACCAGGGGGGCGATGTTGCTTCCGAAATGGCGGTCTCACACATGGGTTTTCGTTTTGAAAATACGACGTTTAAAGAACCCAATGATGCCGTCAAGTGGCTGGCAAGTGAGGTTCAAGATGAAAATCAGCATATTATTGAAAAAGCCCGTGAATTTTCTGACTTGAACGGGATGGGCACGACGATGGTAGCAGCGTTGCTCTTTGATCAGAATTTTTTGATGGCTAACATTGGCGATAGTCGGGGCTACCTTTTTCGTGACGGTCAGCTACATCAATTGACTGAGGACCATTCGCTAGTCAACGAACTCGTTAAGCGGGGTGAAATTTCAGCTGAACAGGCGCGTCAACATCCTCAAAAAAATATTATTACGCGGACGTTGGGGATTTCACCCGATGCGGATATTGATACGAACCTCTATCAGATGCAGCCCGGTGATCAATTGTTATTATGCTCAGACGGGTTAACCAATATGGTGACTGATCAACAGTTGGCGACTGTCTTGGCAACGACAAAGACAGCGACACAAAAGTGTGAGACGTTGATTAAGCTAGCTAATGCCGCTGGTGGTAAGGACAATATTACGGCGCTGATTATGACGCTTGATGGTGAGGTGGCCAGTAAATGACACCCAACTATACCCTTAGCGGACGGTATCGGATCGTCCGGTCCTTAGGTGAAGGTGGGATGGCCAACGTTTACTTGGCACATGACTTAATATTAGATCGTGATGTTGCGGTCAAACTGCTCCGGTTAGACTTACGTGATGATCCTAAGACCATCAAACGTTTTCAACGTGAGGCACTGGCAACGACGGAACTTGTTCACCCCCACATTGTTAGTTTATATGATGTTGGCGAAGAAAATGGCATGCAGTATTTAGTCATGGAGTACGTCAAGGGGATGGATCTTAAAAATTATATTAAAGAGAACTTTCCTTTACCGTTACAGCAAGTGATTGACATCATGGAGCAAATATTAAGTGCCGTGGCAACGGCCCACGCGCATAATATTATTCATCGGGACTTAAAACCACAAAACATTTTAATTGATGAACAAGGCAATGCTAAAATTACTGATTTTGGGATTGCGGTTGCGTTATCTGAACATACTATGACACAAACGAATACGATTTTAGGTTCAGTGCACTATTTGTCACCAGAGCAAGCCCGTGGGAGCATGGCAACTAAGCAATCTGACATTTATTCGTTAGGAATTATTTTATATGAGATGTTAACGGGGTCGGTCCCGTTCAAGGGCGAGACAGCGGTTTCTATCGCATTAAAACACTTTCAAAATGCCATGCCGTCCGTCCGGGAATTTGATGCGGATATTCCGCAAGCTCTCGAAAATGTGGTCTTGCAGGCAACAACGAAAGATCCACGGGAACGTTACGCGACGGTTGAGGATATGGCGGCTGATTTATTGACAGCATTGGCTAGTAGCCGTGCTGGTGAAAAACGGTTTGTGCCGGAGGATGTTGGCAATGATGAGACAAAGATCATGCCAAGTGCTGATATTCAGGCGGCGATTACGGCTAATCGTGACGGCAAGACACAAGCTGTTGCACAGCCGACGACTTCTCAACCACGGGGAAACACAACTAATACGACGGATGATCAAGCGGCGGCTGAAGAACCATTACCAACGCGCTCATGGTCTAAGCGTCATCCCTTGCGGCGGCGGCTTCTCTTTTGGGGTGGAATCATCTTATTGCTCGTCGTGGCTGTGATCGTGGGTCTCGAGTTAAGCCGACCACAAATGACGAGTGTGCCCAAAGTGACTGGTTTGAGCCAGCGTGCAGCCACTAAGGTGCTCAAAAAGCACCATCTGGTTGTGGGAACGGTTCAACATGCTAAAAGTAATCAAGTCGCTAAAAATCAGGTGATCAAGTCAACGCCGACCACGAAGGCACGGGTACAAGAGCGTTCCCGTATTAACTTGGTGATCAGCAATGGTGCTAAAGTTATGAGCTTTGGCAACTATGTTAACGATAATTATCATGATGTGCGGCAGACACTTAAGTCGGCGGGATTTAAAGTTAAAGAAACTTACAGTACGTCGTCGGTTGCGGCTGGTCAAATTATCAGTCAAGACGTTGTCGCTGGTAGTCGGGTCATGCCAACGGATACGACGGTGACCTTTACAGTTAGTGCTGGTAGTCGTTACGTTGAGTTGAAGGATTTAACTGGTGAGAGTCAAAGTGATATTTTAGATTACGCGCGGGCGAACGATTTAAACGTTAACTTTAAACAAGGTTATTCTTCAGATCAAAAGTCCGGGTACTCCTTTGATCAGGATCCGGATGGTGGCGGCAATGTCCGAACTGGCTCGACCGTCACGGTGACGATGTCGCGGGGGAGTGACGATAACGCGACGACACCGCAGAATTTTTATGTTAAACTAACGGTACCATATAAGGCTTTAACGGCAACGACTGCTCAGGCGAATGACGTTAAGATTTATTTATATGACGATACCCACATGGTTGAGACGGTTTATCGTGATATTGCGATTATGCGGTCGACCAAGATTAGTTTACCGTTTCAGTTGACTGGTAATACGAAGGGGCGTTACCGGATTGTCCGTAACGGGGTGACGATCATGGAAAAGAAAAATATTACGAGCGAAAATGCAACAAAATAACGATAAGTCATGCGCAATGCATGACTTTTTTGGTACAATAGAGAAAAGTGGACCGTACCAAATAATATAAAAGGTGGTGCTAATTTGAAAATTGGACAAATTCGGCAATCGCTGAGCGGCTTTTATGACGTTTATGCTGATGGCCAGATGTATCGTACCCGGGCCCGCGGAAATTTCCGAAAGCGACGGATCACGCCGCTTGTCGGTGATAACGTAGAGTTTGATGCGCCGACTCCGCAAGAAGGTTACGTGTTAAAGATACTTGATCGGCAGACCCAGTTGGTACGGCCGCCAGTGGCCAATGTTGATCTGGGTATCGTGGTGACTGCGGCGACCGATCAAGAATTTTCAACGAATTTATTGGATCGTCAGTTAGTTGCATTAGCGGTGGCTGGCATTGAACCGTTACTTTACTTTGCAAAAACGGATCTATTAACGGATGAGGTATATCAACAGCGCCTAACGCTGGCGGAAGCTTATCGCCAGATTGGGTATCAAGTTATTTGTGAGCGGACGGCATTTTCACCCACAGCGTTAGCGGCAGTTAAGACGGCTTTGACTGATCATGTAGCTGTCGTCATGGGTCAAACCGGTGCTGGCAAGTCGACGTTACTGAATCATTTGCAACCGGGGTTAGACCTAGCGACGGGTGAAATTTCACAGGCGTTGAATCGTGGGAAACATACGACGCGGAAGGTTAGTCTGATTCCGATTGCCGGAGGATTAGTGGCCGATACACCTGGTTTTTCATCCTACGAAGTGTTTGATATTGCAGCCAACGAGTTGACGCATTATTTTCCAGAGTTTGTGCGCCTTAGTGTTGATTGCAAGTATCGGGGCTGTGTTCATATTAATGAACCGCAGTGTGCCGTCAAACGGGCACTGGCCGCTGGTGAGGTATTAGCGAGTCGCTATGATAACTATTTACAATTCTATGAAACTATTAAAAATAAAAAAGTAATCTATAATAAGAAAAAGTGAGTGAGACGAATGATTAAAGTTGCCCCTTCAATTTTAAGTGCAGATTTTGCTAACCTTCAACGTGACGTCCAGATGGCTGAAAATGCTGGTGCGGATGCGTTGCATATTGATGTTATGGATGGTCAGTTCGTACCGAACTTATCATTTGGAATGAGTACCGTGGCGGATTTACGGCCAGTAACTTCGTTAATGTTGGATTGTCATTTAATGATTATGAATCCTGAACGATTTGTCGGTCAGTTTGCAAAGGCCGGTGCGGATTTGATCGGAGTGCACGTTGAAAGCACCCGGCATATTTATCACGCCTTACAGTTGATCAAGGACGCCGGAGCGAAGGCCGAAATCGTGGTTAACCCTGGAACGACGCTTAGTATGATTAGTGAATTATTACCACTAGTGGACCAAGTCTTGATTATGACGGTCAATCCTGGTTTCGGTGGTCAGCATTTTCTGCCACAGATGGTCGCTAAAATTGCGGCGTTAAATGAATTAAAGCAACAGCACGACTATCATTTTGACATTGAAGTCGATGGGGGAATTAATGACCAAACGGTTAAAGCTTGCTATGATGCCGGTGCAACGGTTGCAGTCGCTGGTTCATATGTTTATAACAGCTCGCAACCTGCGCAACGGATTCAGGATCTGAAGGTGGCGACTAATTAATGGCAACCATCGTAAACTTACTGGTGGGCGGTCCGACCGCTAATTATCCAGCAGATTTAACGACGATTCCAGGACCGTGGGTCGGTGCTGATCGGGGTGCGCTGCGGTTAGTGAAGCGTGGCATCCAGCCTGTGATGGTGGTTGGCGATTTTGATTCGATTAACTCGACCGAACTACAGGCTGTTAAGGACGCACTGGTGGGGGCCGTGGTGGTTAAACCAGATCAAGATCACACTGATACCCAATTGGCCCTCAAATCCATCTTTGAACAGTTACAGCCAGATGAAGTTCATCTATATGGTGCAACGGGTGGTCGATTAGACCATTTACTAGCCAACATTTGGTTGGTGCTTGATCCGGTATTTCGTCGATGGGCGCCCCAGATTAAGATAATTGATAAGCAAAATACGATTCAATTCTTCTTACCTGGAGATTATCAGATCACAAAGGAAGCAGATAAACGTTATTTGGCTTTTGTGCCACTAATGCCGATGCATCTAACGTTACCTGATGAAAAATATCAACTAGATGCGGCTTATAATGCGTATCCAATTTCGTGGGCCAGTAATGAGTTCAGTGGGAATGTGGGCCATTTCAGCTTTGACGCGGGTGTTTTAGCCGTTATTCAAAGTCGTGATGACACCATGACGGACGCGTAGGCTGGTCAGGCTGAATGCATATTAAAAGACCGATTAATGAGTCGTGAAACACATTAATCGGTCTTTTAATATCCAAATACAGGCTTTGAAAAGTCGGTTGCATGGTGGATAAGTAGCCACTTAACTAGGTACAGTTGGGCAATCAATCGGTTGACGTAGCTAAGCGTTAGATTATTCAATCAGAAGCTGAGTGCATTCAGGCCAGCCGGGTGCTGTCGATTCCGACTGGCGATTGGGCAAAATGCGGGAGTTACGTCAATCTATACTGAATCATCTTATTTTCAGTGGACTTGAACTGGCTGCTTTTGAGCTATGTTTAGCACACTTTAATCACGATGTGGGCCCAAATAATTAGCACAGCACGCGCATTGATTATAAACTTTATAAAAAGTTAGCGAGAAATTAGTAATTTTAGGCAACAAAAAACGCCAGCCACAAAAAATGTGCTGGCGATTTGCTGCGCTAAACGCGCGTAACTTTACCTGATTTCAAAGTCCGAGCTGAAACCCAAACCTTCTTTGGTTTACCATCAACTAAAATGCGAACTTTTTGCAAGTTAACTTTCCAGCTGCGGCGGCTGTGGTTTAAAGCGTGAGAACGCGTGTTACCAAAGTGCGTCCGCTTGCCTGTAACGTAGTCTTTTGCCATGTTGATCTGCCTCCTTCGGTAATTCATTGATAAAAGGTCGTCTTTATCATTCACTAGAATAATTTATCATAGATTAATAAAGGTTGCAATACATTTCTATCAAGTAATTTTACTTTACTGCTAAATTCCGAGTTTCCGGGCTTCTATTAACCAGTCGCTTAATTTTTCTTTCAAGAGTGGTTGTGCTATGATAAACTATCGTAAATGAACGCGTTAAAACAAGGAGGCTATTTTCATGGCTGTCAAAATCAAAACGCAATTTGGAACTATTGATATTGATAATGATGTTATCGCGACGGTCGTTGGTGGCGCTGCAACGGATAACTATGGAGTTGTTGGTATGGCAAGTCGTAACCAGATCCGTGATAATGTTAATGAAATTTTACGCCGCGAAAACTATGCGCGCGGTGTGGTTGTTCGCCAAGAAGATAATGGGGTAGCTATTGATGTCAACATTATCGTCAGTTATGGGACCAAAATTTCAGAAGTCTCACGCAATGTCCAAGCCAAGGTCAAATATAACTTACAAAACATGCTTGGCGTTACGGCCAATTCGGTCAACGTCATTGTCCAAGGTGTCCGGGTAATGAACGACTAAATTGAAGTTGGTGGAAGCCAAGGAGGAATTTTGAAATTGAAAATCACCACGATTACTAATCTTGAATTTGGCAAAATGGTGCAGGCTGCGTCACAAAAGCTGAACCAACGTGCCGAATTTATTAATTCTTTGAATGTCTTTCCGGTACCAGATGGTGATACCGGGACTAATATGAGTCTATCGATGGCCAGCGGTGCCAAGTACGAACGTGAAGAAACCAGTACGAACGTGGGCGACTTAGCGTCAGCTTTAGCCAAGGGTCTCTTAATGGGGGCCCGGGGAAATTCTGGGGTGATCTTGTCACAGATTTTTCGGGGCTTCTCAAAGGCCGTTGCGGATAAGGACGTTTTAACTGCCAATGATTTGGCAGCAGCCCTCGCAGCAGGGGCTCAGACTGCTTATAAGGCCGTTATGAAGCCAACTGAAGGAACTATTCTGACTGTGATCCGTAAAGCTGCTGGTGCCGGTAAGGAGGCCGTTAAAACGACCGACGATATTTGTGAAGTCATGGATGCCGTTGTCGTTGCTGCGGAAGCTGCTTTAAAATCGACCCCCGATTTATTACCAGTGTTGAAACAAGTCGGGGTCGTTGATTCCGGTGGCCAGGGACTGACTTTTGTGTTAGAAGCCTTTAGTGACTCATTAAGTGGTAAGGTCGATGAATCACAAGACTACGTTCCTGATGATGCAGAAATGGATTCGATGATCGATGCTGCTCATCATCAAAGTGTTCAAGGTCAGTTAGACCCGAATGACATCAAGTATGGCTACTGTACTGAAATTATGGTACGAATCGGCGATGGTAAGTTAGTTGATCACAAGTTTGATTACGAGACGTTTTACAATTACTTAGCACAACTAGGCGATTCACTACTAGTGATTAATGATGATGAAATTGTAAAGGTTCACGTGCATACGGAGCATCCGGGTGATGTCATGACGTGGGGCCAACGTTTTGGTGCGTTAATTAAAGTTAAAGTCGATAATATGCGCCTACAACAAGAAACCATCATGGAACACGATCAAGAAAGTGAAGCACAAGCTGCCGCCGAACCAACTTTGCCTTCACAACCACAAGTTGATATGCACGGCTACGCCATCATCTCGGTTTCATCGGGTGAGGGTATTGGTAAGCTGTTCAAAGGCTTAGGCGTGACTGATATCATTGCTGGTGGTCAAACGATGAACCCTAGTACGGCGGATATCGTTAAGGCCGTCAATGACAGTGGTGCCAAGCAAGCGTTAGTATTGCCGAACAACAAAAATATCTTCTTGGCGGCTGAACAAGCTGCAGAAGTTGCCGATGTCCCGGTTAAAATCATTCATAGTCAAACGATTTCACAAGGTATGACTGCGATGTTGGCGTTCAATGCTGAAGCTGGCTTGGATGATAATCAAGCGGCAATGGAGGAAACCTTGAGCACAGTCGTTAGTGGTCAAGTGACGCATGCCGTTCGCGATACGACAATCGATGGCCTGGAAATCAAGAAAGATGATTATATGGGCTTAGTTGATGGTAAAATCGTGATTACGAACCCTGATCGTGATACGGCTACTTTGGATATGGTGAAGGCCATGCTTGACGAAGATAGCGAATTAGTGACGATTATTTACGGTAAGGATGCGACACAGGCTGATGCTGACCATTTGGCAGCTAAGGTTCAAGAACTGGATGATGAATTAGAAATTGAAATTCATGAAGGTGACCAACCAGTCTATCCATTCCTTGTTTCAGTTGAATAAAACTAACCGTTAAAAATAGGGCTTAGCAGTGATGCTGGGGCCTGTTTTTGTACGGCCGGATACTTCTTGCGGGCTTGAACGGATTTTTTGGTATAATTGATACAAGTAAAAGCAATGACTTTAGAAAGGGCGGTGGTCAGACATGGGACAACAATTGAGTGACGCGGTTGCAACGTTAAGTGGTGTCGGCCCAGCCCGCCAAAAAGGATTAGCAGAGCTTGGGATCAATACGATTGCAGATTTATTGACGTATTATCCCTTTCGCTACGAAGATCTACAGGTCAAAGATGTTAATGAGATTGCGGATCAGGAAAAGGTGACGTTAAAAGGGACGGTGGCTTCGGAACCGGTTTTGGCACGGTTTGGTCGCAAAAAGAACCGGTTGAACTTTCGTCTGTTAATTGACCATGACGTCTACATGGTGACCTTTTTTAATCAACCATACTTAATGAAACAGATCGAGACGGGGCAAGATTTAGCTGTTTATGGCAAGTGGGATGCCACACGAAGTAGTTTGACGGGAATGAAAATTATTAATCCGAATAATGCCGATTCGGCGTTTGGCTCAATCTATCCGGCTAGTAAGACTGTCAAGCAAGGCACGATTCAGAAAATGGTAAAACAAGCTTATGAACTTTATGCACCGGTTATTACGGATATTGTGCCAGCTGAATTACGAGCGAAATACCGACTATTACCGCGACGTCAAATGATCCACGATATGCATTTTCCAGCTAGCCAGGCGGATTCAACGGCTGCACGGCGCTCGGCAACGTATGAAGAATTCTTACTGTTTCAAATGCAAATGCAAGCTTTGAAGCAAACCGATGCGACCACTAATGGTATTGCGATCACTTATGATAATGAACGGCTAAAAGCCTTTATTAAAACATTGCCGTTTGAGTTGACCCGTGCCCAAAAACGGGTCGTTAATGAGATTTGCTTGGACTTAAAGTCACCCAAGCATATGAATCGTTTGCTTCAAGGTGACGTGGGATCCGGTAAAACAATCGTGGCGGCCATCGTTATGTATGCGGCGATTACGGCCGGGTATCAGGCGGCGTTGATGGCACCAACTGAAATCTTGGCCGAACAACACGCTGATAATTTAGCACAAGTCTTTGCCGACACGGATGTCAACGTCGCGCTGTTAACGGGTGCGACCAAGCCGGCTGCCCGCAAAACATTGTTAGCAGCACTGGCTGCTGGTGAAATCAACCTATTGATTGGCACGCACGCTCTGATCCAGGACGGGGTGGCTTATGCCAATTTGGGATTAGTCATAACTGATGAACAGCACCGTTTCGGTGTCAATCAACGGGCGGCTTTTCGCCAAAAAGGCGGACAGCCAGATACGTTGGCCATGACGGCGACCCCGATTCCGAGGACGTTAGCAATTACGGCGTATGGCGAAATGGATGTTTCTGAAATCGATGAATTGCCGGCAGGTCGGCAACCAATCCAAACCACGTGGGTGCGGAGCAATCAAGCCAATTCGGCGTTAAGCTTTGTCCATCAACAGATTGATAATGGTTCCCAAGCCTACGTCGTGACACCATTGATTGAAGAATCAGAAACGTTAGATGTTAAAAACGCTGAAGCCCTGTCAGCTAATTTACAAGAGTATTTTGGGACTAGTGTCAAAGTTGGGCTGTTGCATGGCCGTATGAAACCTGAGGAAAAAGACACGGTCATGGCGGCCTTTAAAGCGGGTGACATTCAGTTGCTCGTCTCGACGACAGTTATCGAAGTCGGGGTCGATGTTAAAAATGCCACGATTATGATGATCTATGATGCTGATCGTTTTGGCTTGGCCCAACTGCATCAATTGCGTGGGCGGGTTGGCCGGGGCACCAAAGCATCATACTGTATTTTGGTGGCCGACCCTAAGAATCAGCAGGGGATTGAACGGATGCAGATTATGACACAAACGACTAATGGGTTTGTTCTGGCGCAAAAAGACTTAGAATTACGTGGTGCCGGTGATGTGTTAGGGGTCAAACAATCGGGGATGCCAGAATTTAAAGTGGGTGACCCAATTGCGGATTTAACGGTTCTGCAAGTTGCCCAGCAGGATGCCCACGCAATCGTGCAGCAACCGGATTGGCAAAGTCAACCGAATAATCAAGCTTTGGCAGCTTATTTAAGCCAGAAACTAGCCGCAGTTGGCACGCTCGATTAACAAACTAAATAAAGTACCGTGATGAGAGGAATGGTGACACAATGATTAAAATTGCGATTGATGCCATGGGTGGCGATTACGCCCCTAATGCTGTGATCGAGGGGGTCGAACAGGCTCGTGATTTATTTGAGGATACGGTCTTTTTGTTATACGGCCAACGTGACGTGATCAACGCACAACTGAAGAATCGGGATCGGATCCAAATTATTAATGCTGATGAAGTCATTACCATGGAAGATGAACCAGTGCGAGCTGTGCGGCGTAAGAAGCATTCATCAATCGTGATGGCAGCCCAGGCCGTCAAGGATGGTCAGGCAGATGCCTTCTTTTCTGCAGGTAATTCGGGAGCCGTACTTGCGGCTGGACTATTTATCGTGGGGCGAATCAAGGGCATCGACCGGCCGGGGTTAGTGACTGTTTTACCAGTTGTTCGTAATGCCAACCAGTCTAATTTTGTGATGATGGATATTGGTGCTAATGCGGATAGCAAGCCGTTGAACTTGCAACAATACGGGGTGTTAGGGACGTATTATGCGGAACGGATGATGCAGGCCAAGCAGCCGCGAGTGGCACTGCTCAATAATGGGACCGAAGATGATAAGGGCAATAAAGTGCATAAGGCGGCTTTTGAACTCTTGTCGCAGACGGATGGTATCAACTTTATTGGTAATGTTGAGTCGCGTGACTTGTTGAACGGGGTCGCTGACGTCGTGGTGACCGATGGCTTTACGGGAAACGCCGTCTTAAAGAGTATTGAAGGGACAGCCCGTTCAATGCTGGGGTTAGTTAAGGATGCCGTCTATAACACGGGCATTAGTGGTAAACTCGGGGGCCTACTACTCAAGAGCGGCTTTAATGATATTCGCTCACAAATGGACTACTCCCAGTACGGAGGGGCCGTACTACTTGGTTTGAAAGCGCCGGTCATTAAGACGCACGGTTCCAGTAAAGCGCCTACGATTGTGAACACCATTCGGCAAATTCGTCAGATGGTCAGCACGGATATTGTACCAGGCGTTGCGGAATATTTCGCAAATCAACAGGCTAATCAGCAAGCAAGTGTAGACATTCCTGCTGAAAACGATTAGAATACTCTAGTGAATTCAAGTTAGTGAGGGATCTTTACATGACGAAAGAAGAAATTTTCGATAAAATTGCGGATATCATTGCTGATCGGTTTGAAGTTGATAAAGCAACGATTACCAACGAAATGAACTTGCAAACCGATTTGGATGCTGATTCCATCGATTTTGTTGAGTTTGTACTGGAATTAGAAGACACCTTTGGTAGCGAAATCTCAGACGAAGATGCCGAAAAATTGTCAACGGTCGGCGAAGTTGTCGATTATGTGGCAGCGCACCAAGCAAAATAAACAAATGAGTCATCAAAAACAGGTAGCCGATGTGGTTACCTGTTTTTGGTTGGAATCGTTGTCGTAGTAGCAATATCATTGTTATTGACCACTAAATCATAGTATAATGTTATGATATGCAATGTGTGACGGGTTGTTTTACTGATTGCTCCATGAATCATTATTTAAAAGCGTCCTGAGTTTGGTCTTCTACAGTATCGCTTTAAAATGTGGGCGGCCAGTATTTAAAACGTGGGCTGTGGCTTGAATTTGTGTCCATCATGTTCCGGCAATTGGCAGAAACATCTGTGGACCTCAGCTGGTTATTTTTGACGTCAGACTTTGGCCGCTTAAATAATGATTCATGCTGAGCTAGATCATAAACACCGCCGGTAACAGATTGTGATAATTGGCGGCTCTAATAGCGCTAACCAACAAGGTGATAACGAAAGGAAGTTTCAAATGATTACAGAATTAGCCGCAATGTTAAAGGAACGTTTTGGCATTGTCTTTAATGATCCCGATTTACTGGCCGAGGCGTTTACACAAGCCTCATATGTCAATGAACATCAGGATCAACAATTGAAATATTACGAACGGGTCGAATTTTTGGGGGATGCCGTCTTGGAGTTAGTGGTGTCCGAATATTTATACAAACGTTATAAAGACATGCCCCAAGGTAAGTTGACTCGTTTACGGGCCGCGATGGTTTGCGAAGAGAGCTTCGCTAGTTTTGCCCGTGAATGTGACTTTCCTCAATACATCCGCTTAGGCAAGGGTGAACAAAAAGCCCATGCGTGGGAACGAGATTCACTTCTATGTGACATTTTTGAGTCGTTTGTCGGGGCTTTGTACTTAGACCAAGGACGTGAACCTGTCTTGAAGTTTGTTCATCAAGTGATTTTTCCTAAATTGGATGAAGGCCGTTTTGATGGCGTGTTTGATTATAAGACGACCTTACAAGAATATTTGCAACGTGATGGTGATGTCGCCATTGACTATCAGTTAATCGAACAAGATGGCCCAGCTAACGAGCGCTCATATGAGATCGCCGTACTTGCCGATGGTCAAAAGATTGGTGAGGGTTGGGGCCATTCGAAGAAGGAAGCCGAACAGAGTGCTGCACGGCAAGCCTATTCACAATTACAGCAAGAGTAACCATTAATAATTACAGGAAGTTTGTGTCGAATGCAACTTAAATCATTAGAAATCAGCGGATTTAAATCTTTTGCTGATAAAACCAAAATTGATTTTCAAGCCGGAATGACGGGAATTGTCGGCCCAAACGGTAGTGGTAAGAGTAACATTATTGAAGCTATTCGCTGGGTCCTTGGAGAACAGGCGGTCAAAAGTTTACGTGGAACCAAGATGACTGACGTGATTTTTGCCGGCTCGGCTAACCGAAAACCGTTGAATATGGCTAAAG
Organism: Lactiplantibacillus paraplantarum; assembly: GCF_003641145.1. Lineage (NCBI taxonomy): Bacteria > Bacillati > Bacillota > Bacilli > Lactobacillales > Lactobacillaceae > Lactiplantibacillus > Lactiplantibacillus paraplantarum. The sequence continues at coordinate 1,408,281 of NZ_CP032744.1, forward strand.
TCACCATTACATTTGATAATAGTGACCACTTTTTACCCTTAGATTATGCGGAAGTTAGTATTACACGAAAACTCTTTCGCAACGGTGACAGTGATTATTTAATTAATAATCAGAGTTGCCGGCTGAAAGATATTACGAATTTGATGATTGATACGGGACTTGGAAAAGACTCGTTTTCAGTGATTTCTCAAGGCCGCGTTGAGGCGGTCTTTAATGCCAAACCAGAAGATCGACGCAGTATTATTGAAGACGTCGCTGGGGTTTTAAAGTACAAAAAGGATAAGTTCACAACTGAGAATAAATTAGCGGAAACGACGGATTATTTAGACCGGGTGAACGATATTATTGCGGAGTTGAGTCAGCAAAAGGGACCGTTGGAAGAACAGGCGAGTCTTGCCCGGGATTATCAAGATCAAAAACAAAAATTTGATTATTTGGACCGTTCGCGGCTCGTTAAGAAGTTGACGATTGCTCGAGATCAGTTGCAGGGTGTCAATGAAAAGTTAGCTAGTGCCAAAGCGTTAGTGGCTAAATATCAGCAACAAGTTGATGCGGGTGCGACTAAGCTGGCTAATTTGAAAACCCAACAGACGGCTCAATTAAAGCAAAAAGATCAGCTGGCAGCGCAAAATCTTGAGTTAACTAAGACGATCGAAAATACGCAAGGCCAACAAGGGGTTGATGCTGAGCGGCGGCAAAACCAGCAGTCTGAGCAGGAACGGTTAACAGCTAGTTTGACCGCAACTGAGCAACAGATTGTGACGCAAACCGAGCAACAAGCTCAATTACGACAAACCTTATCTGAGCAGCAGGCCCAAGTTAAGGCAGTCAAAGCACAAGTCGGAGAATTAACAACGGCGACGAGTGCAGCCGGTCGTCAGCAGTTGGCCGATGAGCTGGAAAAACTACGCAATGCTTATATTGATGAAAAACAAGTTCAGGCTGAACTGAATAACGAAGCGAAGAACTTAGTTAAACAACATCAACAGTCTGGCAGTCAGAGCACGGCGTTAGCAGAACGGTTAGCACAGGCGCAAGCTAATCTAAAACGGGTGCAGACGACCGTTGACGTGCATAATCGGGAGCAACGTGATTTAGAAAATCAAGTCAATCAACAACAAACAACATTAACGGCTCAGCAAGCTCAAGTTAAGACGAATGCGGAACAGATCGATGAGCAACAGCAGCGCTGGTTAGATGCAGCGGGACTAATGCAACGTGAGAAGTCACGCTTAGAAGCTTTACAAGCTGTTCAGGAACGCTACACGAACTTCTATGCGGGTGTCCGGATGGTCCTGCAACATCGCCAGCAGTTTAGTGGTGTCGCCGGGGCTGTTTCCGAACTCTTGACTGTCCCTGACCGTTACACTAAGGCGGTTGAGGTTGCGTTGGGGGGCCAGTTGCAAAATATTGTTTGTGATACGCAACAGACGGCCAAAACCGTGGTCAATTTCTTAAAACAAAATCACGCTGGCCGGGCGACGTTTTTACCGATCGAGCGGATGACGGCGCGACAACTGCCCGTTAATACTGAGCACGACTTATTACAACAACCCGGGGTGTTAGGTGTTGCCAGTGAATTGGTCGATTGTGAGCCCAAAATTATGGCTATCAAACGTTATTTATTGGGAACAACGGCAATTGTTGACACGTTAGATCATGCGATGGCAATTTCACGGAGTCGCCGGTTTCGGTGCAAGTTAGTGACCGTTGATGGTGAAACGATTGCGGCTAGTGGGGCCATTACTGGTGGTGCCACGCGGCATGATGATAATGGGCTTCTCCAGCAACAACAGTCCGCTGAAAAAATTGCGGCGAATGTTGAACAGATGCAATCTGAATTGGTGACCTATGAGCAAGGTCTGGCCAATCTAAAAAAAGCCAACCAAGATTTAATGGTTCAGGTCGAAACTAGCCGTCAACAATTGAGCGATCTCAAGGACCACCTCAGCCAGGTGCAGGCGCAATTACAAGCTGCTCAGAGTGAACAAACTCAGTTAAGTCGTCAAGTTAAAGCTTTAACCTATGAACAGCAACAAACGCAGGCTGATGATAGCTATGAGGATTTAGTGGCTCGTAATCAGCAAGCTCAAGCGGCCAATGCGGCTAAGCTAAAAGATTATCAAGCGCAAATGCAGACTGTTCAACAGCAACAAACTGATTATGAAAGCTATCAACAGACACAGGCGGCGAAGTTACAAGCACAACGGGAACAATTGATTACGCTGCAGGAGCACGTTAAACAAACGCAACGACAATTAGAACAGTGTACGGTTTCTTTCACGCAAGCTGAGCAGACAAAAAAGCAAACGCAAGCGGATTTAACGGCCATTCAAACGACATTAGCTAGTCAGCAAATGTCGGTCGCGGAGCGTGAAACGGTCTTGAAAACGGCTAAGGCTAAACAAACTGAGGTTGAACAACAACGGGCGGCTTGTGAACACCAGCTGGCAACGATCAATGATCAGGTTGAAGAATTGTCAAACCAGCAAGTTCGCTTGCAACAACTAGCTGCGGCTGCAACTGACGACTACCGGCGTTTGGAATTAAGTCAAACGAAATTGACCGGTGAAGTCGACCATGCGACCGCGGACTTAGCTGAAAAGTATCAGCTGACAGTTGCGGCAGCTCAGGCCGATGTTAGTGACTTAGCGTTGCCAGCAATTACAGAGCAGTTGAAACTACTCAAACGAGGCTTGGATGAGATTGGAACGGTCAACTTAGGTGCAATCGAGGAGTTTGAACGGGTCAAGGAACGCTTCGACTTTTTAAATAATCAAGCAGCCGACCTAAAGGAAGCTAAGGAACACTTGTTACAAACCATGGCAGACTTGGATACAACCGTCGCGACGCGTTTTAAAACGGCGTTTGATCAAGTAGCCGCGGAGTTTAGTACGATTTTTGAGCAGATGTTTGGTGGCGGTAAGGCTGAATTGATTTTAACCGATCCGGAACACTTACTGACGAGTGGTGTCGATATTATGGCCCAGCCACCTGGTAAGAAGTTCCAGCGGTTAAGTCTGTTGTCCGGTGGTGAACGAGCGTTAACGGCCATTACGTTATTGTTTGCGATTCTAGCAGTGCGGCCCGTGCCGTTCAGCATTTTGGATGAAGCCGAAGCTGCGTTAGACGATGCCAACGTGGACCGTTTCAGTCAGTATTTGAATGACTTTCAAACGGGGACGCAGTTTGTGATCATTACCCACCGAAAAGGGACCATGATGCACGCTGATGTGCTTTACGGGGTCACCATGGAAGAATCGGGCGTCTCCAAGATGGTTTCCGTCTCCTTGGCGGACTTGAAAGAGGAACAGAAATAATTAAAGGAAGTGTTGAAGATGGGACTATTTAGTCGGTTAAAAAAAGCGTTTAGTCTACCAGAATCAGATGATGCTCAAACAACATCAGCTGCTAGTGACGCGTCGGCAGCAACGAGTCAAGCTAGTACGTCGGTCAGTGATGATCGGGCCCCTTCGTCACAACAGTCAGCTCGGTCGGATGTCGCAACAACTGAATCAACTGCCACACCGGTGTCCAGTACAGCCGTAAGCGAAACGACGAGTACTGCGGACGAACCAGCTACAGTAACACCAGCGGCTACTAGTGAAGCCCCGGCTGATAGCATGGCAGCGGTAACCGCGCAACCTGATTCGCAAGCACCAATGCAATCAGCGACGGTGTCGGAAGCACCACTCACGGCCAGTGCAATGGTTGCCCAGTCACTAGCTGCATTAAGTGCGAGTGCGGCACAAGTTAGTCAAGCGGCCGCGAGCGAAGGGGCGTTAACGACTAAGTCTGATGCAGCAGTTGAAGGCAACGCAATGTCAGAATCAGTGGCCAGTACGGCGCCAGCAGTCAAGTCATCAGCGCCAACAGAGACGGCTGCGACTGAATCGGCCGCACCGACTGTTAATGCGGCTGATTCGGAAGTGACTGAGCCGGAAGTGACTGAAGCCGAACGTTATGATGAAGGACTGAAGAAGTCACGGAAGACGTTTGGCGATCGGATCAACGCCTTCTTGGCTAATTTCCGTCACGTTGATGAGACGTTTTTCGATGACTTAGAAGATACGTTGATCGAATCTGATGTGGGTTATGAGACCGCCATGCGGATCAGTGACGAGCTACGTGACGAAGTTAAATTAAAGAACGCGAAGAGCAAGAAAGAAATTTCAAGCGTCATCGTCGAAAAATTGGTTGATATGTACGGCGAAGCTGGTGAGGGTGAGGATAACTCAATTCACATGGCTAAGAGTGGCCCAACCGTCATTTTATTTGTCGGGGTCAACGGTGCAGGTAAGACAACCACAATCGGTAAGATGGCGAACATGTACAAGCAGCAAGGCAAGAAGGTCTTGTTGGCGGCTTGTGATACGTTTAGAGCTGGTGCAATCCAGCAGTTGCAAGTCTGGGGCCAACGAGACGGGGTTGACGTGGTCGCTAAGGCCGAAAAGAGCGATCCGGCAGCTGTGTGCTTTGACGCGGTTAAGAAGGCTAAGGCCGAAGATTACGACGTGCTCTTTGTGGATACCGCTGGTCGGTTGCAAAATAAGGTTAACTTGATGAATGAATTGGAAAAAATCAAGCGGGTCATCACGCGTGAAATCCCAGATGCACCACATGAGGTCTTACTGGTGTTGGATGCAACGACCGGGCAAAATGCGTTAAATCAGGCAAAACTGTTTAAACAATCAACGGATGTTAGTGGGATTGTGTTAACAAAGCTTGATGGTACGGCACGTGGTGGGATCGTCTTGGCCATTCGTAACGAGTTGCATCTCGCCGTGAAGTACGTTGGTTTGGGTGAAAAAGTTACTGATTTACGGCCGTTCAATGCCAATGACTTTGTCTATGGTTTATTTAAAGACATTATCACGGGTTAAATCGGTTGGTGATGGTGTTTAAACTGCAAGCTAGTTAACGAAATGGTAATTGTTCTCCGCGTGAGAATGATTACCATTTATTTTTGTCTGAAATGGCGACTGATAGTTGACGAATGCCGATAAAATCGGTACTCTTATTTAGTGTGTAGTCTGTGATGATAAGCGTGAGGAGTCCCACATGGAAATTGAGAAAAATTATCGAATCAATTCGTTATTTGAGTTTTACGAACCACTATTAACAAATAAGCAAAAATCATATATTCAATTGTACTACGCTGACGACTATTCCTTAGGTGAGATTGCGGCAGAATTTTCAGTTTCGCGCCAGGCCGTCTATGATAATATCAAGCGGACTGAAAAGATTTTAGAAGGTTACGAGACTAAGCTGCATCTTTATCACGACTTTGTGGAACGTAATCACGAAGTTGACGCGATCTCTGACTATATTAATCAAAATTACCATGGGGACACTCAGTTAATTAAGATGATTCAACAACTAGTCAACTTGGAAGCTGACTCAGAATAATAATAAAGGTTAGGTGACACTAATGGCATTTGAAGGCCTAACGGAACGTTTACAAAAAGCAATGACCAATTTACGGCGCAAGGGGAAGATCTCGGAAAGTGATCTTCGAGCAACCATGCGTGAAATTCGGTTAGCATTACTAGAAGCCGACGTTAACTTTACGGTGGTTAAGGATTTTGTTAAAACGGTTCGTGAACGCGCACTCGGCGCAAAGGTGCTGGAAGGTTTAAATCCAGCCCAACAAATTGTTAAGATCGTTGATGAAGAGTTAACGAAAACGATGGGTGAAAAGGCGGTTCCACTGAACAAATCGCCGAAGATTCCAACCGTCATCATGATGGCTGGTCTACAAGGGGCCGGGAAAACGACAACGGTCGGGAAATTGGCCCTCAAGTTAAAGAACGAACAGAACGCGCGGCCATTAATGATTGCGGCCGACGTCTACCGGCCAGCTGCGATTGAACAATTGCAACAGGTTGGTCGCCAAATCGATGTTCCAGTCTTTCAATTAGGGACCGATGTTGATCCTGTTGAGATCGTTCGTCAAGGGATGGTCCAAGCTCAGGAAAATCATAATGATTACGTGTTCATCGATACGGCTGGTCGACTCCAAATTGATGAACAACTGATGAACGAGTTGGCTAATATTAAGGATTTAGTGCATCCAGATGAAATCCTGTTAGTGATCGATGCGATGACTGGTCAAAACGCCGTTAATACGGCGGAAGGCTTTAATGATAAGCTGGACGTGACTGGGGTCGTCTTGACGAAGTTAGATGGCGATACTCGTGGTGGGGCCGCACTATCAATTCGGGCCGTCACTGGAAAGCCAATTAAGTTTGTTGGTCAGGGTGAAAAGATGACCGATCTGGATGTCTTCCATCCTGATCGTATGGCGGATCGAATTCTTGGCATGGGTGACATGTTAACGCTGATCGAAAAGGCGCAACAGCAATATGATGAAAAACAAGCCGAAGAGATGAACCTGAAGATTCAGGAAAACACCTTTGACTTCAATGACTTTATCGATCAATTGGATCAAGTCGACAAGATGGGGAATATGGAAGATATCATGAAGATGATTCCAGGGATGGCGAATAATCCTGCTATGAAGAATCTCAACATGGATCCTAAAGATATTGCCCACATTCGAGCAATTGTTTACTCAATGACCAATGCCGAAAAAGCAGATCCAGATCTCTTGAATCCTTCACGGCGGCGACGGATTGCGGCTGGTTCTGGCCGGCCAATTCATGAAGTCAATCGGATGATTAAGCAATTCAATCAGACCAAAAAGATGATGAATCAGATGTCCAAGGGGAACTTTGCCGGTATGGAAGGCCTCATGGGCGGTGCCAATGGTGGTGGCGGTATCGGTGGCAAGATGCAGCAAATGGCCATGAAGCGAATGGTTCGTCAAACTAAGAAGAAAAAACAAAAGCGCTTAGCCAAAGCAATGCGGCGTCGCAAACGCTAATTTATAAGTTTTTTTAGCCTGTCAAGAAAAAGTCCTTTACAAGCTATTGATTTACTGGTATATTATTACCTGTTAAAGAATTCGGGAGGTGTTTAAATGTCAGTCAAGATTCGTCTAAAGCGGATGGGTTCTAAGAAAAATCCATTTTACCGGATTGTTGTCGCAGATTCACGTTCACCACGTGATGGTCGTTTTATCGCCCAAGTCGGCACATACAACCCACTTACAGAACCAGCCCAAGTTAAACTTGAAGAGGAAGATATCCTCGGTTGGTTGAACAATGGTGCCCAACCTTCAGATACGGTTAAGAATATCTTATCCAAGGCCGGTATCATGAAGAAGTACCACGAAGCTAAGTTCACTAAATAATAAAGCGGTAATAGATCATGGCAGATATTAAAGCTTTAATCACCACGATTGTCACCCCGTTAGTTCAATATCCAGATGATATTAAAGTTGATTTTAAGGAAACCACACGGTACCTTGAATACAACTTAACGGTTAACCCCGAAGATATCGGCCGGGTCATTGGCCGGCAGGGACGAGTTGCTTCGGCAATTCGGACAGTCGTGTATAGTGTCCGAGTTTCAGGACCTAAACGTGTCCGACTTACGATCGAAGACGGACAACAAAAAAACTCTTGAGCGAAGCAGTGATGTTTTGTTTAAGAGTTTTTTTATATCCTACGAGGCTTTTTAAGCCGAACGGATTTACAGAATAATTAATAATAATCGAGAGAATTAAGAGGAGGTAAATAATGGATTACTATCGTGTTGGAACCTTAGTTAATACCCACGGTATCCGTGGTGAGGTGAAAGTTGTCGTTGTAACTGATTTTCCTGAAGAACGTTTTAAGGTCGGGCAACAGTTGATCTTATTTAAATCGCCAGATGCCACTATGGGTGGTGTCACTGTTACGATCACAAAGTCACGTGAGCAAAAAGGCCTATACTTTTTGACTTTTAAAGGGTTCGATAACATTAATGATGTTGAACGTTATAAAGGCTGGACAATTAAGGTGCCTGCTGAAGCCTTACATGACCTACCAGCGGGTGAGTATTATTATCATCAGATCGTTGGCCTACAAGTTGTAACAACCGCTGACGAGCCACTGGGGACCATCAAAGAGATCTTGTCACCGGGAGCTAATGATGTTTGGGTCGTTCAGCGTGAACATGGTCAGAGTGACGTCTTGCTGCCTAAGATTCCGCAAGTTATTAAAAACGTTGACCTAGCTACGGGTGTGGTGACCGTTGAACTAATGGAAGGGTTGATTGATTAATGCAAATCGACATTTTGAGCCTGTTTCCGGAGATGTTTGCTGGTCCACTTCATGAGTCGATGATTGGCAACGCTATTGAAAATGATGTCATCAACGTAGATGTTACCAATTTTCGCGATTTCACGACCGACAAGCATAATCATGTTGATGATTATCCGTATGGTGGTGGTGCGGGCATGTTGCTGCAACCACAGCCAATTTTTGATGCGTTGGCCAGTGTTCAAGCGAAGCATTCAGCAGCAGGACGAGTCATCTTACTGGATCCGGCGGGAGTGCAGTTCAATCAACACGTTGCCGAAGACTTTGCCGGAGAAGAACACCTGACCTTTATTTGTGGTCACTATGAAGGTTATGATGAACGTATCCGTTCGCTAGTGACCGATGAAGTTTCTTTAGGTGATTACGTTTTAACGGGCGGTGAACTGGGCGCGATGGTCATGATTGATGCCACCGTGCGGTTATTACCAGGCGTACTCGGAAATGCGGAATCAGCGCCTGGCGATTCTTTTTCGAGTGGACTCTTGGAGTATCCGCAATATACGCGTCCCGCCGATTTTCGTGGCATGAAGGTGCCGGATATCTTATTGAGTGGTGATCATGGGAAAATTGATGATTGGCGTTTGGAACAGGCGCTCAAACGGACTTACGAGCGCCGTCCTGATATGCTAACGGGATTAACGTTGTCTGGGAAAGCGCAGCAAATGTTAGCTGATATAAAGGCGGACGAGCCGGAAGCGTGAATTTTTATGTTGACTGGGATTAGTTAGCCAACAAGTATTCAAAAAAACTTGCATGCCGGTCCTTGAATATGGTATTCTATTTATTGGCTATTGTGCCCATTAACGATGTTCCGCTGACCAGGTTGTCACGAATGTCGGCGAAAGGAAGAAATACATTATGCGTCAAAACCAATTGATCGAAAAGATCACCAATGAACAACTTCGGACGGATATCCCTGATTTCCGTGCTGGAGATACAGTTCGTGTTCATGCACGAGTTGTTGAAGGTACTCGCGAACGGATCCAATTATTTGAAGGTGTTGTTATCAAGCGCCATGGTTCCGGTATCAGCGAAACTTATACTGTTCGTAAGATCAGTAACGGTGTTGGTGTGGAACGGACATTTCCATTACACACACCACGCGTTGCCGCAATTGATGTCGTTCGTCAAGGTCGCGTACGTCGTGCCAAGTTATACTACTTACGTAACTTACATGGTAAGGCTGCTCGGATCCCAGAACGTCGTCGTGGCTAAATCACAACGTCAACAATTATTAGTCGCGGCTTAGGTCGGGCTGATAATGAGAAGGCTAGTTAATCACATTTAGTGGTTGGCTAGCTTTTTTTGTTGCTTGTTAGCTGGCGTCCGGTCATTGCACCGATTACTAGTAAGTTTCAGAAGCATCAGGCCCGAAGCCGTGATTTGCTTCATAACTCAACTAGCTAACGATTTTTCTAGCAATTACCGTTTTAAAGTATTATCCTGTTGATACGAAATAGAGACAATGCTTAGCGTGATTATCAAGGCCTTAACTTGCTTTGAATCGGTCCAAATAAAGACCGCTTGAATTCTTCATGGGGGCGTCGTTAAATGAAACTGATATTTGATCTAATCGTCGAATAATATCAAGTTTAAGCAGATTGCGAGCGTTGTTTGCGAAATCACTAAAATAGTTGCAAGATTGATGTATGGGGATTAGTTCAATAGTATTATAAAATAAGGGAAAGTTAGGTGCAGTCGGTGTTTAAACATGCGGGGAAGCATCAAGTCGATGAACAGGCGTTATTGAGTCAATTATATGATTTTGTCCTCGAGGTCAGTATTACTGACCGGGAGCGTAAGATTGGTTTGATGGCTAAGGCCGACTTGGAGCGCAATCGGTATTCAATTGCCGTACTGAATAAATTAGTAGTCAGTTTTCAGATGGAGGCACTGCGCAACAAGGGTCTGTCACCGGCTGCTTCAAAGTTTTACGATCAAATGTATCCAATCCTGATTGCTGCGAAACCGATTGGCACTAATCTAGGTTATATTGGCATGCATAGCACCTATTTGGATTGAGCCGGAACGTTTAATGATTTTCAATGCAGTTAAAAGTTGTGATGCGAGGATGTTTGATGGGCCTACGTGGCAACTGATAGATGAACTTTAGACTTCTGAGGTGGCAACTTAATTAGATCCTTCGTCAAGTAGCAACGAATAATCTTTGAAACTAGTTAAACGTAAACACAATTAACACGATCAAAATAGACGATTAAAACTCCTTTGAAATTGTTCAAGGGAGTTTTTAGTTGCCTAAAAGGACTAGCCCTAGGGACTGCCCTGTAGTTTTTGAAGTAATTGACAACTTTGATTGGTCAAAATGTAACTAAATGCGTGAATACGATTTTGATCGTAATTAGATTAACGGTGAGTGGATACTTATAAAAGTGCTGTTGCTTATTAAATCAGTTACTAATAGCTGCTTAACGTGAAGCGAACAGTATACATTGTTTAATACTTAACGAATCAGTAGAGTAGTCAATAAAACTTGAAGAATGATGACCGATAATCCTATTATATCAATAAAACTAAGCTTGTTTATAGCGTCAACTAATACTGCAATCAAATAATTTTAAAAATAAATTTGTATATTTAGCGTAGTGCACTTGTTATTTCCACTTGTTTAAACGTATACTGATGATTGAAGGGGTCAATTAAGTGACGGCTTTATGATTAATGCAATTATTTCAACATTAACGATATGTGTTAATTTTTAACTTAATTAATCTATCTGTCTTATAGCTATCTATATATATTTGAACTTTGGAGGTAGAAGCATGCGGAATCGTTTTAGTAGACTGGGACTTGAAAGTAAGTCCCATTATAAACTTTATAAATCAGGACGACGCTGGGTAGCCGCTGGTATAACCGTATTTTCTGTTGGAGTAGGCTTGACTTTTAGCCAAGTTGAGCAAGCCAAGGCTGCAACTGATACTAGTACTGATGAGGCTGAAAATAGCACTAATGTAAGCTCCAACGCAACCACTGCAACTAAAAATACCGTGGTACTAAAATCAAGTGGTACGGCGACGACCACCACTACTGATACTAAAGATACGACGGCGACGACTGCGGCCGCAAAGGCAACTACTTCAAGCGTTGCAGCTTCCAGTACGGCTGTCTCCAGTGCGGCCACTTCTAGTACTGCCGCCTCAAGTACAGTTACAGCAAGTACAACTGTCTCCAGTGCGGCCACTTCTAGTACCGCTACCTCAAGTGCAGTTAAAGCAAGTACAACTGTCTCAAGTGCCACTACTTCCAGCACCGCTGCCTCGAAGGCAATTACAGCAAGTACAATTGTCGCCAGTGCAGCGACTGCAAACACGACTGCGTCAAGTACAGCTACCAAGTCAATCGACACTGATTCAACTTCAACAACGACGCTAAAGACTGCCACCAGCGCAAATTATAGCGTTGATAGTCAAGGCACGAATACGACAAGTTCTTCAGTGGCAAACACGCTTACTAGTGCTGCTACGGCTAGTCAGGAGAGCAATGATACTGGTGCAGCGACAACAACGACTACTTCAGACGCGGTTTCTGGGATCGTTTCAGCGGCCAGCAGTACGACACCAATAACGCGCAGTACGGCTAACAAAGTAATGACGATGCTGGCAACAAAATCGACTATTCAGGCTGTCGCAGCTTTGACAAGTGATGCTGAGGCACAGGCGACAGTGTCATTAGTCACCACGGGGGCCGTGTCGATGTCTTATAGTGATAATGGTGCATCGATTATGAAGTTAGGACAGTATATCAGTTCTCCAGATACGACACCGGACAATGATATTGCATACTACATTCAGGATGCATCTGGCAATTATTTAGAAGATATCAATGGTCAAAAGGTCAACTTACTATATTTGCTTTTCTTAGATGAGGAGCATGTCAACAGTTATTTTGATATTACTTATACAGATAGGCAGGGCCAAGTGACTAATTATGCTGAGGGTACGGATCTTGAGTCACTTAAACAAGCCGGAAACTACGCCATCACACTCAATGCCACCGGTAAAGCAGCGATGAGTGAGGTTATTCAAGGTTATGCGAGCTATTATGATTTATCCGGTGATGTCGATGTCACTGACTATGTGCCAACTTTTTCAACTGGTGCATCAGATTATACATTTACACTTCAAATTTTACCCGCAACCATTAAAGCCACGACGGCTTCAGATGGTCTAGCTATGAATATAGCTACCCAGCCATACACCGGGTCATTGACAATGTTGCCGACGTCGCTGACGGTTAAAGACGGTGCTTCAGTGAATGTACTTCAAATAAAAAATGGTGTAATTAGTCATGCGGAACCGGGTGTTGCGGGTACAGTTGGTCAGACGGTTTTAACATCAGCGGATTTCACCTATACTTATCAAGGGACCGGTACTAATTTGACCGAGGCGGATGTTGGCGTATATACGCTGACCTTGAATGCCGCTGGTCGGGCCGCAATTCAAGCGGCCTTGGGATCTAACTATATTCTTGATGCTGATGCAGTTTTTACCAAACCTACAAATAGGGTTACTGCTGCTGAACTTGGTTTAACAACAGCCAGCGATACCGTTACCTACGATGGCAAAGCCCATGGAACATCAGTATCCGTAACCAGTGGTACCGCCTATGATCAGTTTGACTTTACAACCCCAACTGGGACCAATGTTGGTTCGTATGCAATGACCTATGAGTTAAACGATGCCACGCAAGCAGCCATCCTAGCTAAAAATTACACGGTAACAGCGACAGACGGAACTTTAGTGATCACACCTGAAGATATGACGGTCACGGTTAACGATAGTAATGTTGATTATGATGGTCAGGCGCATGGGACGACGGCCAGTGTTACTAGTGGAACCAACTATGATGATTTAGTATTTACTGCCGTTGCGACGGATGGCAGTGGTGCAACGTCTTATACCAATGCTGGTTCGTATGCAATGACCGGCGCAACGACGGCCGCTGCTGGTAATTACAATATTTCGTACGTCAATGGTACGATAACGATTAACAAGGTAAACGCCAACATCACTATTCCAAGTAAAATCTATTGGAATGATGGTACAGAAAAGAACTTGACGGCGGTCGTTGCTGGGACAGTTAATGGTGAGACTTTGAATTACAGTGTGACAGATGGCTTGAGTGCGGTTGGCACTAAGACAATCACGGCAAATTATGATGCGGCTGATCCGGTAAATCAAAACTATACGATTACAGTCGTTCCTGGCACTTTAACCATTGGCGACATTGCCGTTCAATATCTTTATGAGCATACGGATGCTGCCGGTAAAACCCAAGTCGATAGTACGGCAACTGGCACCGCTACGCATGGTTCAGATGCCATGGCTACTGATTATTTAACCTACAGCACGGCTGAAAAGCCCAAGACAGGTTATACATTAGTTTCTGATGATACTGGGGTAGCACCTAATGGCACGTTAGCTAATAGTGGTGGTACCGTGACGTATATTTATTTAGCAAATACGGAAACGGCAACGGTGGCGTACGTTGACCAAACAACGGGAGCAACGATTAAGACGGAGCCATTACAGGGGGCCTACGGGACAACCGATACTTACACAACGGCCGACAAAATCGCAGCTTACGAGAATGCTGGTTATGAATTAGTGAGCTCAACATTCCCAACGACTGGGGTGGTCTACGATGAAGATGGAACGGTCAAGTCTTACACTGTCACGTTGAAGCATAAGTTCGTGACGGTCACACCGGATAACCCTGGGACGCCCGACCAACCAATTGCTCCCGCCAACCCAGATGGGCCGAAGTATCCAGCCGGAACAACGGCGGCAGATTTGACTACTTCAGTCAGTCAAACGATTAAGTATCAATATCAAAATGGTGACTCTGCTGCCACCGACAATGTTCAAACGGTTACTTTTAAGCGTTCGGCAACTGTCGATGAAGTTGACGGTACGCTGGTCTATACGGCTTGGCTGAATGGGGATTCTACGACTGCCTATTATCCGGCCGTTGCGTCGCCAGTAATTACTGGCTATACAGCCGATAAGCCAAATGTTACTAGTACTGATTCAGTGACAGGAACTGATTTGGATACAGTTGTAATAGTTACTTACAAGGTCAACACTGAAAAAGCCACGGTTGCGTATGTTGATACAACGACCGGACAAACGATTAAGACGGAGCCATTACAGGGGGCCTACGGGACAACTGATACTTACACAACGGCCGACACAATCGCAGCTTACGAGAACGATGGTTATGAATTAGTGAGCTCAACATTCCCAACGGCTGGGGTGGTCTACGATGAAGATGGGACTGTTAAATCCTACACTGTCACGTTGAAGCATAAGTTCGTGACGGTCACACCGGATAACCCCGGGACGCCCGACCAACCAATTGATCCTGCCAACCCAGACGGACCGAAGTATCCAGCCGGAACAACGGCGGCAGATTTGACTACTTCAGTCAGTCAAACGATTAAGTACCAATATCAAAATGGCGACTCTGCTGCCACCGACAATGTCCAGACGATGACTTTTAAGCGTTCGGCAACAATCGATGAAGTCGATGGCACGTTGGTCTATACGGATTGGTTGAATGGGGATTCTACGACTGCCTATTATCCGGCCGTTGCGTCGCCAGTAATTACTGGCTATACAGCCGATAAGCCAAATGTTACTAGTACTGATTCAGTGACAGGAACTGATTTGGATACAGTTGTAATAGTTACTTACAAGGTCAACACTGAAAAAGCCACGGTTGCGTATGTTGATACAACGACCGGTCAAACGCTTTATATAGCAGATGTAAAGGGTGATTATAATACCCAGTCAACTTATCGGACGGCTGAGACGATTGCTAAGTATGTCAAAGCAGGCTATGAGTTAGTAGGCGATAATTATCCGACGAACGGTATCATGTTTGATGAGGATGGGACGGTCAAGTCTTATACGGTAACGTTGAAACATAAGTTGGTCACGGTTACACCGGCTGATCCGGGAACACCGGGCCAACCAATTGATCCTGCCAACCCAGACGGACCGAAGTATCCAGCCGGAACAACGGCGGCAGATTTGACTACTTCAGTTAGTCAAACAATCAAGTACCAGTATCAGAATGGTGCGGTTGCTAGCGCCGACAATGTCAAACAGTGACCTTCAATCGTAACGCAACGATTGATGAAGTTGATAACACGCTGGTCTATACGGCTTGGCAAACTGGTGACGCGGCGACTGGTCGTTATGTAACTGTTATGTCACCAGTAATTACCGGCTATACGGCTGACAAGCCAAGCGTTGCTGGTAACGATGCCGTGGCAAGTACTGATTCTAATACGACTAGCACCGTTACGTATCGTGTTAACACTGAAAAAGCTACGGTAATGTATGTGGACCAAACGACCGGGCAAACGATTAAGACGGAGCCATTACAGGGGGCCTACGGGACAACCGATGCTTACACAACGACTGACACAATCGCAGCTTACGAGAACGATGGTTATGAATTAGTGAGCTCAACATTTCCAACGGCTGGGGTGGTCTACGATGAAGATGGAACGGTCAAATCCTACACTGTCACGTTGAAGCATAAGTTCGTGACGGTCACACCCGATAACCCTGGGACGCCCGACCAACCAATTGATCCCGCCAACCCAGATGGACCGAAATATCCAGCCGGAACAACGGCGGCAGATTTGACTACTTCAGTTAGTCAAACAATCAAGTACCAGTATCAGAATGGTGCGGTTGCTGGCGCCGACAATGTCCAAACAATCACCTTCAATCGGAACGTCACGCTTGATGAAGTCGATGGCACGTTAGTTTATACGGATTGGTTGAATGGGGACGTGGCAACTACTGGTAGCTATAACACGGTGGCCTCATCAGTGCTTACTGGTTATACGGCCGATAAGACGAGTATTGCTGGTAACGATGCCGTGACAAGTACGGCTCAAGATACTACGGTTGTCGTGACGTATACAGCTAATCCAGAAACCGCCACGGTGACATATATTGATGCAACGACTGGTCAAACACTTGATATCAAAACTTTAACTGGCGACTTCAATACTTCATCAGATTACCGGACAACTGATACGATTGCCAATTATATTAAAGTTGGTTATGCCTTAGTAGCTAGTGATTATCCGGCAACGGGTGTCATGTTTGATGAAGATGGGACGGTCAAGACTTATACGGTGACGTTGAAACATAAAATGATGACGGTCACGCCAACTGATCCTGGAACTCCGGGGCAGCCAATTGATCCCGCCAACCCGGATGGACCGAAATATCCAGCAGGGACCACGACACAGGCTTTGACGAAACAAGTTAGTCAAACAATCAAATATCAATATCAGAATGGCGATACCCTTGGCACTAAGAATGTCCAAACAATTACCTTCAATCGTAATGCAACGATTGATGAAGTGGATGGCACACTAGTTTATACGGCTTGGGTGACCGGTAATTCTGAAACTGGTCATTATGAAGCGGTTGATTCGCCAGTGATTACCGGTTATACGGCCGATAAAATGAGTATTGCTGGTAACAATGTGGCCAATACGGCCCAAGATACGACCGAGATTGTGACGTATACGGCTAATTCGGAAACTGCCACAGTCACGTATATTGATACAACGACGGGGCAAATACTCGATGTCGTCACTTTAACCGGTGATTTTGCGACCCAGTCAGCTTATCGCACAACTGACATGATTACCAAGTATGTCAAGAATGGTTATGTATTAGGGCGTGATGAATATCCAGCTTCGGGTGCCACTTTCAATGCTGATGGTGTCGTTCGTAATTATTTCGTCCGCTTAGCACATGCAATTGATTCAACGACAGCGACCAAGACAATTACGCAAACTGTGCATTATCAGAATATGGCTGGCACGCAATTGCATGCGGATACGGTTAGGACCATTACATTTATTCGCGTTAAAACGATTGATAGGGTAACCGGTGAAATTACTTACGGCAACTGGTCAATTAATCAGGCCGGCAACCGGTTTGAGACGGTTGCTGCGATCAGTATTCCTGGCTATCAGCCGACGACAACGGGTACTCAAGTAGTAACGGTTACACCAGGTAGTGCTGATGATGTCCAAACGATTCGTTATGTGGCCGATACACCAGCAACGAGTGAAACACCGAAAACACCTGCGGGGACGATAACGATTAAAACACCGGACAAAGTTAATCCGGGTAAGCCAACACCCCCAAAAACTACCAAGCAGGTTGTTCAAGCAAAGCAACCAGGAAACATTGATCAATCCATTCGAACAGCAATCGCTGATGAAACGACAGTTAAATTAGCCAAATCCGCTAAGACGGTAAAAGCAATGCCAGATCGTAAGTCAACGGCAACGCACAAGCAAGCGCGGTTGCCGCAAACTAATGATGACCGACAAGCCAGCGTAGCGGCCGAGCTACTTGGATTGACCGCAGCAACCTTGTTGGTGGGGCTGGGGGCGCTCCTAAAAAAACATCGTGATTAGCTTTTTAATGGAGGCGTTAATATGACGGCTTTAATTGATATCCGAGGCCAGAAATTTGGTCGCCTGACGGTCATTAAACGTAGTGGGACCGCCACCAATGGTAATGCACTCTGGTTGTGTCAATGCAGTTGTGGTAATACGACAAGCGTAGATTCATACGCATTAAGGCATGGTCGTGCGAAAAGTTGCGGCTGTTTAACACGAGAAAAACGCGCACGTTTAATTCGTCGTAATCCAAAAGCGGTTGCAAGTATGGGGCGATTAAGCAATCTAAAGATTCGTGATCATCACACCGACTTACCATCGAAAATCATGTCTAAGCGCAATAAAAGCGGTGTTATCGGCGTTAGTTGGGACACTAATTCCCAAAGATGGGTGGCGACATTTTTCTACAAAGGCACCTACCTATTACACAAGCCATTTCTTCATTTTGAAGACGCTGTTATTGCACGCCAGACGATGGAAAGGCGTTATTTAAATAAAGAAGTTAACTAATTGGTGTTAAATTAAAGTTCTTTCTCGATAAGAAATTATATCTTGTCAAGAAAGAACTTTTTGATTAACGTGATGATGATTCAAAGTGTGTGCAGTGTTAATTCAGTGTGTCTGAGGAGCTGAGAAGTTTAAGCGCTGCACTTGCCGAAGATGACAGGTAAAAAAGACTAAAATCAAAAGGTTGAAACTGATTAGGATGGTCGCAAAAATAAACGTTTCAGGCCAAATTGACTGGCCAATCGAGAGGGTGCTGCGAAAAGCGTCAATAGAAATCGACATCGGCAGGTACGGATGAATTACTTTGAAAAATTGATTGGATAACTCAATGGGGTAAGTTCCAGCCGAACCACCACGTTGAATGATCATAAAGAGCAACATGAGCCAGGCACCGGTTTTACCTAAAATAAGGTTGAAGGCTGATCCAGATACTTTTTCTCTTAAACACATTGAACATTTTTACTACCCCCTTTTTTATTCTATGGGTAGTTTATATTAATTTTGAAATTACAAACATGGTCAAATTAATATGATTTGTGGCTTAAGGCTACAAATGGCAGCAATATGGGCCATAAGGTTACAGAAGTGACAAAACTGGTAATGGGGGAAGCGCTATGACGGATTTTAGAATAAAAAAAACTGACGATGTGATCACCAAATCGTTTGTTGACCTAGTAATAGAGAATGGATTTGACAACGTGACTGTCAAGGACATTGCACTCAGATCTCTGATTAGTCGTAAAACGTTTTATTTACATTATGATGACAAATTTGCACTGACTGATGCGATATTACAAGATATTTTAACGTGGCTTGATGAGACATTGGAAAAAAGGCGTTTACTTATAAATCAGGGGGTGGTCTTAAGTAACGCCATTAGTAAACTAGAACCAGAACTTAGACAATTACTGACGTGTTGGCGCAGACCAATCAACGCGATAATGACAATTCCACAAGCTAAGATGCGACTAATGGATGGTCTTAAAGATATTTTAGGTCGTCATTTACAGGCAGCTTTCAAACATCCAGAGTCAGATTTGGAAATCAATGTTATTGGCGGCATGATGTTAGGCATGACTGAGTATTATTTGCAAATAAATGACTTTCCATCTGGTGAAGAACTGAAACAATTATCAAGTAGCATTAGATTGATACTTGGAGAGTAATATAGGCATCACGGTTACGGCTTTTAGAACGCGTAACGAATTCACTGCAATCAAAGAAGCGGTTTTTAGGGTGGTGTGCAGGCCCTAGTTAGTACTGTTAGAATCATGGCAGGAATCCAGATGATCAGTATAAGTTACCAGTTCACCTGAGCAAGCTTTGCCAAGTCGGCTGGAGTCAGTGTGCGACTTTGAATAAAAATGGTGTATGCCACGGCTGGTGTTGCTACGGTGGGTTGTGACAGCCAAAATTTTAAGATGGTTAAGAGATTGGTAATCAGTAGTTCCTGTGCCAAGTGAGTTGTAACGTCACCAGCCAGTGGTGTAACTGCTGTTTGAAGAGTAGATTGACGGCCGATTTTGGTCATAATGAGCCGATGGATTTTATGGGTGAGCTGGGAGGCAGCACATTGCAATAAAGTTAGGACGATTTGGCGCTGCTGATAGAGATAGTTGAGGACTTCATGGAAGGGTGCAGTATTATCGCCGTCATGTTGATGGGCTGTAAAAATAAAAGCAATCTGATTAATCAGTTGATCTTCAATGTGGTCGAGCAAGGCATATTTGTCAGAATAGTAATGATAAAAGGTCTCACGAGCAATCCCGGCTTGATTGAGAATCATTTTGATGGTTAATTGGTTGAAATTAGTCGTTTTAAGCAAGTGAATACAGGCGTGGTCAATTAGATTGGTTGTCTGTAATTGACGGGGCATTCTTTCGGACATTGGCAGATCCTTCCTTTCTGTTTGTTTCAGTTCAGATGGTATCATCGTAGCTAGCAAAATCGGATATAACGCACCTTGGAAAATGTCGCGACAGCAGATTAGCGATGATGGGGTACTGAAGCTACTGATGATAGAAGGGTAGCCTAAAAAATCAATCAAATAAGCATGGTTGAATAAGTCACTGTTATCTTACGCAAGGTTAGCGGCCTTGACAAGTAGAATTAGGCAACGATGACCGCAAAGAAGTGAGCGGTCAGTTTTTAACGAATGGGACATATCTTAACTTACAATATTCGTTGGTGCGGGTAAATTTTAATAAGGCATGTTTTGCCAAAAGCTTGCGAACAATACTAAAACCGCTTCAACTCAATCTACGTCGATTGACGACGAGAAATTAGGTGCTGAGACTTTGCCCTAGAAGTTATTATTAACTGATGAACAATCGGGTCAGCTCGGCTAAAATCGTTAGTTTCTTGATGGAACTAGTCATTGATGACAGGTGTGTGAATCGATAGCAACCGAAACAATCCATTTTCGAGTTTTAGGATTCTTCCGGTATAATGAAGCATAACTGATGACAAGGGGGACGATCACATGATTGAAATTCACGAATTAACGAAGCGTTATGGGGAGAAGACGGCATTAGATCAGCTCACTTTAACGATTGCACCAGGCCAGATCTTCGGCTTCTTAGGCCATAATGGTGCCGGTAAATCAACGACAATCAAAAATTTAGTCAGCATTATTAAACCAACGAGTGGCACGATCACGGTCGATGGCCTAGACCTTGAACGGCAGCGGCAAGCCGTCAAAGAAAAGATCTCCTACGTGCCAGACACACCCGATATCTTTCTCCAACTTTCAGCGATGGAATATTGGGATTTGATAGCCGCGGCCTATCAACAATCAGAGACTGCGCTTGAAGCGCGACGGCAGCAGCTGGTAGCCTTGTTCGATATGGCCGACCACGCTGAAGAGCCGATGGCCAGCTATTCACATGGGATGCGTCAAAAAGCTATTTTGATTGGGGCGTTGCTGCCCGATCCCGATATTTGGATCTTGGATGAACCGCTACAAGGGTTAGACCCACAAGCCGCGTTTGACTTGAAAAATCTGATGAAGGCTCATGCTGCCAAAGGCAAGACAGTCATTTTTTCAACCCATAACCTGGATACGGCCCAGCAACTATGCGACCGCTTAGCGATTTTGAAACAGGGCCAATTAATCTATACTGGTTCGGTTGAGCAATTACTAGCCCAACATCCGCAACAATCACTTGAGGCGATTTATTTACAAATGGCCGGGCGTCGAACTGATGATCACTTAGTCGATGCGATTGAGGGTGAGCACGATGCATAAAAGTCAGCTACGCGTTTTGTTAGCAGTTAATCTCAGGTTGTTAAATCCGCAACTAACGGATCGGTTGCGTAAAAAAGGCGCCTCGGGAACGGCCTTGAGTAAGAAGTTAATGCGGCAGTTTTACTTGAACGCCTTGATGTTCCTTGGTATCTACGGCTTGACGATGGTTGCTTTTGATTTCAGCAAGTTACCGGGTATGTTCACGTTCTACGTGGCGTTATTTATCTTATTGGGCATTTCACAGAGTATTTCGGGTATTTATAACGTCTTTTTTGCGGGGAATGACCTAGCCGAATATTTACCGTTACCTTTCCGCAATCAAGAGATTTTTATGAGTAAAATTTTGGTCGTTATCTTCAACACGGTGCCTTTTACCATTCCGTTACTGTTAATTTTTATCATGACCGCGACTCGCGCAGGAATCTTTGTGCTGTTAGGATTCGTAATGGCAATCTTGATGTATGGGCTAATACTGAGCTTGCTATTATGTCTGTGCGCCTTAATTGTCTTTGGTTTGACGAAACTAAAGGTGTTTCGCACCCATCAAAAGATGGTGATGAACATCATGTTAGGGCTCAATGCCGTCTTAGTGTTAGTCGGACTCTACTTCATGAATCGCGGTTCATCATCGGACACTGGCACGCAGATTGACCGCACGGTGATACCCCCGTTATTACCGATTTTTAAAGTATTCACGACCCCGTTAACAATAGTAAGTCTACTGACTTGGGGTAGCTTGATCGTTGCTTTACTAATTTTGCTAGCGTTGACCAGCCGGTTTGTTTTGGCTCACTTGGTTGACCAACTAACCCAAGTTAATACGGCGTTAGTGGCGACCTCGCAACGTCGGCATGTGCGGCAACATAACCTCAACCAGCTTTTGCGCACCTATCAGTTCCAGCTACTGAAAGACCCCAGTTTGGCTTTACAATTATTCACGAATTCGATCCTGTTGCCATTGATACTAGTCGGAACCGTTGTCTTTTCGGGAACAGCACCGAATTTTAGCCGACTATCGCTGAATTGGATTGGCGTCTGGTTTGTCAGTGGCATGGCTGGTGCCATCGTCAATGTTAATCAAACCTCGTTAGTCGGTAACGTTATTTCGCTTGATAAAATGAACTTTGACTTTGTGAGCGCACTGCCAATCCCAATGTCTCGTTACTTACGGCAAAAATTTCACTTGGGTTATTGGTTTCAGGTCATGATTAATACAGTAATGGCCCTAGTAGTGGGTATCGCTGGGCGAGCGCCATTAGCCCTCGATTTAGCTCTAATACTAGGAGTTGCTTTGGGCACATACTTAGCTGCCCAGCATTACTTTAGGCGCGATTATCAGTTACGGATGACGAATTGGACCAACGTGACGCAACTGTTTAATCGGGGTGGCGGTAATCTTGGGTTAATGCTTAACCTATTGGTCTGCAGTATTGTGGGTGCACTGACAATTGTGATCTATAGTGTACTGATTAATCTGTTTGCAGTGGCAGCCATGTTGATTAATATCATCGTATTGGTCGGTATCGGGCTCGTTTCTGGTGGCCTGATCTGGCATTACCGCAAGACTTTTTGGCAGCCATTGGACTAATAAGCATTAATTTAATAATCTAAAACATTAAACTAAAATAAAACTATTGACAAATCGCTCATCAAGTTTTAATGTTAATAACAACTTAATATTCGTCCATGAAACCGATGAAGTGGAGATCAAGATAATGATGCCCGTAAAGAGAGTCGCCGTTGCTGAGAGTGCGATCGAACGCAAGTTATTAAATGGACCACTGAGGGCGCGACTAACGAACAGCTTTGTTCTAATACCTCGCGACGATAGGGAGCCGTCAATTCCCGGGAATGTGTTTGCATTTCGCTAAGCTGGGACCCAAGTCTAACCTGAATGGGGTAATTTGGTGTCCAACCAAGGTGGTACCGCGGAAAAATCCGTCCTTGACTGTTATTAGTCATGGACGGATTTTTTTGATAGGGGGCAGTTCAATGCAGCAACGATGGCAACTAACCACAACTCAAATAAAAATATCTTAATTAATGAGGAGTGGTTCAATATGAATCCAACATTACCAACCTTAATCCCTTATCGAGATCATTATCCCTACGTGCCAGTGATGGTCAAACGGCCACTCACCGCTTTTGATCCACTCGCGGTAGCTAAAATTGTCCATCAGATGGGGAACGGTTTTGCACTAACGATTGATCGGCATCAGCGCTATAGTTATTTCAGTTTTGAACCGCAGCAAAGTCTCACGGGACAAGGGCTTGCCAAGGATGATCGCCCTGCTAATGAAACGCTACAAGCGATTCTAGACCAGTATCGAACGCCGCGAATTCAAGGTCTACCACCATTTACTGGTGGCTTGATAGGATACTTCGGTTATGAATACGTTCAACAATTTGTATCCAAGTTGCAATTAAAATCAGCAGCGACAACTGGCCTTGATGACCTGGGCTTATTCTTAGTCACGAGTGTCCTGGTCTATGACCACCGTCACCACGAGCTGGGGCTGACACAGCTGATCCCAACCGTTAATCTAACGGCCACTTACGCCGCAACACAAGCTAAGTTAACGCAAAAACTGACTGCCATCATTCAACAATTACAACAACCGTTAGCTTTGCCGCCGTTCCGCTTACAACAGCCGCTACAGATGCAAGCGGACCAGGCTACTTATGCGCGGCGCGTTGACCACATTCGACAGCACATCTACGCGGGCGATATTTTTCAAATGATTTATGCTAATCCGTGTTTGGGGACCATGGAGGGGTCATTACTGGCAGTTTATCAGCAACTTCAAAAAACGGTGGCACCATATAACTGTTATTTTAAACAAGCTGATTTTGAAATGACGGCAGCGTCACCAGAAACGTTAGTCACGAAAGATGGTGAACAGGTCGCAACGTATCCATTGGCGGGAACAAGGCGTCGCGGTCGAACACCTGCCGAAGATCAGCAGTTGGCCCATGAATTGCAAACCAGTCCTAAAGAAGTTGCCGAGCACAATATGTTAGTTGATCTGGGACGTAACGATTTAGGGCAAGTTGCAAAGTTTAAAAGTGTCCGGGTGACTAATTTGCGACGATTAATTCGTTATTCACAAGTCATGCACCTAGGGTCCCGCGTGGCCGCAGAAGTGGCGCCCACCACCACGGCACTCCAAGTACTTGCCGCTACTTTTCCAGCCGGGACGTTAGCCGGAGCGCCTAAGGTTGAAGCGATGACCCTGATTAATCATTATGAACAGGTCCCACGGGGCGTCTATGGTGGTTGTTTCGGCTACTTGGATTGTAACGGTAATTTGGACATGGCGATTGGTATCCGGCTGGCTTACCGAATGAATGAACGGTTGGTGATTCCAGCGGGTGCGGGGATTGTCGCTGACAGTATCGGCATCCAAGAATTTAAGGAGTGCCAGAACAAACAACGAGTGGTTGTTAAGGCAGTACAAGACGCAGAAAGGTTGGCCGACGATGGAATTATTAATTGATAACTATGACAGTTTTACTTATAACCTGTATCAACTGATTGGTCGGTTGGCACCCGATGTCCGGGTGATTAAAAATGACGACTTAACGGTCACGGCAATCAAAGCGCTACAACCTGCTCATATTATTTTGTCACCAGGACTGGGAACGCCAGCCCATACGGGGGTCAGCCCACAGGTGGTACAACAATTAGCCGGTCAGGTGCCAATACTCGGCGTTTGTATGGGCTTAGAAGTCATGGTCACGGCTTTTGGGGGTTCGTTGCGGGCAGCCCAGCACTTAGTTCACGGGCAGGCTACGTTAATGCACGTGCAGCCGTCACCACTATTCAAAGATTGTCCGATGCAGTTCGTTGCGGCGCGCTATCACTCATTGGTAGCCGATTCTAACTGCTTACCCGCGAACTTTCGGATCATTGGGACAAGCGATGATCAGGAAATCATGGCGGTGGAAGATGTGGGTCGTCAACTGTATGGGGTTCAATTCCATCCCGAATCGGCCCACGCTGGAAATTGTTGGGACGGGCGGGGACCGGTCGAATTCGTTTAACATTTCAACGACCACCGCACTAGTGGTTGCGGCGGCAGGGGTGCCAGTGACCAAGCATGGTAACCGGGCGGCGTCGTCCAAGAGTGGGGCTGCGGATGTTTTGGAGGCGCTCGGTGTCAAAATTGATTTGACACCGGCTCAGAGTTCAGCACTGCTAGATCGGACGAACTTTGCCTTTATGTATGCGCGTGAATATCATCAGGCGATGCGGTTTGTTGCCCCGGCTCGACAACAAATCAAGATTCCAACTATCTTTAATGTGTTAGGCCCCTTAGCTAATCCGGCCCACGCGGAGATGCAGCTATTAGGAGTGTATCGGCATTCCTTGATGGCTCCGTTAGCCGAAGTCTTGACGCGCTTAGGTGTTAAACATGCGATGGTCGTGCACAGCCAGGATGGGTTGGATGAAATTTCTGCAGCGGCTCCTACTGATGTGATCGTAATCAATCATGGGCGTCAAGCAACGCTGACCCTAACACCAGAACAGTTCGGGTTGTCGCGCTGTGATCATGCTGACTTGATTGGCGGTAGCGCGCAAGTCAATGCTGCCATCACACGGTCAGTACTCGCTGGGGAACCAGGCGCACCACGTGCTGTGGTCTTAATGAATGCTGCAGCGGCATTACACATTGCCAAACCGCAGTTGGACCTAGCGGCTGCTTTTGAACTGGCCCGTCAAACGATCGATCAAGGGGCTGCTGCAACCGAGCTAGAACGTTTAATTCAGGAAAGTCAGGCGGTGATGGCTTCATGATACTAGATCAACTCGTTCAGGCAAGCCAACAACGGGTTCAGGCAGTGCCAGTTAGGGATCGTGCGAAGCGCATCCAACAAGCTCGAAAAATGACCACACCCGTTTTATCATTTGAAGCAATGCTGGCCCAGCCGGGCTTACAGATAATTGGTGAAGTTAAGCGGGCGTCACCTTCTAAGGGGCTGATTGCGGCTGAGTTTGACTATTTACAGATTGCGCAAGACTATGTTGCTGCTGGGATCGATGCCATCTCGGTGTTGACCGAACCCCGGTATTTTAAAGGACAGTTGTCTTACTTACAAACTATTGCGCAAACGGTCTCGGTACCCACACTACGTAAAGATTTCATTGTGGATGCAAGCCAGATTGCGAGTGCTCGTATTGCTGGTGCTAGTGCGGTTTTATTGATTGTTGCTATTTTAACACCGGTTCAACTGCAGACTTTCATTACGTTGGCTCATGAGCTGAATTTAAGTGCGTTAGTAGAAGTTCATACAACGGCTGAGATTAAGCAAGCGGTGGCGGCTGGGGCCCGGATTATTGGCATTAACAATCGTAATTTGAAAGATTTTAGTGTCGATTTTGCAACGAGCTGCCAATTGCGGCAAGCAGTTCCGGCTGAGTGTTATGTGGTCGCCGAGTCTGGTATTCAAACGGCCACACAGGTTCAACAGTTGGCCGCTGCTGACTTTGACGGCATGCTAGTTGGCGAAACGTTGATGCGTGCACCAGATAAAGGTCAAGCCGTCATGCAACTGCGGGCGGGGGTGCGTGGATGACTCAAATCAAAATTTGTGGCTTAATGCGACCAGCAGATGTCGTGATGGTTAATCGGGCACAACCGGATGCGATTGGAATGGTGTTTGCCCCTGGCCGGCGACGCCAAATCACAGTGGCGACTGCGCGCCAACTAGCCCAGCAGTTAGATTCGCGTATTCGGCGAGTCGGCGTGTTTACAACTAATCAATTATCGGAAATTTTAGCTCTCGTGCAACAGCACATTATTCAGGTGGTCCAGCTACACGCTGCCGTCGATGATCCCCGGATTGCGTCCTTAATGGCCGCCCATGTGCCGGTGATTCAAGCGATGCCACCAGCGAATGCTACGCAATGTCAAGCGGATTACTTATTGTTGGATAATGCCCGTCCAGGTAGTGGACAGGTGTTGGATTGGAATCAATTACAATCACAGCGTCCCATCCGGCCGTTTATCTTGGCTGGTGGTTTAACACCGACGAATGTCGTAACGGCAATTAACAAGTTACACCCGGCAATGGTCGATGTGGCTAGTGGCGTCGAGACGGCCGGCAATAAGGACCGTGAAAAAATCGATCTGATGGTCCAACGGGCGCACCAAATGGGCGTATCAGCACCATTACTAACGAGAAATATGGAGGAATTAGCATGATTAAAAATCAATCACAAGCAGGTCGTTACGGCGACTTTGGGGGTCAGTACGTTCCAGAAACCTTAATGACCGAGCTACAGCGTCTGGACCGTGCCTTTCAACATTACCGGCAGGATGCGCAGTTTCAAGCAGAGTTGACTGACTTATTGAATAACTATGCGAACCGACCATCGTTGTTGTACCATGCACAACGGTTATCAGATCAATTAGGTGGTGCCCAGATTTATTTTAAACGTGAGGACTTGAACCATACGGGCGCCCACAAGATTAATAATGTCTTGGGACAGGCACTACTGGCAAAAAAGATGGGCAAGAAACGGCTGATTGCTGAAACTGGGGCCGGTCAGCATGGGGTGGCAACTGCGACCATCGCGGCGCTGTTCGGGATGGAATGTGAGGTCTTCATGGGTAAGGAAGATACGGATCGCCAAGCCCTGAATGTTTATCGGATGCAACTATTAGGGGCCAAGGTCCATCCGGTCACGACTGGATCGATGGTACTGAAAGACGCGATTAACGCGGCCTTGCAAGAATGGACGCAACGTTGTGATGATACGGCTTATATTATGGGGTCGGCGACGGGGCCACACCCATTTCCAATGATGGTGCATGAGTTCCAGAGTGTTATCAGTGTTGAGGCGCGACAGCAGATTCTTGACCAAACGGGCCATTTGCCGGATGCAGTCGTGGCTTGTGTTGGTGGTGGTAGCAACGCCATTGGCAGTTTTGCAGCGTTTCTTGATGACTCATCCGTTCAGTTGATTGGTTGCGAGGCAGCTGGCAAGGGCGTTCAAACGCCGTTGACGGCCGCGACGATCGAGCGTGGCCGAACTGGCATCTTCCATGGTATGAAATCACTATTTTTACAAGATGCGGCGGGACAAATTGCCCCGGTTTATTCGATCTCAGCCGGACTTGATTATCCGGGTGTCGGACCGGAGCACGCCTATCTAGCTATAAGTGGTCGGGCCCAATATGTGGGGATCACCGATGATCAAGCAGTGCAGGCGTTTGAGCTGATCGCCAAAGTGGAAGGGGTAATCTGTGCGATTGAGAGTGCCCATGCGGTGGCCTACGTGCAACAATTAGCACCAACCATGCGTCGTGATCAAACCATTATTTGTACGCTGTCCGGTCGTGGTGATAAAGATGTGGCGGCCATTGCTAAGTATCGGGGGGTGACGATTGATGACTGATCTAACAACAATTTTTCAAGATCATAAGGCGTTTATTGCCTTTGTTGTGGCTGGTGATCCTAATTTTGCAGCAACGGTCACCCAGGTAGTCGCGTTAGCGGAAGCGGGCTGTGACCTCGTTGAGATTGGCATTCCGTTTTCGGACCCCGTGGCTGATGGGCCCGAAATTCAGGCTGCTGACTTACGCGCTTTTGACCAACACATCACCCCCCAACGGGTTTTTGAATTGGTCGCGGCAATTCGAGAAAAAACGGCCGTTCCACTCGTGTTTTTAACTTATGCGAATATTGTTTATCAGTTCGGCTATGCCGACTTTGCGCAACGGTGCCAAAAGTTAAATGTGGCTGGCTTGATTATTCCCGATTTGCCACTAGAGGAGTCTGGTGAGCTCCGGCCAACTTTAGACCAGTATGGTATCGCTTTGATCCCGTTGATTGCGCCGACGAGTGATGACGCACGTATCGCCGCGATTGCCCACCAGGCACGAGGCTTTATCTACGTCGTGTCATCGTTAGGTGTAACTGGAACCCGTCAGCACATTACGACTGATTTAGCGACGTTGGTGGCGAAGATTCGTCATGCGACCACGTTACCTGTCGCGATTGGTTTTGGTATCCATGAGCCAGCGCAAGCCCAAGCCATGGCACAAGTTGCTGATGGGGTCATCGTTGGTAGTGCGGTCGTGCATTTGATTGCGACACATCAACCAGCGACGGCAGTGCTAACTGATTATACGCGACGGATGCGCCGCGCATTGGATGGTCATACCGCCGATACGGTTGATTGAACTTGAGTGCTATGATGTTGTTGTGATTTTTACCGGTGACTTCAATTAAACGCTGGGAAACGTTAGGATAATGTGCTAGGCTGAAAACAGTTTACTGAATTTTGAGGACGTTGATGATAACGGTTGACGCTAACTAAACCAGTTAATTTAAGGAGGCTTCCACATGGCTGATGTATTGATTATTATTGATATGCAAATTGGCGTCTGTTGCGGCCCGCAACCCGTTGCCAATCTGACGACTGTAATGTCGGGAATCCAACAGCGCATTGCAAAGTATCGGTCACAAAATAAGCCGATTGTGTTTGTTCAACATCACGATGCGGATTTGGTTACCGGTTCGACCGATTGGCAGATTATGCCAGCGCTGCCAATTGAAGCCACTGACATAGTAGTTCACAAAACGCACGCTAATGCTTTTTATCAGACGGATTTACAAGCCCAATTAACGATGCTTGGGTGCCAATCGCTTGAAATCTGTGGTGCTCAAGTCGAATTTTGCGTTGATACGACGATCAAGATGGCACACGGTTTGGGCTACCAACTTAAAATGGTGCGGGGACTGACTACGACGACGGCTAATCCGATGATGAGTGCCCAACAAACCATTGATTTTTATCAGGACCGGATTTGGAACCACCGTTTTTTGACCTTGGTGACGGCGTAAAGGGCGACTGGTAATTTGCGAGATGGATAGGGTATGAAGTGATTTTTTAATCTAAGCATCAAAAAGCAGCAGGCTTAACGACCTACTGCTTTTTGAGTGCAAAGAGGTGTATTGAGTATTTAAAATGATTTAAATCATTTTAAATCATAAGTTGAAATTCAACATGATTTTATGCTAATGAATGCGGTTTCGATTCAATGATTAATCTGCAACTAATCCGCTGTAAAATTATGTTGGGCTGCCAACTGATGCTTAACGCGCCGCATTTTCTCAGGCAACTCATCATCGGCCAACGTATCATGCACAGCACAAGTTCCTGCATCGTCAGCAACTTGGTAGTACCAACATTTATAATCAACGACGTCTAGTGTCGCTTGCAATTCCGCCAATTGTTTTTGTAACGCGGTGCGTCGTTCTTGAAACATCGCCCGCCGTTTTGAGATGGTGGCGTCACCGGCCATAGTCCAGTCAACAAACGTTTTAATTTCTTTGATGGTTAGACCCGCATTTTTTAAACATTTAATGAGATAGATAAATTCTAAATCAGATTCCTTAAATAATCTTGTACCGATCTTATTGGAACTGCGCGTGACAAAATCAAAGAGCCCTTCCTTGGCGTAATAGCGCAATGTGTACGTGGTGAGGCCGGTTCGTTTGGCGACATCGTGAATGGTTAAATACATCGGTAAGCTCCTTTTTCTAGAAAATTCTTGACTGATAGTTAACTATCAAGTCTAGAATTAAATATATGAGTGATCATATTATTTGTCAATGACCGGCTTGGCTGGTGCAATTACTAGTCGTGGTACGTATAACCTTGTTATAATTAAGGTGTGTTATTGACTTTCAATATTATTATTTTAATTTATGAAGGGAACGACCGCTGACGAGTTCGTCATTTTAGCGGCCAAAGGTGATTAGTATGAAATCAACAATTTTTGAAGAAGCTGGGCGCGTCTCTGTTCAGGAAGTTGCCAAACCAACGTTGCAAGCTGATGACGATGTCATTGTGCGGATTGTCCGGACCTGCGTTTGTGGCTCTGACTTGTGGGCCTACGCACATGGCGATAATAAAGATGCACACTCGACCAATGATGGTCACGAAGCCATCGGGATCGTTGAAGCAATTGGTTCCGAAATTACGACGGTCAAACCAGGCGATTTTGTCATCACACCATTTACGCACGGTTGTGGTAAATGTGCAGCTTGTTTAGCTGGCTTTGATGGTACTTGTGATCGGCATCCAGGCCATACAAATTGGTCTAATGGTTTCCAAGCAGAATACATTCGCTTCACTTATGGCAACTGGGCACTAGTCAAAATTCCTGGCCAACCTGGTGATTATACGGAAGGCATGCTCAAGTCACTGCTGACGTTGGCCGACGTGATGCCAACGGGTTATCACGCGGCACGGTGTGCGAATGTCCAAAAGGGTGACAAAGTGGTCGTTATCGGGGATGGCGCAGTTGGTCAATGTGCCGTGATTGCGGCTAAGTTGCGCGGGGCCTCCCAAATCGTTTTGATGAGCCGTCATGAGGACCGCCAACAAATGGCACTTGAATCTGGCGCGACCGCGGTCGTTGCTGAACGTGGTGAAGAAGGCATCGCTAAAGTACGTGAAATTCTCGGTGGTGGCGCTGACGCGGCGTTAGAATGTGTTGGGACCGAAGCAGCCATTGACCAAGCCTTAGGTGTTTTACACAATGGTGGCCGCGTGGGCTACGTTGGGGTACCGCATTATAACAACCGGCCGCTTGGATCAACCTTTGCCCAAAATATTGCGGTTGCAGGTGGTTCGGCTTCCGTCACGACTTATGACAAACAGTTCTTACTCAAAGCCGTCTTAGATGGTAATATTAATCCGGGCCGGGTATTTACGCAAACCTACCCATTAGCCGACATTAATCAAGCTTACCAGGATATGCAAAATCGCAAGACCATCAAAGCGATGGTTGTGATTGACTAACTGCTAGTGTCAGTAGTTGCTTGAAGATTGAAATGCGAATAAATCAAAAAGTCGCCTCAGCGCAAATTAATTTGTGCTAAAGCGACTTTTTTAGTTTGTAGCACCTAGTATTGGATTGCCGTGTTAGGTTAGCCGACATGTTTGTATTAGGCAGATGAGCGCCGTGAATAGATTTTAGCTCTGAAACTTTAAGATGTTTAATTCGTATTTGGGGGTGATTGCTTTGATAGGTAACCGTTCAAAAAAACGCACTTTACTATCTGTCACGCAGTCAACTTGCTATACTGAATCAAAAATGAGGTGAGTGCAATGCGCGTCTTTACTTGGATCGTGCGAGCAATTGCAGGTACTGCCGTTTTGATGTGTGTCATTATGATTGGCTTGGCGCCCCAAACGGTCGTGACACATTTTAATCATGCGGGCTTGGCTGATTCGTTTGGTAGTGGCTGGTGGTTAGTGATGTTACCATTATTAGTTGTGGTCATGGGTGAAGTCATTATTAAACTGGCACGGCAAAAACGACGCAAATTAGGACTTTTGCAACTACCAACACTGACGGTCTTTGAAGGCCAATGTTTAGGTGTCATGGTGAGTTTTAGCGTCCTATTGTGGCTATTAATGCAGTCAGAAGTCCAAGGTCGTTTAGTTAGTGGGATGGTTGGCTGATGGTTATTAGAGTGATAAATCGTCATTACTACAGTATACGAATTCGCTTGAAGTTAATTTCAAGCGAATTCTTTTGACTGCTATTTTTTCAATACTTGCCCCGTGACGTGTTTGTAGGCTGTTGGCGGCCGGATCATTAGCTACCTGAACTGATTTTACAATTGATCGCTAGTTGTCAATCATCATAAAATATGGCACGTAATGTTATGATGATGACGTGATAAATCATTAAGCTGTTGCAACTTTCTATGTAAACTATTGGTATTGATAAAACATAGGAGGTCATTGAGATGGCAGTTATTTTAATTACGGGTGCAAGCAGCGGGATTGGGTTTCAGACGGCGAAGGACTTGGCTCAGCAAGATCATATTGTTTATGGTGCTGCACGCCGACTAGATAAACTTGAAGCGTTGGTACCATACGGCGTCAAACCATTGTCACTAGATATTACCAGTGAAGATTCAATTAGTCAGGCCGTAGCAACCTTAATTGCCAATGAAGGTCGCATTGATATTTTGATCAACAATGCGGGTTATGGTTCATACGGTGCCGTGGAGGATGTTTCAATTGATGAAGCCAAGCAACAATTTGAGGTTAATTTATTTGGGATGGCGCGGCTAACACAATTAGTTTTACCATACATGCGTGCGCAACATCATGGGCGCATTATCAATACGTCGTCGATGGGCGGTCGGCTGGTGAGTTACATGGGCGCATGGTATCATGCTACTAAGTATGCGGTCGAAGCGTTTAGTGATGCATTACGAATGGAAACGAAGGATTTTGGTATCAAGGTTGCAATCATCGAACCTGGTGGGATTAAAACCAACTGGGGATTTATTGCTGCAGACCATCTAGAAGACTCAGCACGTCATAGTGCGTATCAAACACAGGCGACAAAAGCTGCCACTGGTATGCGCCAGCAATATTCGTCGCGAATGATGTCTGATCCTAAGATTATCGCTAAAGCAATCTCTAAGGCGGTCAATCAGCGGCGACCACGGGCACGTTATCTTATCGGTTTTGGTGCAAAACCGCTAGTACTTGCCAAGCTGATTTTACCGACACGCGTTTTTGATTTTATCATGATGCATGTCAGTTAGTGGGAGTGATTAGTGTGAAAATTATGGTTTCTGAACAGTTTCAACGTTTTATGAAAAGTCTTGATGTTGATTTAAACAGCCTGCTTGAAGCTGCCGGCGTTAATAAGGTCGTTTGGCAAGAACAATTGACACTTTCTGATGTCGAGTATTGGCAATTAATGAACGAGTTTGATAATCAACTAACGGATGAAATGATTCTTGGCCTAGGCAATATTACTAATATTAATACGTTTATGCCGTCCTTTTTCGCGGCATTAGCTGCTAAGAATGGTGAACAAGCGATTGAACGCATGGCGACCTATAAATCATTGATAGGTCCGGTTCATTTGAAAATAGTCACTAAGTCAGATGTTGTTAATATCCATATTGTGGGAAATAGTCTTGGCATCGAATTGCCGCGCTTCACGGTTATGACGGAACAATTGTTGTTAATCAGTTTATTACGGGTGGGCACGGGAAAACCAATTAAACCGACTGCGATTGGTAGCAAATATCAATACGGCGCTCAGATTGATGACGTGATCGGCACTCGGTCCCAACGACTGACCGATAATTGTGTTCAGTTTCAAGTCGCGGATTTACAGCGGGCGTTTATCTCGGCTAATAATTCAATGTGGACATTTTTACAACCGGGACTAGATCAACAGAAGCTGGTCATTGAACGCGACCAATCATTGCTTGGAACTGTCCAAGCGCTACTGTTGAAGAAAATCCCTAGTGGCTCCTTTTCAATTGATGAGGTGGCAGCAAGTTTGAATCTCAGTAAACGAACGCTACAACGAAATCTTGGGGCTTTAGGAACAACCTTTAATGACGAGGTCCAAATTGCTCGCCAGACTTTGGTGGTGCCATTGATGAAAGATCAAGCGCTTAGTCTGATTGAAATCAGTTATTTATTAGGGTATGCAGATCCAGAATCATTCTCACGGGCTTTCAAAAAATGGTTCCAGCAAAGTCCATCTATTTATCGGCAACAATTGTCGGGAAGGCTCAAAAACTAACTGGTGGTGCCACCTAGATTGAAAATTAACGGGGATTAAAGCAGATGTACGCGATGAACTTAGGCTGAGAAGCGATTTGAAAATCAATCGGTAAAAAACAATTGTGTTTAAGAATGCATGTTCTTAGGCACAATTGTTTTTTTGCATACTTCAAGTTTGTGCCAAGCGGGAATTAATGTATTTATCATTGCCAACTGAAATCAGAAATAGGAAAAAACTTGATTATAAACTTTATAGTCAAATCGCTAACCTGCGCGGGTTCGTCAGCGGATTACGGCTCCCAAAAATGACCAACAAGAAATTATTCGCAAAAAAATAAAGGTGGGATAAGGCTTATTTTATCGGGATTTAAGAGGTTGAAAAAGTGACATACTATGAATTAATCTACTGAAATCAATTGACAAGGATTGGCCAGACGATTAACTTAATGCCATTCCCAAACGCCGTGAAAGGAGCGACTAATTATGAGCGTGTTAGAAGCAAGTGAAATTATGCAATTAATTCCCAACCGGTACCCAATCTTATTCATGGACCGGGTGGACGAACTAAATCCGGGTGAGTCAATCGTGGTGACGAAAAATGTCACCATCAACGAGTCATTTTTCCAAGGACACTTTCCCGGTAACCCGGTTATGCCGGGCGTATTGATTATTGAAGCTTTGGCGCAGGCCGCGTCGATTCTGATTTTGAAATCTGAAAAGTTTGCTGGTAAGACGGCTTATCTTGGTGCTATCAAAGATGCTAAGTTCCGTAAGATTGTCCGTCCCGGAGATGTCTTAAAGTTGCATGTCCAGATGGTCAAGCAACGGTCGAATATGGGAACGGTCAGTTGTCAAGCAATGGTCAATGACAAGGCCGCCTGCACAACTGATTTAACTTTTATCGTTGGTGCAACGGATTCAAAATAGAAAGGTGGTAATGGCAATTCGGCAATTGTCGTTTGGGAAGATTTTTTAAATATTGCCGATTGTAACTAACCATGACAACTAATTTTTCGATTTTAGCGAGTGCCAAAGCACTTCCTACCACTCAAGTCATGAATCAAGAACTCACGCAATTGATGCCGACTTCTGACAATTGGATCAAACAGCGGACGGGCATCCGTTCTCGCCACATCGCGACTACTGAAACCACTACTAGTTTGGCCGTTTCAGTGGCTCAACAGCTGTTACACCAAAGTCAGTTGGCGGCCACGGCGATTGACTTGATTATCGTAGCGACCATGTCACCGGATTATTTGACGCCGGCGACGGCTCCCCAAGTGCAAGCAGCGATTGGGGCTGAACAAGCGATTGCTTTTGATATCAATGTCGCCTGCGCGGGCTTTGTATATGGGATGCAGTTGGTTCACCAATACTTACAACCAGGCCAGACTGCTCTGTTAATCGGTAGTGAAACGTTAAGTCGGTTGGTGGATTGGCATGACCGCAGTACTGCTGTTCTATTTGGGGATGGCGCGGGTGGCATGTTGATCAGCGCTAACCCATCCCTGATGACTGGGCGCTGGCTTGGGAGTCATTATGCGACGTTTGGTACGGATGGACACTACTTGACAGCGGGACAGCAACCCCGGGTAAATCCATGGTCAGTAGCTACTGATGAGGCGGATGACAACCGTTGGGCCTTTCAAATGAACGGTCGGCGGGTTTACGATTTTGCCACCAAGCAAGTCCCACGTTCGATTGAGCAGGCGTTAATGCAAGCGGATCTCAAATCGAGTGATATTAAGGCATTTGTGCTTCATCAGGCCAATGCGCGGATTGTTGCTAGCGTCGGTCAAAAATTAAATTTGACCTCAGCACAATTGCCCCTGAACATTGCCCAATACGGTAATACCGCAGCGGCCAGTGAACCGATTCTGTTTGCTGAGATGGTTGCCCAACAGCAAGTTCAGCGTGGCGACAAACTTGTCTTTACCGGTTTTGGCGGCGGATTATCCGTCGGTAGTGCTGTAATTGAGTATTAATTGATAACTGAAATTAAGCATTTAAGATTAATCTAAAAATTCTGGAGGAATGAACAATGACTAAAACTGAAATTTTTGACCAAATTAAAAAAATGATCGTGGAACAACTAGATGTGGATGCTGACAAGATTACGATGACGACGAACTTTACCGAGGATCTTGCGCTTGATAGTCTGGATGTTTTTGAAGTGATCGATAAGATCGAAGACGAGTATGATATCGAAATCGAAACGGATGACGCCTTAGCCACGGTTGGTGATTTAGTTAATTATGTGGCGGCTCATCAAGAAGCTAGCGAGGATTAAGTCATGAAAACGGCAATCTTATTCAGTGGTCAAGGACAACAGTTTGCCGATATGGGGACCGATCTTTATCAAACGTTACCAGCGTATCAAGCGACGATCGACGAAGCTAATCAAATATTGGACTGGGATCTGCGGGTAACGGCCGATTGGCTTGATGATGCTGAACGAATGCCAGTTGCCATTACAGCGATGAATATGGGACTGTATCGTGCATTAACAGCACTAACTGATAATTGTCCGACTGTTTTAGCCGGTTTAAGTCTTGGGGAGTATGCGGCGTTAATGGCGGCTGGCGTTCTACCATTCACGGATGGCTTGAAGCTAGTGGCTGATCGGGCGCGGTATATGCAACGAGCAGGACTACAGCATCCCGGAAAGATGGTGGCGGCGCTCAAAGTGACGCCGGCACTGGTTGCAGCTGCTTGTCAAAGTGCGCAAGCAGTGGGGATGGCGTATCCAGCTAATTACAATTTGGCTGATCAGATTGTTATTGGTGGCGATGCAGCTGGTATTCAAGCAGTGACGGCCTATTTAAAAGCGCAGGGCGTTAAACGCGTCGTGCCGTTAGACGTGGCGGTGGCATCACACACACCATTGATGGCGGCAGCCAGCGAAGCGCTAGCTCAGCGTTTACGCTTTATCAACGTCGCAGCCCCTCAGATTCCGGTCATCAGTAATACAACCGTCGCGCCTTTTAGTCGGGCAACCGTCAAGGAGACGTTAGTAAAACAGTTAGTATCGCCGACGCACTTTGCGGCTTGCTTACAACGAATTGCGACGTATGAAGTCGATGAGATTATTCAAGTTGGCCCGGGACATAATTTGGCGACCTTTGCCAAACAAACCTTGCCTGGGGTGCGGGTTTGGTCCATTGAAGACGTGACGGATTGGCAGACCTATTGTCAGGATACGAAGGAGGTACGTGAACGTGGATGAAGTGATTTTAGTTACCGGAGCTGCCAAAGGTATCGGTTTAGCAACGGTTAAACGGCTATCCAGTCAAGGTGCCCGTGTTATTTTAAATGTTCATCATGAAATTGAAGCAACGGATTGGCAAGCATTGACAGCTGAATATCCACGGTTGACGCAATTAGTTGGTGATGTCAGTGATGATCAATCAGCGGCCAATTTAATTGATACCGTAATGACAAATTTTGGCCGTTTAGATGGGCTCGTGAATAATGCTGGTGTGACCCATGATCAGTTGTTAACGCGATTACACGCGGAAGATTTCATGAGTGTGATTCAAACAAATCTATTAGGCACATTCAATATGACCAAATACGCCTTAAAGGTCATGCAGCGACAACGGCAAGGCGCTATCGTTAACGTTGCGAGTGTGGTTGGGCTACATGGCAATGTTGGCCAGGCGAACTATGCGGCTAGTAAGGCTGGTATTATCGGATTAACCAAAACGACGGCAAAGGAAGCGGCTCGGCGGCAAGTGCGCTGTAATGCAGTGGCTCCAGGAATGATTACGACGGCAATGACCGCCCAATTGAATGACCGTGTCACGGCGGCCGCTTTAAGTGATATTCCACTCAAACGCTTTGGGACGCCCGACGAAATTGCTCAAGCAATTGATTTCTTGTTGCACCAGCCGTACTTAACGGGACAAGTACTAACAGTCGATGGTGGTATGACGATATAGATATGGGAGGTTATCCAATGACAGAACGAGTAGTTGTGACTGGAATGGGCGCGGTAACGCCCCTCGGTAATAGTGTTGATGAATTTTTAACCGGGTTATTCGCGGGGCAAGTTGGGATTAAACCCATTACGAAGTTTGACGCGACGCCCACGGGGATTACAGTTGCCGGTGAGGTTAAGGACTTTCGGCCAGAAGAACGAATTGAAAAGAAATTAGCGAAACGTTTAGATTTATTTTCTGTTTACGGCCTATACAGTGCGAGTGAAGCCATGGCGCAAGCCGGACTGAATGAAGCCAATGTTGACCCCGAACGGCTAGGCGTTATTTATGGCTCGGGTATCGGCGGGTTAACAACAATTGAAGCCCAAGTGATCAAGATGCACGACAAGAGCCCCAAACGGGTTTCACCGTTGTTCGTGCCCAATTCAATTATTAATATGGTCGTTGGCAATATTGCGATGCAGTTTAACGCGCAAAATACCAGCCAAGCGATTGTGACTGCGTGTGCGTCAGCAACGAATGCCATCGGTGATGCGTTCGAATATTTGCGTCAGGGGAAAGCAGATGTCGTGATTACGGGTGGCTCGGAAGCTTCGGTCAACGAAATTGGTATTGCAGGGTTTGCATCCCTGACGGCGTTGTCCAAAGCAACCGATCCAGCGTTGGCATCGTTACCTTTCGATCGCCAGCGCAATGGGTTTGTGATGGGTGAAGGGGGTGCGACGTTAGTCTTAGAAACGTTGGCCCATGCCCAAGCTCGGGGTGCTAAGATCCTTGGTGAAGTTGTCGGTTACGGGACAACTAGTGATGCTTATCATATGACAGCCCCCCGACCAGATGGTGCTGGTGCCAAACGTGCCATGAAACAAGCAGTCGCGGAAGCGGGTATCCAACCAGGAGATGTCGATTACATCAATGCTCACGGAACGGCTACCCATGCGAATGATAGTGCTGAAGCCCAAGCGATTGAAGCGTTATTTGGTCAAAATGTCGCGGTCAGCAGTACTAAGGGCATGACAGGTCACTTATTAGGCGCTGCGGGTGCGATTGAAGCCGTTGCAACAATCGGTGCGCTGCAGACGGGCCAGTTACCTGCCAATATTGGTTGTACGGATCAAGATCCGGAGTGCCCAGTCAATTTAGTAACACCTGCGACGCAACACCAAGCCCCAACTTATGCACTGAGCAATTCGTTTGGTTTTGGGGGCCATAATGCGGTGGTCGCTTTTAAGAAGTGGGTGAACGCATGAGTATGACGGATACAGAAGCGATGACTACCCTAATCAAGCAGTTTAATCAATCCAGTGCCCAAGTGATGGACATCAAGACGACCACGTTTGAGTTGCATTTGAATAAACAAGCTGAAACGGTCCAAACGACGTCAACGCAACCACACCAAACAGTGGTCAATACCCCAGTGTCAGCGCCCACACCAACGAGTGAAACGGCGGCCCAAGCGGGAGGGACAACGGTTACAGCACCCTTAGTTGGGGTCGCCTACTTAGCGGCTGATCCGCAACAAGCACCGTTTGTTCAAGTCGGTGATCACGTTAAAGCTGGGGAGACTTTGTGCGTGATTGAAGCGATGAAAATGATTAACGAGGTTCCCAGTCCTGTTAGTGGGACGGTCAAGGAAGTACTAATTAAGAATGCAACTATGGTTGAATTTGATGAACCATTGTTTGCCATTGAGGAGACGACCGCTTAATGGAAGTAATGGATTTAATTCCCCAACGTTTTCCGTTGCAATTATTAGACCGTATCATGACGGTTCAACCAGGTGTTAGTGCGACAGCAGAAAAATTGGTAACCATTAATGAATGGTTTTTTCAGAGCCCAACACTGACCGGCCGGACTATGATCCGACCAGCATTATTAGAAATTTTGGCACAAACGGGAGTCGTGGCTCTATTATCGATGCCAGAACATCACGGTAATAACGTCTTTTTTGGTGGGATTCGACAAGCTGATTTTAAGGCGGATGTTCGGCCCGGCGACCGGCTAGAAGCAATGGTGACGTTAACTAAGTTGCGCCGGCAAATTGGAACGGGTCATGGGGTGATTACCTGTGCCGGTCACGAGGTCGTTAGTGCTGATTTAACTTTTGTAATCCAAGCCTAAAGGAGGTATGGCGATTGTTTAAAAAAGTCTTAGTGGCGAACCGTGGTGAAATTGCGGTCCAAATTATTCGTGCCCTGCATGAGATGGGTATTAAAGCGGTCGCTGTTTATTCGGTGGCTGATCAAGAGAGTTTATTTGTCCATTTGGCTGATGAAGCAGTTTGTATTGGGGCGGGTCCCGTCAACCAGTCATATTTGAATATGCAAGCAATTATTAGTGCTGCTAATTTGACCGGCTGCCAAGCGATTCATCCAGGCTACGGCTTTTTATCTGAAAATGCTGAATTCGCCCAAATGTGTGCGGATTGCCAGTTAACGTTTATTGGCCCACACCCTGAGGTGATTGATCAAATGGGTGATAAGGAAAATGCTCGCCAGACCATGCAACAATTAGGGGTACCAGTGATTCCTGGGAGTCCATCGGTGCTTAAGGATGTTGATGCGGCCCTGCAAGCTGCTCATGATTTGGGTTACCCGGTCATGATTAAAGCCGCTGCTGGCGGTGGTGGCAAGGGAATTCGCGCGGTTAACAATGATCAAGATTTAGCTAAGGCGTTCCGGACAGCTCAGCAGGAAGCACAAGCTTCATACGATGATCACCGATTGTACTTAGAAAAAATCATTGCCCCGGCGAAACACATTGAAGTACAGGTCTTAGCCGATCAACAAGGGCACGTGATTTATTTGCCAGAACGTGATTGTTCGTTACAACGGAATCACCAAAAAGTATTAGAGGAAAGTCCGTGCGCGGCCATTACAACCACTGAGCGGACCAAGTTGGGACGATTAGTGGCTAATGCAACCAAAAAGTTGGGCTATACAAATACGGGGACTTATGAGTTTTTAATGGATCAAGAGCATCAATTTTATTTTCTAGAAATGAATACACGGTTACAAGTTGAGCATACGGTTACTGAAATGGTAACGGGAATTGAATTGATCAAAGCACAAGTAAGGATTGCGGCCGGAATGCCATTAACCATCACCCAGGCAGACGTGCACATTCATGGTGTTGCGATGGAGTGTCGCCTGAATGCGGAGGATCCCTACCACGAGTTTCGACCCCAGCCGGGTAAAATTACCCAGTTGATTTATCCAATGGGGACGCTCGGTGTTCGAATTGATGCTGGAGTAGTCACTGGTAGTGTGATTGCGCCGTTCTACGACTCGATGATTGCTAAGATGATTGTTCATGGCACCGACCGGGAGACGGTGATTCGCAAGATGCACCGTTGTCTACTGGAACTGACGATTGAGGGGGTTCAAACAAATCAAACCTTCTTAGCAGGATTAGTAGCAGATACAACTGTTCGTCGGGGCACGTATACCACGGCCTATATCGAACAAGACTTTTTGAAAGGGTGGTTAAGTGATGCCCAAGCGCAAGTTTCAAGCGCCCACTGAACGGCAGTTAGCTGTTCGCCGGGACTACATTCCGGACGCGCTATTGACGCGATGTCCAGTTTGCCATGAAGATTGTTATACCCAAGATCTTGGTGAGTTCAAGGTATGTCCCCATTGTGATTATGGCTTTCGGTTACCTGCCTGGCAACGAGTTCAACAATTGACGTCACACTTTGAAGAGCGGGATGCTGATCTGAGTGCGCCCATCAGCTTTGATGACCCGGCATACTTGGAAAAGTTGCAACGTGCCAAGTCGGCCACCCACCTGAACGAAAGTGTCCTAACTGGAATTGGAAGATTAGGCGTGCATCGGTTTGGTTTAGGTGTGATGGATACAAACTTTATGATGGGGAGCCTAGGTTCGGCGACGGGGGAAAAAATCACCCGGTTATTTGATGATTGTACGGCCCAACAATTACCAGTCATTATGGTTACAGCCTCGGGTGGTGCGCGGATGCAAGAAGGATCATTAGCATTGATGCAGATGGCTAAAGTGTCAACGGCAGTTGCTAATCATCGTGAAGCTGGATTATTGTATGTTACAATATTAACTGATCCAACGACGGGTGGGGTCACCGCTAGTTTTGCCATGCAAGGTGACATTATGCTAAGTGAACCGCGTGCTTTAATTGGGTTTGCGGGTCGGCGAGTGATCGAACAAACCATTCAGCAGACACCACCAGCCGATTTTCAACGCGCGGAGAGGTTGTTAGCCAATGGTTGGTTGGATCAAATCGTGCCTCGACCGGCTTTACGAAAAACAATACAACGATTATTAACAATCACCCAGGGAGGTCATCAGAATGTCTAAAACAACGGCCTATGAACAAGTTCAGGCGGCGCGTGCCGCTAATAAGATTAGCATTCAAATGCTGATTGATGGCTTGACGGAAGACTTCTTTGACTGCCACGGTGACCGTCAACGGGCTGATGATCCAGCTGTGATCGCAGGTTTAGCAACGATTGCCGACCGACCCGTAACCATTATTGGCATTCAGAAGGGGCAAACTTTAGCTGAAAATCAAGCCCGGCACTTTGGCTGTGCGACGCCTAGCGGTTATCGGAAGGCGCTACGATTGATGCAGCAAGCAGAACAATTACGGCAGCCCGTTGTGACCTTAATTAACACTCCGGGTGCTTATCCGGGGGTTGATGCGGAATATCAAGGGCAAGGTCGAGCGATTGCTGACTGCTTATTAGCGGGATTGCAGTTAAAAGTACCATTTTTGAGTTTGATTGTTGGCGAAGGTGGTAGTGGTGGTGCGCTGGCCCTAGCGTGTGGCGATCAGGTTTGGATGCTAGCAAATAGCACTTATTCAGTGCTGTCGCCCGAAGGCTATGCCACAATTTTATGGAAGCAATCCCAACGTGCGGCTGAGGCTGCGGAAAAAATGCGCTTAACGCCCACAGAACTATTGGCGGACGGCGTTATTGATCGGATTATTCCAGAAGTGGCAACTGCAGCTGATTGTCAGCCACTCAAAGCAGCCATTGACGAAGCTTTAACGGCTTTAACAGCCAAGCCGGTGACGGAACTAGTGGCGCAACGCCAAGCCCGTTATCGACAATTTTAAACAAGTGAGGAATGATAA
Source organism: Lactiplantibacillus paraplantarum (assembly GCF_003641145.1). Taxonomy (NCBI): domain Bacteria; kingdom Bacillati; phylum Bacillota; class Bacilli; order Lactobacillales; family Lactobacillaceae; genus Lactiplantibacillus; species Lactiplantibacillus paraplantarum. The sequence continues at coordinate 1,452,335 of NZ_CP032744.1, forward strand.
GTATGGACGGAATTTTAGCGGGTAAGACCATTGTTGTTATGGGAGTTGCCAATCAACGGAGTATTGCGTGGGGGTGTACCGAGGCACTAATGGCACAAGGGGCCCAAGTCATCTTGACTTACCAAAATGACCGTTTGAAACAAAGTTTGCAACGATTTGTGGCGCCGACTGTACCGTTGATTGCCTGTGATGTTGCCGATGATGACAACGTTGACCGGGCGTTTGCAAGTATCAAGCAGCAGTATGGTGCTATCGATGGCATTATTCATGCGATCGCCTATGCGGACAAAGCAACGTTAGAAGGCGAATTTGTGAATACAACGAAGGCCGGGTATGATCTGGCGCAAAATATTAGCGCGTATTCATTGATTGCGGTTGCTCGAGCAGCTCGACCAATGCTCAAATCCGGAGCGAGTCTAGTGACGTTAACGTATTTTGGGTCAGAACGCGCCGTGCCAAATTATAATATGATGGGTGTTGCTAAGGCAGCCCTAGAGGCGAATGTTCGTTACTTGGCCCGTGACCTTGGTCCACAACAAGTTCGAGTAAATGCGATTTCAGCCGGAGCGGTTAAAACGTTGGCAGTTACGGGAATTCATGAGCATCAGCAATTATTAAAACTATCTCGTAGTATGACTGTCGATGGTGAACCGGTAAAAACGCGTGAAATTGGCAACGTGGCCGCCTTTTTATTAAGTGATTTGTCGACTGGGATGACTGGTGATGTGGTATACGTGGATAAAGGGGTTCACTTAAGTTAATGTCAATTAGGCAAGTTACTTTCAATTGGCAGTGGTTAGAATTACCGACCGATGTTACCAGAACAGCGCGTCGGGAAGCGCAGCGCACTGTGAGCCGACAATTGATTCAACAATTATTACCGGTGCCATTGGCTTATCACCGACTGGGACAGCCGTATTTTCCGAGTCAGCCCCAATTAGGCGTCAGTGTTAGTCATACGTACCAGTTAGTGATGGTAGCATTGGGCCCAGGACCACTGGGAATTGATGTTGAACAGGTGCGCCCACATGATTTAGATGCCATTCGACGGGCCTTTACGCCCGCAGAATGGCATCTTTTACAAACCTTATCGGCGCAAGAACGACAGCGGCTGGGGTGGCAACTTTGGACGGCTAAAGAAGCTGTGTTAAAGCTAGTGGGCTGTGGTTTGACCCATGCACCACGTCAAGTTGAAGTACTCGATTTAAAGCATGGACGCGTGCGCTATCAATCTCAGTCATATCAGTTGACGCCCTTGGCATTGCCTGCGACATACGTGGGCTTTTTGGCACAACATGTTTAAATAGGCCTAGTCAAGGATAGCAAGTATCGATATCCTTGACTAGGCCTATTATTGTGATGTTTGGTTAATCTTGGTAATATATTATTGAAATAATGTTGCATGATAGTCAAATATAATCGGTGAAGCAATTACATTTTGACTATCATGAAATTTACTTGATTGAAGGTAGCTTAACATGCAAATTCGCCGTTATCAGGCACATGATTTAAACGAGGTTCTTGCCTTGTTTCAACAAACTGTTAGACAGGTAAATATCCGAGACTATTCGACGGCGCAGATTAAGGCTTGGCTGGGCACTGATTCCGTTACTATTCATCAGCATTGGCAACAACGATTATTGACAACAACGACGATGGTTATATTGGATGGACAGAAGTTAATTGCTTTTGGTAATATCCTAGCTACGGGATACTTAGATTGTCTTTATGTCCATACGGAATATCAGCGTCAAGGTCTGGCTAAGTGGTTGGTGACGACATTAGAAGCATCAGTATCAGTTACCCAATATACGGTTGCGGCTTCAATTACGGCCGTACCATTTTTTGTTGCTCAAGGGTATCATATCATTCGTCGTCAAGAAGTTGTTCGTGCCGACCAAGTATTAACGAACTTTTTCATGATCAAAACTAGTTGTGAGTAGCCAACAAGAAGTTGTAACCAAGCTGTAGACATTATTAGCTGATCTGTGTCAGTCAAATCAGATCTGCTAATAATGTCGGAACGTGACTGCACAGGTTTGAGCCGGCACCCATATCTCGAATGCTGGCCTTCCAGTCGGATAGTCTTCGTATGGCAGACATGGATGTACGCAACTATTAGTGGACTAGGTACCGTTTCTCATGAACAGCAGTTTTTTAAATTAACTGTCAGACTGATTATAATTGCGATAACTCAGCTAGTTTTGGGAATCGAACTAAGTGTACAATATTGCCGACGAACAGGATTCATCTAATTAGTGCGTTTTAATCAAATTCATGTCAATAAATATATGCATAATACAAAACCAGTCTAAAAATAATAAGGATGATGAGGTGTACCCATGGAACCCATTCAAATTTCACAGACTTTATCAATTAGCAATCACCGTGTGTTTTCCGCGGATCTGAATGAGCATGATACAGTTTTCGGCGGCAAAATCCTGGCGACCATTGATGATAATTCATCAATTGCGGCATCGCGAGTAGCGCGGATTGAGACGGTGACCGTATCAATTGATCAAGTCAATTTTTTGTTGCCATTCCGGTTACAGGACTCAATGTGCGCGGAATCTTACGTTTCGGGCGTCGGTCATCGGTCAATCGAGGTGTTTACTAAAATTATTGGCGAACATTTGAAGACGGGGGAACGTTTTTTGGGCTTAACTTGTTTTTCAACGTTCGTGGTAACGGATCGCAATATTGAATTACCAGCGCTAGTGGCCGATAAGCCAGAATATGCATTTGTTGCACATGGTTATCAGGAACGCCAGGTGACTCGGCTGACTAAGCTAAAACGCCAACAAGATTTCAATGCGCACATTAGCGTTGATTTGCCTTGGTGAATGGATTTTGGTTGACAATGTTGGTAAGCCTTGTTAAATTATAACTATCAAATATAGGAGGGGTGTTTTATGTCGGTCATTCGTTAGGGCGTTGTTGAACGAAAAAAGTGGGTCAGACCCGCTTGGTTTCGTGTACCCTAATGTGACGAATGACCACGGCATGTGAACACGCCGCACGGTTTTTGCGCACAGTGGGATAAACTGGGCGCATTTTTTATTCGCAGAGCATCAGGGTGAGTCACTTTGCGAAAGGATTATAAAATTGACAATTAATTTAACTAAATATGGATTGACGACCGCAGTTGAAACAACCAGTCTTAAAGAAGACGGACAAATGCTCGGTCGCGTTATTAGCCAACACCGTGATTTATACCAAGTCATCACGGCCACTGGCGAACGGCAAGCTCGGGTTACCGGAAAACTAGCCCATGCCGCAACAAGTCCAACGGCGTTTCCGGCTGTTGGTGATTGGGTTCAGGTGTGTCCAACTGCTGATGATCAGGCTCAGATTGAAGCTATCCGACCACGTCAAAGTGTCTTGGCACGGGGAGCAGTGAATCAGCATGATGGTCAAATCATTGCGACTAATATCAACACGATTTTTATTTGTATGTCACTGAATGCGGACTTTAATGTGCGACGCGTAGAGCGTTATCTGACGATTGCGTGGGATAGCGGTGCGTTACCGGTGATCATCTTAACAAAGGCAGATGTCTGTACGGATTTAGCGGCTAAGTTACGGGCCGTGGCGGACGTGAGTGTTGGCGTGTCAACGATAACGTGTTCAGCCGAGACGGGCCAAGGATTGGATGACTTGCAACCATACCTAACGACTGGTCAAACGGTGGCCTTTGTAGGCTCTTCGGGGGTTGGTAAGTCGACTTTAATTAACCGGTTACTCGGACAAGATGTCTTGACGACGAAAACGATTCGTGAAGATGATGATAAAGGACGGCACACAACGACGAGTCGGCAATTGATACCTCTACCTACAGGCGCCTGTGTGATTGATACGCCGGGAATGCGTGAACTGCAAATCTTTGTGGGCGATTTAGATCAAACTTTTGCGGAAATTGCAACGTTATCAGCGCAGTGTAAGTTTAATGATTGTACCCATACCAGTGAACCTGGGTGTGCCGTACGAGCAGCCGTTGAAGCTGGCACGGTGACGGTAGAACGGTTACAGAGTTATCAAAAATTACAACGCGAGATGAGTTATCAGGGGCTTAATTCACGCCAGTTAGAACAGGCAAAAATTCAGCGGATGTTTGGCGGCAAACAGGCAATGAAACGTGTCAAGCAGCGCTATCATCGCGACTAACCTGACTAGTAGAAATATAAAATAGTGTGAATTGAATGATAGGAGCGTGCGCCAAAAGGTGGTCTGTAGTAAGCCACCTTTTGGCGCACGCTTCGACAATATTGGCAGAAAAATTGTGTTCGGTTTCTTGAGAAGAAGTCTTTTCTTAAGCGACTGAACACTTTTATTTTTGTCCCCAATCTCTATTCAGGTTGTACTTTCATTGTGGCGTAATGTGAACTTGGTGACCTGTTGAGCGAGATAAGCGGGCGTTTCGACCATGCCATTTTGCTGCCAATGGACGAGTATGTTGACGACGGCGCCCGAAAAATAGGCAGTGTAGTACGGTTGGCGGAGCGCGGCATTGCTCGAACCGATAATGCGATCCTGCTTGATGAGCAACGCGAAGACGGCTTCAAAGCTTTGAATGAAAATCTGGCTTTTTCCGTTTTTGATCAATAATTGATTAGTCGCTGCCATTTGCTGCATGAGGGTGAAATATTGAGTCATCAATACCTGCAGTTTAACCTTCGATTGTCGTGGTAATTGGCGCAAATATTGGAGGATGGCTTGCTTTTGGTACGCTAAAATAATTTGATCAAAGCTCGTAAAATTGCGATAAAAATAAGTACGAGAAACTTGCGCATGCTGACAGAGTTCCGTAATTGAAATGCGACTTAGCGGTTTTTGTAACATGAGCTGTAGTAAGGCTTCATAGACTGCAGCTAAGTTCTGGCGTTTTCGTATTTGTGGGTTCATCGGTAACAACATCTCCATTTTTGTAACGTAAGTATTTATTAATTTCCATTTTACCAGATATACTGCCATTAACTTAACGGGAGGCGGTTATTTTGAAAAAATCGATGAAAGTAATTGCGATGATGATGATTGGGATTTTTCTGTGTATGCTTGATACGACGGTCATGAATATTGCATTGCCAGCAATTCAAACGGGGTTGAACACTGATTTGGCGCACCTGTCGTGGGCATTAAATATTTATACTGTTCTGTTTGCTAGTTTGGCGATTCCACTAGGTCGTTTGGCAGATGTCTGGGGCCGTGGGCGAATGTACTTAATTGGATTAGGGTTATTCGGTATTGGCTCACTAACCTCTGGATTGAGTCTCAGTGTGGGGTTACTGATTATTGGACGGGCCATTCAAAGTATTGGTGCAGCCATCGTTTTTCCGGCTAGTATGACGATTGGCATTCAGAGTGTCACACTTAACAAGCGGACTAGTGTGATTGCAGGGCTGGGCGTGATGCAGGGATTAGCGGCAGCGTTAGGACCAACCATTGGTGGTGCAGTCACTCAGTTTTGGGGGTGGCGGGGCATTTTTCTGATCAACGTGCCATTAGTTGTGATTGCGTTTAGTGGCTGCTTGGTATGGTTATCGTGGCGTCATCCCAGTCATGGCCAAGCGAAACTAGATCTTGGTGGGAGTGCCTTAATCATGACGACCTTATTAGCATTGACCTTGGTACTAGTTAAGGGAAATGATTGGGGATGGACGAGTCGACTGATTATTGGCCTGGGTGTCATTAGTGTGCTGGCACTGTTTGCTTTTATCTGGACGGAAGCCCACGTGGCAGCACCCATGGTTCCATTAGCGCTATTTAAAGACCGGCAGTTTAACGGTGCAGCGTTAGCGACCGTGTTATCAGGGGTCTTTATGGTGGCATTGTTAGTCTTAATGCCGAGCTTCTTCACGAAAGTTCAAGGTAAGCCGGAACTGCTGGCTGCGATTATGATTACGCCAGCATCAATGATGATTTTTATCTTTTCACCAATCAGTGGGTTTTTATTAGCGAAACTTGGTGCGCGGCGCGTAATTTTCAGTGGTAGTCTGGCAATGGTTGCGGGCTATGGTGTGCTTAGTATGATGAATACAAGTCAGTACTGGCAATTTGCATTGGCGGCGTTGTTAATTGGCGCAGGCTACGGCACGATTATCGGACCAATTACGGTGTTAGCGGCTGGTGATTTTACCGGTGAGCTATTGACAGCGTCGCAAAGCGTGATTGGTGTTTTCCGCCAAATTGGGACATCGTTAGCCGTTGCCATCTTCGTGTCAGCTTTGGCGGTGAATTTGACAACTGCTAAGTCACGAGTCAAGTCGTATGCGGCGGTGTCTGTTGCTCAGTTATCGATTTCTAACCAGGCCAAACGCGATACACTGCAAGTAGTTGATCACCAATTGGCGGCCGAGCAAACGGCCCAAGTGGTACATGATCCAATCACAGCGACAAAGACCCGCCGATTGGTTGCAGATCAATATGTTCAGGTGTTAAAAGCACGGTCACTGCAAGCTGCCCCAGTTCGTGTTAAGGCTCAAGTTCATCAGCAGGTAGCGCGGCAAGTTCGAAGTCAGGTCAGGGTAACTAACCAGCGAATTAGAACTGCTGCGACGGCCATCAAGGCTAAAACCAAGATTGAGCTAACAGCCGCTTTTATGCGGCCATATCAAGTCGCCTGGCCATTTACGCTATTGCTGGTAATGACGACTTGGTGCTTTGCCGGTCGTACGCGAAAAAGTGAAAAAGTTTAAGTCACAGTTAGTTAGCTGAGGTGCCATCATAAGATAGCTTGTTGGCTAGATAAGAATAACGGAAGTGATTGTTAATTGTCTATCAGGAGGATGGTTGCTGAAGGACTAGTTTTAATAGCGTGTTCGGCGCTTATGCTATAATTAGGTCCAAAAGGGGGTAGTCATGATGAAAGAAAAACAAGTGTTTCATATTAATGGCTATATTGGGCTAGTGCTCGCGATTGTGTTCGTATTGGTCGGTGGCTGGTTAGTTTGGGTCGGTGCGACGGGCGACCACTTTGCTAGTATTTTTTTAGGGGCGTTACTAATTATTATTGCGGCGTTTGGCGCTAGTTCTTTAACAATCGTTGGACCTAATGAAGCCCGGGTGCTGACATTTTTTGGTAAGTATATCGGGACAATTCGGGATTCGGGGCTGTTTATGACCGTTCCGTTGACCAGTAAGTTTTCAATTTCGTTGCGGGTTCGCAACTTTAACAGTGCCATCTTAAAAGTTAATGACCTCCGAGGAAATCCAGTGGAAATTGCGGCCGTTATCGTGTTCAAAGTTGTTGATACTAGTATGGCGCTCTTTGCGGTAGATGATTATGAACAATTTGTTGAAATTCAAAGTGAATCGGCAGTACGGCATGTCGCATCAGAGTATCCCTATGACACGTTTGATGACGATAAAAAGATTACGCTACGGAGCAATCCAACCGAAGTTTCTGACCGATTAATGGAGGAACTTCAGGAACGGCTGAATGTCGCGGGAGTTGAAATCGTGGAAACACGCTTAACGCACCTTGCTTACGCGACTGAAATTGCCAGCGCCATGTTGCAACGACAACAATCTTCAGCAATTTTGTCCGCCCGCAAAGTCATCGTGGAAGGTGCCGTTTCAATTACAGAAGATACGATTGCCCGTTTGGAAAAAGATACAGGGATGCAATTGTCGGATGATAAGAAGCTGCAATTGATCAATAATATGATGGTTACCATTATTTCGGAGCGGGGTACGCAGCCCATTGTGAATACTTCGGAAGTTAAGTAGGAATATTGTTATAACACTATCTATAGGATGATAAAAGGCTCTCAAGAATGAGAGCCTTTTATTGTGCTGTGAAGCGCGAACAATCGATAGTTCTAATTGATATCCTAGCTACCGAAAATCTTAAAGAGGGCGGAACAGGCAACGTTTCGACAATATTGACATAAAAATTGTGCTCAGTTTTGCCCAGACTTTTTATGCTCTTTCAATAGTCAACTAGTTGATTAGCACAAGTCTAGTTGCTAATGTCACTCATGTAGATTAAGCCATACCAACATCGTGTAAGCATGAAGGCTGTTAATTTTGAAATCACTTTGTTTTGTTCAACAGAAAAATGGTATCAAAAGACATTATATTGCCTTAAAAATGATATTCGCAGGCAGTCTTTAGTGATGTAATTTTTTATATAATAGATAAGAAATGATGATGGCAATAATAACCACAGCAACTATGTCAACAGTCCAATCAACTGCAGATAGGCTTTGAAAGTAGTCGAACAAATTTTTATTAAACATGATTTTTTCCTTAATATGTTAGCGAGAAGTCGATATAACCTTTCCAACTGTAATTTTAGATTATTGTATAATAAATCACATTGTTTCTTAATGGCCGATTTAATCTTGAAATTAATTTAGTTGCCCGTTTAGATATGCTTTGCTAATGACAATGATTAATCCGATTATGATTAATAATAAACTAACATAATTGAGCGGACGACTTCTACTTTGATAATGGGTAAACCAGCCATATTTGACACGTGTATTAGCAACATTGATGATGATACCGATACCAGCGATAATACTGCCAATTACTATAATAAGATCCATCTGTGTTACCTCCGTTTAATTAAGTCGGTTAGCTCAAAGCTGTTAAGGTAAATGGCCTGGGGTGATTGAGCTAGGATGGGTTCATTAGAATATACTCGGAAGTTGTCATTTAAAGAAAAATGAATAGCATATTCTAAATTTATACAATATATTAAGATGGCAAATGTTGTCAATATAGATGCAATCCACATTTTATGATGTAAACATGAATTGTGATACATGATAATTATAAGTGATGAGAAATAAACACACTTGCTGATACGACTACTAAAACAACTTATTAAATGAACCATCAATCAGGAATTCACTGGAGGGCATTAGCAGGAATGTCTGAAGCTATTGGTAAAGATACAAAGAGTCTTTGATGACGAGTAGTGAAATAATTTATTGATGGGAAAATGACTTAAGCGTTATTCAATGCTAAGCCGTGATTGGCATACTTGAATTGAACTGATCTCTGTGCATCTTTGTGGCAAGTATTTTGGAGTGGCGTTATAGTGAAAATTGGGGAGGGGATCTTATGTTAAGCACCAAAAAAAATCGTATCTTACGGTACTTATTCGTTATAGTTGGTATGATGATTGCATTTTTAGGTTGTAGTGTGGTTCAAGCTTCAGCCCATGGATTTGTGACTAACCCAGGTGGACGAGCTTATCTGGGGAGTACTTGGTATCCGGGTGGACCGTTGAATACCAATATTGGATCGGTTATGTATGAACCCCAAAGTATTGAGGCACCTAAAAATACATTCATTGATGGTAAAATTGCCAGTGCCGGTATTGCTAATTTCGCTCAATTGGATGAGCAAAATGCAAATCGCTGGTATAAAACACCAGTAAGGGCAGGTAAGCTTAGTGTGACTTGGCAATTGACAGCTCGCCATAAAACCAGCACGTGGGATTACTATCTGACAAAGCCTGGCTGGAATCCGAACGCACCGCTCAAGTTTAGCGATTTCAAGAAGATTGCTAGCTATAATGATAATGGCGCTATGCCTAATGAATTTGTGACTCATCAGGTGAATATCCCAGCAGATGAAAAGGGTTACCAAATACTATTAAGTGTTTGGAACATAGCGGATACTGGTAATGCCTTTTATCAAGTTTCAGATCTTAATGTCCAATAATAGTCAGTGCGGGTTTAATTTATCTTTAATATAATATGCGTTTGACCAATAAAAATTATGAAACAGTCTTGCTGGTTGTAGTTGGCCAGTAAGACTGTTTCGTCAGTTTAGGTTGAAGATGCATACATAAGTCAGCCGCTTTGACAATCAATGGACGCGACAGCTACGTTAACATCGTTGAGTAGATTGGATTGTTAATGAAGTTATAATCTCTCTAGAATACAGGTCGATAGAATGATGTTGACAATTGACTGATTATTATCATGATTTCAGTTAATAACTAAGCGAGTGACGGGAATCGAACTCGCGACTACAGCTTGGAAGGCTGTTGTTTTACCACTAAACTACACTCGCATGAATTGAGCTCTCGGCTTGTGCGGGTTGCATCTTTGAACTGATATGACAGCAGTAACGGCGCACGTTACTAAGAGTAATGTTTTGCTATAAAAGAACTATATTCTTAATTATATCGCAAGTAGTTGATAACCGTAAAATAAAAAGCAGTATGCATTATTCAACAGTTTTCAATTAATTATTCACTGTCCAATAGCTAATCTATGCTAGTTAGTTAGAAGAATAATTATCGACATATTGGTATCGTGAGTAGTTGTGATGACCATTAAATAAAATTAATTGTCACCATTAATATGTATATTTATGGATTTGTCATTCAAGACGCGGTATATTAACCATGTTAATTACTAATTCTTGGGGGTGGACAATAATGAGTAAGGTTTATACGGATGTATTCAACATCAAGCATACGGATTGTACCGTGGTGGATACGATCAATGATTTTAGTCGAGTCTTTATTATTCAAGATAAATATGGGTCGCGGTTTACTTGTCTCAAAGATGATGCCCGCCCGGCTAAAAAGGGTAGTGGTCACTGGACGAGTGCCAGCCCGGAAGATGCACCGCAGGATTACGCTGTGCCTTATCGGTCAAGAAAACGGCAACGTAGAACATTATAGACTTTGTTGGGTCACCATGTTTTAAGCATCGTCGTTGTAATGCAAGTGTTATCCTGTAAAAGATACGGTCAAACCGTGTTAAGCTTTCAATAACATCAAATAACAGCCCCCGCAGTTATGATTTAACTGCGGGGGCTGTTATTTGACTAGTTCTAGTTCAATAGTGCGACGCCTAATGTCAAGTAAGTTGCAAAGCAAATCCAGACCATGTAAGGAACCATCAAAATTGCAGCTAGTCGGCTGCTACGATAGAACTGTAAAATACAAAGTAGGACAACTAAATCCAGAATAAGGATAATGACTAGCCCCCACCAATATGCGGATTGACTGAAGAAGATGATACTCCAGATAAAGTTTAACAACAATTGAATCCCAAACAACGCGGTATTCATAATACGGTCACGTCGGTTGATTGTCTGTTGGTAAACTAAGTAGCCGGCAATTGCGATGAGAGCATATAAGATGGGCCAAACGATGCCAAATAGGCCGTCTGGTGGCGAAAGCACTGGTAGGCTAAGCCCATTATAAATTGCCTTAATATCACCGGCTAACCAGGCTGATAAACTGCCGATGGCTTCAACCACGACAATAAAAATGAGCAGATGAAGCCAGTTGAATTTAGGACGTTCTTTGATCATCTGTTTCCCTCCAGTCTAATGATTCGCTAATCAGTATCGTCTGGTGTATTAATTACCGCCACGTTGACTTCTGCTTTTTGCACCACGTACGCAGTGGTTGAGCCAAGCAAAATTCGAGAAACCGCATTAGTACCAGATTTACCCATGACAATTAAATCAATAGCATATTTTTTGGGGAGATCTGTGGCAATACTTGCTTTGGGCGAGCTATTAACTTGGATCGGGAGAGCTTCTACTTGCGCATCGGTGGCTAGTTGTTGACCACGATCTAAAATATCCTGACTATTATCTTTCGCGACCTTTAATAGATTGGTATATAATGTGCCCCCATAAGCTGCTGGACTATACGCATTTAATCGTGTGATGTCAATGACATTAACCAGAAATAATTTTGATTTGAACGTCTGCGCCAGTTTGACTGCGTGCTTTAGGGCCATATAGGAATTATCAGAACCGTCAAGTGGAACTAAAATATTTTGATACATCATCAGGACCTCCTAGTTGAAATTATTTATTATGATAATGATAACATTTGATTAATTTTAACGTCTATTAATATGATTAAGGATTCAGTTATAAAAGACGCAACATTCATTGACCGCGGTAGTCAACAAATGTTGCGTCTAATTAAATTACTGCCAACGATTTGGTCGTGATGGTAATACCATCAAAATAAAGAACCAGATCGTCCCAATGAGTGGGACTAAGTCAATCAGAATCCACCATGCAGTGTGATCACTGTCATGTAATCGGCGGAATTTCAGTGAGAGTGTTCCTAACCAAACAATTAACGCAATCAGTTTACTCATTGTGTTAACACTTAGATCACTCCAATTATAGATATCTTCAATGGGATGTCCCATAATCATCTGAATAATTGCAATGAGCAACCCACCAAGGATATAGTTGATGATAACGGGCCACCAGTACTCGGAGCGTGTTGCCGTGCCAGAAAAGTTTAAAAGATTGTCCCAAAATTTGCGATAAGCGTTTGCCATCGTAATCCCCCCAATGAAGTGTGATATGTGAGTTACTATTAACTATGAGCTAATGGTGTTAATAAATAACTACATCTAACTATAACTATAAAATTAATTTTGTGCAATTAAATTACTGATTGTTTGTGCTAGAAATGACTAATGATTACGATGCCGCTGGTACAATCAATTCAAAACGATCGGCTAGATAGCTTAGTTCAATTGGGAGTTTGACCGCTGGATCGCCATCAATCCGAGTTGTGACGGCCTGACTGGTTGCGCTAGTAATGCGGGCACTGGTTGCCGTTAGTTGCGTAATCGCTTTGGAATGCTGCAAGTTACCCGTTAGTGCGAACCAAATATATGGAATGATTTGTCGCCACCCAATGTTATTAAGTAGACTGATGTGCATTTTACCAGGAGCGGATGCGCTATAGACGTGCCCGCCGACTGACTTGGTTGTAGTAATTAAGCAGAACCATGTTTTTAGCGTGTGGCTTGGTTCATGTTTGAATTGATAGCGAATCGGAAGTGACTTATTGTGACCGATATGGCGAATAGCTCGGTAAACGTAGCTTAGCTTTCCAAATCGTTGCTTCTCTGATTGGCGAACTTCATTAGAAATATCAGCCAAATTACCGAATGTCAGTGAACTGACGACTGCCCGCCGTTGATTACAAACGAGCATTCCAACCGACTGAGTTGCAGGCTGGGTACAAATTAGCTCAATTGCTGCTTCTGGGTCAGTTGGTAACTGGTAACGGGTGGCAAAATTATTCACTGTTCCCATAGGAATAATCCCGATGCGAATGTGTGCCTCGGCCTGGATCAAGGCAGTCATGGCAACATTTAATGTACCATCCCCGCCAATAATAATTAGTGCCGCTAGTTGAGGCAGGGTTTGTTTAATTAAGGCAATTGCGCGCGGAATCCCTGGTGTGGTAAGTAATTGCGTTTGAATGCCATGTTTCAATAACGCTTGTGCGGTTTGATGAGCGACGGTCGCTGCTTGGCCACTACCAGCTTGACCATTATAAAAAATACCGTAAGTTGTTGTCATGACGAACACCTCTGAAAGATATAGTTAAGTTTATTTATGATCTGACGATTAAGTCTTTAATGGTTCAAGTATAGCGTGAACGCTGGGTTACCCGGAAACGATATGCATACTTCAGCGTGCTGTCAGGTGGAATGAGCGTTTTGATTGCCCATCATAAAAATTATAGTTATGATAATTTTAATTACAATAATGCTGGCAATCGGGAGTGGTCACAATGGGATGGATCGGCGCTACTATACTTGGATTAACCGTGGGGATTGCTGCAAATGCAGTGGGATCACATGGCCAACGGCAAACAATAATTAATTTAATCATAGGCCCATTGGGTGCGCTTGGTGGTCAGCTGGGATTTGGTTTTGCTGGACCAGCGATTGCTGGGATGACGCTATTGCCTGTAGTTAGTGGGGCGATTATTCTGATTGTGATTGGTACGCTTGTCTTTCAGACACTTCAACCACAGTAATTGTGATTGTTTATGAAAATAGGGAGGTGCCCAAAATGGCTAAAATTAAACGACAGACCCCTGGTTTTTGGGGTAAATTATCATTATTGATTGCGATTGGACAATTAGGCTTGACTATTTATCGTGAAGTTCGCCAGTTCAAAGAACGCCGTTAGGATAAAGGGGATGATGACATGCATTGGTTATGGGTAATAATTGTAGGCTCCGCAGTTGGCGCGTTTGCGGGGGCGATTATGAGCCCTGGTCAATCACGTGGATGGCTTGGGCATATTATTGCCGGGGTGATTGGGGCTCTGCTTGGCGAAGTGCTGATTGGACCAATTGGCCCCGAATTAGCAGGGATGACCGTAATGCCAGCCGCAATTGGGGCCATTGCTGTCACCTTAATCATGATGCTGTTGATCCAGTGGTCACGGGTCAGATAACCACTACCCTACAAATGCCTAGAGAATCATTAGTATCCATAGACGGCTTCGAGATGTGAGTAATATCGGAGCCGTCTTTTAGTTAGCAACCACGATTAGTCCATTCATCGTACACAAAATGGGTGGTAGTTTTGAACTACCACCCGTTTTCGCCGTGCCCACGACAAGTTTTAATCGTCTGATTGCTTCTTCAATTTATCCTTAGCTTCATCAACGACGCCCTTAACGGTTTCTTCAGCGTCAGCTAATTTGTCCTTAGCTTTACCCATTAAGGATTGGGTCTTGCCTTCTGCTTCACGTGCACGATCCCCGGTTACTTTGCCTTCAACTTCTTTGGCCTTACCGCTCAATTGATCTTTTTTGCTATCGAATTTCTTGTTAACATCACTCATAAAAAGCGCCTCCTAATATAAGAATTACCCTTAGTTTGCTATAAGTGATGTTAAAACGCAATCAATATGCATGAGCCTCACAGCCATTCCGTCAAAAACGCAATCAGAAGGGCTGCAAAGTTAAGTAACCAGACTTGTTGGCGTTGTGACAGGTTGATCTCGGGGTGATGAGTTAAAGTAATTGCGTTAATGAGTACTAGCAGAATAATCAATGAACTGAGTATATAATTTGTATTGATCAGCATATAGCTGTTAATAATACCAGCCCAATGAGTTAAGGCTAGAATTAAATTAAAGAAGCAACCAATTAAGATACTATTGCGTAAGCTTTTTAGTGCGAACATCGTGGCGAGTCTCCTTACTAACAATGGTAATCATTGTTAGTAAGAAAAATACAGCAGTGGATAGTAAAAAACGTAGCGCAAGTTTTATTCGGACAGTGACAAAACTAATGTCCGTAATTATTGTTGTCGGTAGTGCGGTAAAAAAGCCCACCAACGTCGACGCTAAATCGAAGTTGGTGGGCTTTAAAAGTCAGACATTAATGTTAACAGCAGCTTAACTGTCTTGAGCAAGTTAGTCAAAGATTCAGCAAATTAGTCGCTGGTTTAAAAATTAAAGATTCAAATCAGTATCATAGTTTAAAGGTGACATATCGGTACTTTTAGTAATCAGATCGGCTGCCAAGGCTTGCATCGCGGCTAACGCTCGTTCTGCAGCTTCCTGATTAGCGGTCGTTAAGGCTGTCGCTAATTCGTCGCCATGCAATTGGCTAACTTGCCGGTCAGTAGTTATGATATGGTGGCCAAGTTGAATCGCCAGTTCCTTTTGTACGGTTTGCAGGTCACCATGTAATTCGTGATAGTGGGCATCTACCAAGATACCAACGTGTTTGAAAATCCAGTATGCCGAGGTGGCATCATACTTTTCAGTTGCCACCTGATACGCTGCGGGCGTGGTCGTCGCACCTGCATAGAACGGGACGTAAACACTTTCAGCGGTGACCCCCATCGCCAACCAGTGAATACCGCTCAGGGTGACTGGTACTTCAGGTCGTAATTGTAAGACGTGTGATTCTTGTGTCTTAGCAAGACTAATCGGGCGGTACTGGTGTTTTTCAGCCACGGATCCTTGACCTACGGGGTCGAACGGGGTCCCCTGATAATGAGAAGCCAAATAACCTTGAATTTGATCAATATGGATCAGTCCATCGGCGCGTTGAATGAACGGTAAATTAAACGACTCAGGCGTTTGTGGCACGCTCGGTGTGAAGCATTTTTGACCATACCAGACACGCGGTGTGTTGTAATAACGATCGGCAAGGTCGGCCGTGCCAAACACTTCACGGAAATTTAACCCGTTATCCATGGAGGCGAGCTGATTGTCTAAAACAAAGTTACGAATATTTTGTGCGTAGAGATAATTATCGTGATCGCTAAAATCAATTTCTTGAATGGCAAGTTGATTGGCAACGACCGCATAAGCGTCATCTGGAATTCGTTGTGCGACCCAATAGTGACCAGCACCCGTCTCCATGTACCAGACTTCGTTAACGTCGCTAAAGAGAATGCCGTTCGTTTCATACGTGCCGTGTTCTTCAATAATATGTCCGAGGCGTTCAACACCTTCACGGGCGGACTGAATATATGGTAAGGTGACCGTCACCATGGCCTCTTCACCAATCCCGGTGCTGACATAGGGGTCGGCGGCCAATACTCGTGTGTTGCAATAAGCACTTTCAGTTGCACTCATAGCAACGCCGTATTCGTTGATCCCGTCCTCCTCAAATAGGCCGTATTGATCTGTCCATTCAGGGGTGGCCGTGTATTTCGCTCGGATTTTCGGTAACGTCATCGTAAAAGGATGGTCTTGATCTTGAGATTTGAATACCTGTGGTTCCTCAAATTCATGATGCGCGTGGATGACCATTTTTTTCGCCCAAGCGGCGCGTGAATCCTCATTACGGCCAATCATGGTCGAACCATCCGCACTAGCATTTTTACCCACTAAGATACTGGTACAAGCGGAATAAGGGTTAAATTGATGGGACAACATATGGAACCTTCTTTCTCCACTTCACTGGAAATTAATCGCAACAAAGTAGCATAAGCATTTTTATTAAATTAATTTTAGCATGTTTATTGATAAATGGGGCTTTTAAGTTCTTTGGGTCGGATTGGCTTTAATGCAAGTGTTTAAGTCATGCATCGCTGTTTGCAATCGTTATCGAGGATTAATTTGGCGACATCCCGGCTTGCAAAACGCGAAAGATTAAAGTAAGATTAAAACATTCGAAAATAGAGTCTCAAGATAGGAGCGTGGCCCCATGCCAATCGTACACATTGATCTAATTGCTGGTCGTTCACAAGAACAACTTAAAAATTTAGTTAAGGACGTGACCGCTGCAGTTAGCAAGAATACCGGTGCACCAGCAGAACACATTCATGTGATTTTAAGTGAGATGCAAAAAAATCGCTACAGTGTTGGTGGTGTTTTAAAGAGCGACGAGGAAGCAGAATAGGTTTTTCATTGCCGGACCGGTCAAATGACGTGGCCGGCTTTTTTTAAAGTCTGGTAGAAGGTAGGTTAAATTGTGAACGAACAAATTAAGACGGATGCTTTAAATGCAGCGCACCATTTAATGGTGGGTGGCGTTGATACATTAGCACTTGCAGAGGCTTATCAGACGCCGTTATATGTTTATGATACTGGCGCGATTCGTGCTGAAATTGCGGCGTTCAAGCAAGTGTTTGAAACGAACCACGTGGACTACCAAATTAGCTATGCTAGCAAGGCGTTTGCAACCGTAGCTATGTATCAGTTGATTGCCCAAGAGCATATTCATTGTGATGTGGTTTCCGGTGGTGAATTATATACGGCCCAACAGGCAGATTTTCCGATGGCTAACGTTTCGTTCCATGGTAATAATAAGTCATTGGCAGAATTAACAATGGCATTAGATGCCGGTGTTGGCAACATGGTTGTTGATAATTTCGATGAGTTGCAACAATTGATTGCGCTAACTAATCAGCGTCAGCAACTAACGACCATCATGTTGCGGATTGCACCGGGCATTTCAGCACACACACACGACTACATCTCAACGGGTCAAGAAGATTCCAAGTTTGGCTTTGATTTGAATAGTGGTCAGGCAGATACGGCCGTTAAACAAGCGCAAGCCGCGCCGTTTTTGAACTTAGTTGGGATCCATTGTCATATCGGGTCACAAATTTTTGAATTGAACGGCTTTGAGATGATTGTCGATAAACTCGTCGGGGTGTTTGCACGTTGGCAACGAGAACTTGATTTTTATCCGCAAATCATGAACGTTGGTGGTGGGTTTGGGGTGAAGTATACGGCAGAAGATCATCCGTTGCAGCCAACGGATTTTGTGGATGCCATTGTCAAGGAGACGATTGCTCAGACCAAGGCGCATCACGTGCCAATGCTAGAAATTTGGATTGAACCGGGGCGGTCATTGGTTGCCGCGGCTGGGCTGACACTATACACGATTGGTGACGCTAAGGAAATTCCTGGTATTCGGAAGTACTTAGCAGTTGATGGTGGTATGGGTGATAATATCCGACCAGCATTATATCAGGCCAAGTATGAAGCAGTCCTAGCTAAAGATCCAACATTACCAGCTGAACAGGTGGCATCAATTGCTGGTAAGTACTGTGAATCTGGTGATATGTTGATTTGGAATCAACAGTTGCCGGCAACAAAATCTGGTGATGTGTTGGCCGTTCTTGATACTGGCGCGTATGGCTACGCGATGGCTAGTAATTATAATCGTAATCCCAGACCGGCCGTCGTCTTTTGCGAACAAGGGCACAGTCAGCTGGTTGTCCAACGCGAAAGCTACGCTGATTTAACGCGACTAGATTTACCATTATCAGTGCCAGAAGAAACCAAATAAAATTGTGATGATGAGGTGGCATTTCAAGATTGATAGTCTTGAAATGCCATTTTGCGTCTCTGTAAAATAAAAGCCTCTTTTTATACGTTGCAAACTATTCGGCATGCGAGGTAACTGTGGGCAAGGTTACATGTTAAAATGGGTCATGCTAGGTGATGAGCCGGGAAATATTGTTAGCAACGGGGCTTACTTAATCTTCGTCACCCGCTTGCGACAGTGTATGTCACATGGTTAGTAATATTTAATTGGGCTTACGGCACGTTTAACAATGATGGTAGGTAATGTCGAACTTATTGTCAGCATAAATGGTAGATGTTCCAATCGGGCCTAATTTTTAGTTAAATCTGGCTGCTTTACTTGCGTTAACCGTGAAGTTTGTTAAAATTTGATAGTTAAAGTGTTCGACGGTGACGATGGTCAAAAAGATTTCAGTAGCAAGTTAATACTTTAAATAACCGGTGGGGGAGTTGTTAAAATGTTCAAAAAATGGCTAACTTGGCCAGTGTTTTATGAACTGACAGAAATTTATACGGCGCCACTCAACATTATGTGGTTTGTTCTAGGAAGTGCGATTGCGCAGTATCACTTAGGTACGGTGAACTGGCTCAATGTCGCGCTTTGTTTAGTCAGTGTGTTTATTTTTGACTTGGCCGTAAACGTTTCCGATAATTATTATGATTATCGGCATGCGCGTGATCGTGAAGGTTATGCGCAAAAGACTAATCCAATCGGACGATTAAAGCTGCCCGTTGCGGGTGTCGGGCGGTTAGCGTTAAGTTTATACTTAATTTCATTGATTCCTGGTATTTGGTTGGTTTTGCGAACTGGATGGTTAGTGTTGGTGTTAGGACTGGTTGGCTATACGATCGGTATTTTTTATACCGCGGGGCCTCACCCAATCAACGCGACACCACTATGTGAGACGGTCGTGGCGCTAGCCATTGCTTTTCTAATTGAATTAACTTGTGTGGTTGTATCAACGTATGGTCAACAGCCGTTGACTTGGTCGATAGTCGGGACAACGTTCTTGCTGTGCCTACCGTTGACGCTGATCTTTTTTTGCTTGCAGTTGGCTAATAATACGGCTGACCGTGATGAGGATATTTTAAACCATCGTTACACCTTAGCTTATTATCTTGGTAAACGTGGTTCGGTGCGCCTGATTCAAGCTTTTTTGGTTATTGGTGGCGTTTGGCCATTAGTGAACGTCTTGCTTGGATTAGCACCAGTAGTGACGATTTGGGTCGTCTTGTTGCTCCCAATTATGTGGCAAGGTATGCGACCATTTTTTGCCGTTCAAGATAAGCAAAAGACGTTTATTACGACGGTTAAGAGTGCTTCGCTATTCTTCATTTTATATCCAGTTCTATTCGTTTTGGGAACGTGGTTGTAACGAATTGGTAAAGCTGACTAAATTTTTGACGCTTATCATGGTTATTTTTATGAAAGTGGATTATATTATTACCAGTTTATAAAATAGGGGTAAGCAGGATGGAAGCAGAACAGCGACAGCAGCGGCGTATCGCATTTTATCACTTGATTATCACGTTATTGACGCTCTGGTCGGCAGTCAATGTGGTCTTATTATCATTTCATATTGGCGATTGGCACGTTGAGACGCGTATCAGTAACGGTTTATTAGTTGTATTTGCCGTTGACTATTTTGTACGATTAGGTCGTTCACGTGATCGCAAGACTTTTTTAATTCATTCAGCATTTGACTTAATGGGTATTATTCCCATGCACCCAGTATTTGCGTTGTTCCGACTAGGACGGTTAGCGCGAATGGTGCAGTACCATCATTTGTTTTGGAAATTGGGGTTAGATGGTAAGTGGTCCCATGATTTTCACCGCTTTATTTACAGTACGGGCTTTATTTACCTATTTTCAATCAGTATTGCGATTATTGTTTTAAGTGCCTTACTCTTTTCTGTTTTCGAGCATCAGAGTTTATCAGATTCCTTATGGTGGGCCATTACAACGGCGACGACCGTCGGATATGGCGATGATACTCCGCATACGGCGGTTGGAAAGGTGATTGCCGTTGGGCTGATGTTCGGTGGAATCGGCTTTATTGGTTTATTAACAAGTACGATCACTGACTTCTTCACTAATCAGGCTAGTCCCAACATGCCAGCTGAAGCGTCCCATGACGAAGACGAGTTACGACAATTGTTAGTCAAAATTGACACTTTGACGACCAAGGTCGACCATTTACAAAATCAGGTTAAACGGTTAGAAAAATCAGGTTATCGAAAAAAACATTGAAGATTTGGGTCGTTGTGTTGCCATTTATGGTGCCGCAACGGCCCGTTTTGCTGTGCTATAATAACGTTAATAAATTCGAAACGGCGGTGGTTGAGATGGGACAAGCAGTAACCTGGTGGGTGTGGTTACCGGCACCGGTTGTGACTCGTCAATCAACATTCAAAATTCATGCCGGCGATTTGCAACTTCATCCTGTACCGTTGCAAGCAGCTCAGTGGTATCGATTTGATCGGTCGCGACCAGGACGTGTGTGCGCCATGCCGATACCATCAGACCAGCATGCGGCTTTTATTTACTTAGCAGCCCAAGCAATTGGTAATGGACAAGTTGGCGTATTACCAGCACCCGAACGGCCAATAATGACGCGGGCAACGATGATTTCTTTTACCCGGTAAAGGAATTTTGTGAATGAACCCTTAAGCTTGGTCCGGTGAGGTAAACTCACTATATTAAAGTTATCAGATCGTTGTGGTCAAATTAATGGGGTGGGAGGTGACGTCGTGATGAAAACACGGTACCAGTTATTATTCAGTGGTTATGGTGGATTTGGAAAGGCAAGGTGGTATCTGTTGATGATGGTCATCACTAGTTTGAGCGGATGGTTGGCTGGCCAGCAGCTAGCACTTGACTACGATATCCGGCCACCATGGTTGGTCAGAACGTGAACTCAACCAAGCAAGTGCCCAGTTGTTGTTGGCGACGACCATTGTTGGCATAATTTGTTGGGGACTAGCGCGGTATTTGAAGTCACGGGCCTAAAGTGGATTAAAGCGTAACGATTGTCACCTGATTCCTGAATTGGAATGAGGACAGTCGTTTTTTGTGTGTCCTGATTGTCAGTCAATAAGTGCGGCGTTAATTAATCTTTCTCTTATTAATTAAAAATATAATTGGCTTAAAAAGTGCAGATTAGCGGGATAAAGTGGGTATTGTTAACTTTTTAATCTGAAAAATAGGCTTGCATATAAATTAAAATATGATTAAAATTAATTTTATTAAATTAATGGAGGCCTGTGAATGATTAGTCATAACCATCGTTTAGATCAACAACTCATTGAACGTGAAGATCATTATTTAGCGACTGCTGCACGAATTAATTACTATGATTTAGTTATCGACCACGCCCACGGGGCACTGCTCACCGATGTCGATGGTAACCAGTATATTGATTTGTTGGCTAGTGCTTCAGCCATTAACGTGGGGCATACCCATCCGCGGGTTGTTCATGCGATTCAGGATCAGGCTACCAAATTGATCCATTATACGCCGGCTTACTTCCATCACCAGCCAGAGCAACAATTGGCCGAACGATTGGCAAAGTCAGCGCCCGGCACAGACAACGAAGTAATTTTTGGCAATTCTGGTTCGGATGCCAATGACGCGATTATCAAATTTGCGCGAGCCTATACTAATCGCCAATACATAGTGGCTTATACGGATGCTTATCACGGCTCAACGTATGGTTCAATGTCGTTATCAGGTGTGAGCTTAAACATGGTACGCAAGATGGGACCGTTGCTACCTGGCGTGGTACACGTGCCATATCCGGATTGTTACCGGACGTTACCTCATGAGACGGAACATCAATTAGCACAACGCTATTTTGAAGCGTTCAAGGCACCATTTGAATCCTACTTGCCGGCTGAAGAAACAGCATGTGTCATTATTGAACCGATTCAAGGTGATGGTGGAATTCGTAAGGCCCCGGCTGAATATGTCCAACTAGTCTACGATTTTTGTCAACAACATGGTATTTTATTCGCGGTCGATGAAGTCAATCAAGGCATGGGCCGGACCGGTAAATTGTGGAGTATTCAAAATTTTCCGGGTATTCGACCAGACTTGATGTCAGTCGGCAAGTCGCTTGCTTCCGGACTGCCACTTAGTGCGGTGATTGGCCGCCGTGACGTGATGGAAAGTTTAGGGGCCCCGGCGCATGTCTTCACTACGGCCGCCAATCCGATCTGCTGTGCGGCAGCCTTAGCGACGCTAGACGGTCTTAGCCGATGAGCAGTTAGTCACACGTTCGGCCAATTATGGGCGCTATGCGCAAGAGCAGTTTTTACAGCTTCAGCACCGCCATCCTAAAATTGGCCAGGTGCGGATGTACGGACTAAACGGCGGGATCGAATTAGTGACGGATCCGCAGACCAAACAACCAGATCCTGAGTTTGCAAGTGATGTCATCTACGCAGCTTTTGAACGCGGTGTCGTGATGATAACGCTTAAAGGAAATATTTTACGGTTTCAACCACCACTAGTGATTACGAAAACGCAGTTAGACACCGCGTTAACGGTGTTAGATGAGGCACTGACTGCCGCAGAACAGGGGCTAGTTAAACGGCCGCAAGGTAAGATCGGCTGGTAAAACGAGGAGGATTTTGATGCAACGGTTATTAAAACGATTAACTTTAAAAGAAGATCCGAGTATTTATGAAGACAAGGATTCACACTTAGCCCGGGTATTAACGGTCAAGGACTTTTTAGCCTTAGGTGTGGGGACGATTGTTTCAACGTCAATTTTTACATTGCCGGGAGTGGTAGCGGCGAACCATGCTGGCCCTGCGGTGGTCTTTTCGTTCATCGTGGCGGCGATCGTTGCCGGGTTAGTTGCGTTTGCGTACGCTGAAATGGCGGCCGCAATGCCGTTTGCTGGTTCGGCTTATTCGTGGATCAACGTCATGTTCGGTGAGTTTTTTGGTTGGATTGCCGGGTGGGCACTACTTGCAGAGTATTTCATTGCGCTAGCGTTCGTTGGCTCCGGATTATCTGCTAATTTACGTGGACTGCTATCACCATTGGGACTGACGCTTCCTAAGGCTTTATCAAATACGTTTGGGACCAACGGTGGTGTGGTCGACTTGATTGCCGTACTCGTAATTGCCCTAGTTTCGTTGCTGCTTTCACGAGGAATCAGTAAGGCTTCGCGGGTCGAAAACATTTTGGTTGTACTTAAAGTGTTAGCGGTACTGACATTTATCGTGGTTGGCGCAACGGCGATTCACTTACAAAATTACGTGCCATTTATTCCGAAGTACCATCTGAATGCGGATGGGAGTGCTTTTGGGGGCTGGCAAGGAATTTATGCCGGGGTGTCAATGATTTTCTTAGCCTATATTGGCTTTGATTCGATTGCGGCGAACTCCGCAGAAGCTAAGAATCCTGGTAAAACGATGCCACGAGGAATTTTGGGCTCATTAGTGATTGCGGTGATCCTCTTTGTGGCTGTCGCCCTTGTCTTAGTTGGGATGTTTAAATATTCAGCATATGCGAATAACGCCGAACCAGTCGGCTGGGCCTTGCGACAAGCTGGACATCCGATTGTTGCCAGTGTTATTCAAGCGATTGCCGTACTGGGGATGTTCACTGCCCTGATTGGTATGACGTTAGCGGGTTCACGGTTAATTTACTCCTTTGGGCGTGATGGCATGCTGCCGAAGTGGCTTGGTAAGTTGCATCATAATCAGCCGAATAATGCCTTACTCGTATTGACGATCGTCGCGATTATCATTGGTGCTTTCTGTCCGTTTGCCTTCCTAGCACAACTGATCTCAGCCGGAACGTTGATTGCTTTCATGTTTGTCTCGTTGGGCATTTACGCTTTGCGGCGTCGAGAAGGTGTGGACATCGCAGTACCAGCTTTTAAAATGCCATTTTATCCAGTTTTGCCAGCTATCGCTTTTCTCGGTGCTTTGTTCGTTTTCATGGGGTTGGATATTCAAGCTAAATTATATGCAGGAGTGTGGTTCCTGGTTGGTTTAGTCATCTACTTTAGTTATGGCATGCGCCATTCGTATTTAGCTGAAAAACGACAATCAGATACGGCCACTAACTTACAATCACCGTCTAAGACGGTTAATTCGGCCACTGAAGAACGTGACTGATTACAAGGATACAATCATCAAAATAAAGTAATCAGCTTAACACAATATTGCTAAGTCTAAATAAATCGGCACTTCCAGATGTAAGCTTGTTCTGGAGGTGCCGATTTTTATTGTTAATCAATATGATTAGCCACTAATTAAAAATGCGGGGTTAACTACGTATTATAGAGTAGTCGATAGCAGTACTTGCGGTCTGATGAATTAATGGCCCAACTAAAGGCCCAACTGACGTGTCTCAAATGATTGCTGGCGATAATGTTCTTTATTCCGCAATGTTAAAATAATCGTTCAGGTATCGGGCCACCCCATTTTGATCGTTATCATAAGCAGTTATATCATCGGCCGTGGCTTTGATTTTATCAGTACCATTAGTCATCGCTACGCCCAACCCCGCGTATGCCAACATTTCGAGGTCGTTATGTTCGTCACCAAAGGCAATCACATTACGGCGCGGAATTTGAAAATGATGTGCTAAGTAGGCGACGCCCTTAGCTTTGTGGACCCCTTTGGAGGTGATTTCTAAAATCGCGTTCGGGCCGCCCCAAACACCAACGTCGACTTGGTCACCAAAGCGTTCAGTGATCCAGTCAATGATGGCTGCCCGTCGATCGAGTTGCACTAACAAGACTAAGGAATTCGGGTTACGGGTCAACGTGTTCGGCGTCAAGCGGGGACTATCAGCAATTTCTGGGAAAAACTTACCCGCAATCAAGTCTTGACCGGCCGTCATCGTGCTTGTTTTATTTTCGGCAATGATCTCGTTGATGCCCAACTGTTCACGATATTTAACGAGTGCTAAGACGATGGCCTTGTTAATGGTGAATTGGTATTCGGAGGACCACGTTTGGTGTGGCAGGTGTCCTAATGAGCCATTAAAGTTGATCATCGGGCTCTTAAGATGCAGCTGATCGTAAATCGCCTGTGAACCCTGATATGAGCGTCCGGTAATAATACTGACAATGTGACCCGCTGCTTGTAATCGTTGCATCGTTTGGATCGTCGCTGAATTGAGTTGGGATTCAGCATTCAAAGTGGTTCCATCTAAGTCTAACGCAATTAGTTTTCTTTCCATATTCAACAAACATCTCCCATATTTCTGGCAGTTAATCAGTTAAATTTAGCATAAATCCTGCCTAATTGCGAATCTTTGCTACCTTACAGTCGGGCCGAAATGTGGTAATCTAATTGAGGATGCTTTTTAATTGAGGAGGAAATTTGGGTGCAATTACCAGCAGAATTTATTCAAAAATATCAACGACTACTAGGCGATCAAGCGCCCGCTTTTTTAGCAGCGTTCGATGGGCCAGTTGAAAAGGGCTTTCGGGTTAATCCGAACAAGACTGTGACGGCCACGATGCGCGCCAAGATGGCAGCACCCGTTCCGTATAGTCCGATTGGCTATTATGGCAAGGTGAACGGCAATGCGCTTGAGCACTTAGCTGGTGCCGTCTACAGTCAAGAACCAAGTGCCATGACCGTTGGCGAGTTTGCAAAACCAGAACCTGGTGAACGGGTATTAGACCTATGTGCGGCACCGGGTGGTAAAACGACACATCTGTTAAGCTATCTGCATCAGACCGGTCTACTCGTGACTAATGAGATCAATCGGCAACGAGTGACGGCCCTTGGTGATAATGTGGAACGCTATGGCGCCCGCAATACCGTTATTACCAACGAAACGCCCGCGGCACTGGCTAAAGAATTACCCGGATTTTTTGACCGGATTTTAGTCGATGCGCCGTGTTCGGGTGAAGGTATGTTTCGCAAGGATCATGACGCAGTTCAGTATTGGACGCCCGACTACCCAGCGGCGTGTGCTGAACGCCAACGGCAGATTTTGACGGAAGCGGTCAAGATGTTGCGTCCGGGCGGGCATCTGATCTATTCGACCTGTACTTTTGCGCCGGAAGAAGACGAACAAATGATGGCGTGGTTACTAACAACCTATCCCGAGTTTGAGTTGGAACCACTGGCAAAGACGGCTGGAATGGTTGACGCGAAGCCGGAGTGGGCAGATGGCAATCTTGAGTTGGCTAAGGCAGCCCGGTTATTTCCACACTTGATGCGTGGTGAGGGCCATTTTATTGCCAAATTGGTCTATCATGGTACAACGGAAGTTAAGGATAAAAAGATGGTCCGAGAAGAGTTAAGCGCCACGCAACGGCAATTATGGACGGACTTTTTACAAAAACAAGCAACGACTAGTTTGCCAGCGCTCGTATTGCAGGCGCATGGTGATCAGTTATATGGGGTACCAGCCATGATGCCGGTGACACGGAAGCTTAAGATTTTCCGTCCGGGCATTTTATTAGGAACTTTTAAAAAGAAACGGTTTGAACCGAGCTATGCGTTAGCCTTAGCGAGTGATGATTTGCTGTTACCTAAAGTTGAAATAACGCGTGAACAGTGGGCGTTATATGTTCATGGTGAGACGTTTGAGCTGGCAAGTGCGCCTGTAGCTGGCTTTCACGTTTTAACTTGTGAGGGACTACCAGTTGGTTTTGGAAAGGTTGTCGCTAAGACGGTCAAAAATTTCTTTCCTAAGGGATTGCGATTCTTGGCAACTCCAGAAAATACGATGCTATAAATACGACGTTGTATCAGGTAATGACTAAATGGCTAACAAGCGGGCGGTTGCGCCAAATCTAATCAGTTGAAGAGCAA
Organism: Lactiplantibacillus paraplantarum; assembly: GCF_003641145.1. Taxonomy (NCBI): domain Bacteria; kingdom Bacillati; phylum Bacillota; class Bacilli; order Lactobacillales; family Lactobacillaceae; genus Lactiplantibacillus; species Lactiplantibacillus paraplantarum. Next base: position 1,479,673 of record NZ_CP032744.1, read on the forward strand.
CAGTCGTCGTAACAAGATCGATCCATGATAAAATAGTGGCACGATGAGTCCCTGATGGTAACGAATTGACTCAATCAATTGTGATATTGGAGGAAGATTATGTATTGCCCAAATTGTGGGAAGAAGAATGATATCGACGCGTTATTTTGTGAAAACTGTGGGGCCCGGTTAATCATACCAACGAGTTCAGCGCAACCAGCATCGGCATCAGCCGTAAGTACGGCTGCGCGTTCGACGTCGTCTGCGGCCGATTTCCAAGCACCAGCTGCGAGTGAAGCGACTGCGGCTGAACCCACCACGCGCTCAGCACAACACGCCCGTCAAAATGACCAACCAAGCTCACAATCAAAGACGCCTTGGCTGATTTTGATTGTGATATTGGTCGTGATACTCGGCGGGGGCTACTATTGGTTAGGGCACCAACGTCAAAGTAATTCGATAACGACGACGGCCGAGTCCTCGTCTAGTGCTGCCGTTTCGACAAAAACCGAATCGTCATCATCGTCCAAAGCGTCTGCAAGCACAACCACTCAGCCGGCACTGTGGTCGGCAACCAAGTCGAGTGAGTTAGCCTCATTTATGTCGTCATGGCAGGATACGATGAATCAATCTTACGAGGGCACTTATGATGGTCAGTCGGTAACCGTGGGTACGTTGAGTTTGCCTGCGGACATTAAGCACAACCAGTATCAAGATAAAATCACGGTTAATGGTGATAAGGTCAAACTCAAGTGGACGGCGTCTGCCGATACGGCTGCGAAGTATCAAGTTGTGGCTGCTGCGACTGATCTCAATGCGTCCAGTGGTGTGATTACGTACTTGTACGTTTTCCATAATGGTTCACCAGACGTTCTTGTTTCGCAAGACGGTGCGGATACGACTACGTTTAACTTTACTAGTTCACAAAATACAGATCTGCAAGATGGATTCGCAAAGATTGCAAATGCGGATTAATAAATAATTTAAGCGTTTAAATCGCGTGTTTTTGCCATGTTGGCACGAACAGGCGATTTTTTTGTCGGCCAGGTCAATGCTCATCATGAGGCAAGCTAGGGTTTTTAGCAATCTGATGGCATGAATAATTGCTATTAACCGATGTAAATTGATAATCTCACTGGTGATTTTATTGAAAACACAGCCATTATTTTCAAAAATGAGTTGTTATTTGGAATTATGGCTACTGTGCAACACATTGCAATATAATGATTTTTTTGTGAATTATTTGTGAACTTTTAACGATTTGGTGTATGGTGCTAAACGACTTCATGCCTTTATATCAGTGGATTTTAAACAATGGGTACCTCTGATAAATGATTAAAACGCTATCATGCAACTTTACGCAACCGCTTGCATTATTTTGGAAGCGGTTTTACAATTTAACTTGTACTTAAGCAATCGACATTATTTTTGGGAGGCTTTATTGTGAAAGAAACATCTAAAACAACGGCCGGGTTACCGAAACTGTCATCCAATAAGATTTGGATGATGAGTCTAGGCTTCCTTGGTGTTCAAATGGCATTTACACTTCAGAGCTCACAGATGAGCCGGATCTTTCAAACCTTAGGCGCGGATCCGAATAACCTCGGCTGGTTCTTCATCTTGCCACCACTCGCGGGATTGATCGTGCAACCAATCATTGGGAGTTTATCCGACCGTACGTGGGCCCCACGCTTAGGTGGGCGGCGGTTACCTTACCTAATCTTGGGGACCGTGGTTGCAGCGATTGTCATGTTGTTGTTACCCAACTCTGGTTCGCTCGGATTTGGTTACGCTTCCATGGCGGCCTTGGTTTTTGGTGCGATTACGGTGGCATTTCTCGATTTGTCATCCAACGTCGCAATGCAACCATTTAAGATGATGGTCGGGGATATGGTCAACGATGACCAAAAGAGTTATGCCTATGGGATTCAAAGCTTCTTGTTGAATACCGGTGCCGTCATTGCAGCGATTTTCCCATTCCTGTTGACCTTGTTCGGAGTCGCCAATACGGCTAGTAAAGGGGTTATTCCCAATTCAGTGATTTGGTCATTTTATATTGGAGCAGCAATCTTAGTCGTTTCAACAATTATCACGATTGCCCGGGTGCGGGAATATGATCCGGTCACTTACGCGCAGTATCACGGTATTGATGAAAGCGCTAATAAATCTGGTGGTAACTGGTTGGCACTCTTGAAGAAAGCCCCAAAAGTCTTCTGGTTAGTAGCCTTAGTTCAATTCTTCTGCTGGATGGCGTTCCAATACTTATGGACATATTCAACCGGTGCGATGGCCGCCAACGTTTGGCACACCACTAATGCCAGTTCTGCTGGCTACCAAGCCGCTGGTAACTGGTACGGGATCTTATCTGCTGTTCAGTCCGTTGCCGCGGTTGTTTGGTCATATGTTTTAGCCAAGGTTCCGAATAATCGGCATAAACTTGGTTATGCTTTGAGTTTATTACTTGGTGCAATTGGCTTCTTCTCAATTTTCTTCATTCACAGTCAATCGGCATTGGTCGTCTCATTCATTCTGGTTGGGATGGCCTGGGCCGCAATGAATACGTATCCATTGACGATGGTAACCAACGCCTTATCTGGCGAACACATGGGGACTTACTTGGGTCTCTTTAACGGCTCGATCTGCTTACCACAAATTGTTGCGTCCTTATTGAGCTTTGCATTATACCCACTATTTGGCAACTCACAAGCTAACATGTTCATCTTTGCCGGAATCGTTCTTGCAATTGGTGCGGGTGCAGTTAGTTTAATCAAAGAAACATACAAAAACTAGGAGGAATTAACTTATGAAACGAATTTTTGATGTTAATCCATGGCATGTTGTGACCACAGATTTCAAACCAGAAAACAAACGGCTGCAAGAATCAATGACGAGTCTAGGAAATGGTTACATGGGCATGCGCGGCTTTTTTGAAGAAGATTATACTGGCGATACGCTTCCCGGTATTTATCTTGGCGGGGTCTGGTATCCAGACAAGACCCGGGTCGGTTGGTGGAAGAATGGCTATCCAGAATACTTTGGTAAGGTCATCAATGCTGTCAACTTCATCAAGATCAATTTCAAACTCAATGGCACTAAGATTGACTTGGCGACTGCTGACTTCAGCGATTTTAAACTTGATTTGGATATGCAACACGGGACTTTGACGCGTTCATTTGTTGTTGATCAAGATGGTCAACGTGTTCGAGTGACCTTTGAGCGTTTCTTGAGTGTCGCGCAAAAGGAACTTTCAGTTCAGAAGGTGACGTTTGAAAACTTAAGTGACCAAGCAGTTGAATTAAAAGTTGCCTCCGCACTGGATGCTGACGTTAAGAACGAAGATGCGAACTACGATGAACATTTCTGGAACGTTCACGAAGTCACCGATGATCGGTTAATTGCTCAGACGGTACCAAATGATTTTGGAACCCCACAGTTTACCTCTGGGATGCAAGTGAGTTATGTGACGAATTTAACCCATAAAGCGGCCGAAGTGACTGATACAGCCACGGTTGATCGCTACTTCGGTACGTTAGAAGCTGGGGCCAGCGTTAGTTTTGAAAAGCGGGTCGTCGTGGTTACGTCGCGGGATTATCCGACTGATGATGCTATCATGACTGCGCTCCAACGCTTGACAGATACGGTCAGTGCCCAATCCTTCGATGATTTATTGTCAGCCCATGAAGCCGGCTGGGCCGATCGGTGGCAACAATCAGATATTCAAATTGAAGGCGATACCGAGGCCCAACAAGGCATGCGTTTCAATTTATTTGAACTCTTTAGCACTTACTACGGCGATGATCCGCGGTTGAATATTGGGCCAAAGGGCTTTACTGGTGAAAAGTATGGTGGTGCGACTTATTGGGATACGGAAGCATTTGCCGTTCCAGTTTACCTGGGGATTACCAAACCAGAAGTTACTCGTAACTTATTGATGTATCGTTACAAACAGTTGGATGGTGCCTATCATAACGCTCGTCAACAGGGGCTTGATGGGGCATTGTTCCCAATGGTGACTTTTAACGGGATTGAATGCCACAATGAATGGGAAATCACCTTTGAGGAAATTCATCGTAACGGTGACATTGCTTTCGCTATTTATAACTACACGCGTTATACCGGTGATACATCATACGTTTTACATGAAGGCAGTAAAGTGTTGACGGAGATTGCTCGTTTCTGGGCAGACCGGGTGCACTTCAGCAAACGCAATCAGCAGTATATGATTCATGGGGTCACTGGTCCAGATGAATATGAAAACAACGTTGATAATAACTTTAATACCAATTATTTGGCGCAATGGACGTTGAAGTACACGCTTGAAATTTTAGATCAGGTCAGTGCTGACCAAGCAGCGGCCTTAAACGTGACTGCTGAAGAACGTGGCCACTGGCAAGATATCGTTGATCGGATGTATTTACCATATGACAAGGATCTGGATATCTTTGTTCAACATGATGGTTATCTGGATAAGGACTTAGCGCCCGTTTCCGCAATTCCAGCTGACCAATTACCAATCAATCAGCATTGGTCATGGGATCACATCTTACGGTCACCTTACATTAAGCAGGGTGATGTGTTACAAGTGATGTATGACTTTATTGATGATTTTTCTAAGGATCAGTTAAAACATAACTTTGATTTTTACGAACCAATGACGGTTCATGAATCTAGCTTGTCACCAGCCATTCATGCGGTGCTAGCGGCTGATTTACATTATGAAGACAAGGCCGTGGCTTTCTATAACCGGACGGCTCGGTTGGATCTTGACAATTACAACAATGATACGGTTGATGGGTTGCATATTACATCAATGACCGGTGGTTGGATCGCGATGGTTCAAGGCTTTGCCGGTATGCGGGTTCATGATGGACAACTGAGTTACCGGCCGTTCTTACCAAAACAATGGACGAAGTACTCATTCCGACAAGTCTTCCGCGATCGGATTATTGAAGTGACGGTGGATCATAACGGGACGACTTTGAAACTGATTGCTGGAAATCCGATTGATGTTCAAGTGGACGGTACCACACAAACATTAACAAAAGACTAAACTAGTTTGTACCGGTTGAAGGGAATGAGGCGTACGATTTCTGCAGTACCATTTGGAGTGTACCAAGACGAACCAGTCTTGTTATACACGATTGAAAATAGTCATCATAGTAAATTGAAAGTATTGAGTTATGCGGCAACTTGGTATGACTTTGAAGTTCAAGTCAATCAGCGTCCCCAGTCGTTAGTGTATCATTTTGACAACTTAGCAGCTTATATCAATACACCTTATCAAGTCGGTAAAACGGTGGGGCGAGTTGCTGGACGCATTGGTGGAGCGACGTTTACTTTAAACGGACAAGCTTATCATTTAAAAGCAAATAACGGGCATCAACTGCTACATGGTGGTGATCATGGCTTACAAACGCATAATTTCAAGGGTTGTTTTGATCCCCATGGTGACACCGTCACGTTGACGACAACACTATTAAGCGCTGACGATGGATTTCCGGGCGACTTGACGGTAACTGTAAGCTATACGTTAACAGCCGACGATGAGGTTCAAATCAGCTATCACGGGGTGACCACTGTTGATACGTTATTCAATTCGACCTGTCACGTTTACTTTAATCTTGATGGTCAGGCCGCACTGATCAACCCACAGCAATTACGCATCAACTCGACCAAGCTGGTTCATACGGACCACGAGAAGGTCCCCACGGGCGTCTTCTACGTCCCGACACCAGCTTATGATTTTCGCAATCAGCCAGTGCTTCAAACGCAGCTCGACCGGTTGCTTCAAGCGACAGGCAAGACTGAATACGATGATTGTTATGTGCTTGACCACCAGGACGAACCAGCCGGTGTGTTGGCCACGGACCACGGCCAGTTACTCATTAATACGGATCGTAATGGCTTGGTTGTCTTTACGGCTAATCCTGACCGGACACAGTCGGATCACTTAGGTGACTATCACGCACTTGCCGTGGAATTGCAAACGTTGCCGGATGCGATTAATCATCACGGTTTTGGGGATACTATTCTGCACGCTGGTAGACCGCAGACGTATGTGAATCGTTATCGGTACGTGGCGAAGTAATGATTGATAGAAAATTGTGCTCAGACGTTTGACTGTTTGGTGGTATATTTGTTTTGACAACCATCATAACATCTGTCAAGCAGTACCAGATTTCGTGAGACAACCAACTTTTTATTGATCTAGTAAGTTAACAATTGATAATTGTCTATAACAAAAACACGGTATCACAGTCACGGAATTCAATTCCATGACTTGTGATACCGTGTTTAATATTAATCTCTAATGGACTGTTTGTAATTAACAAGTTCTGGTGATAACAAGATTTTTTCTTGAATACGCTGATCCTTAAACTGGTCCATACTCGTTACCCCGATTAAGGCGAATAAACGTTTCAATTGTGATTGCCAAGCAGTTAGCATCGCGATCACTTCGTCGTCCGTATGATGAAGCAGGGCGTGAAGCACAGTGCCGGCCATGCCGACCGCGTCAGCACCGAGCATTAAAGCTTTTAAGACATCTAGAGGCTGCCGCACACCACCGGCAGCTAAAATCGTAAGATCATCTGGATGGTGTTGGACACTCAACAAGGATTCAACGGTCGTGAGACCAAAATCATGTAGGTAGGCCATGTCACGATCAGCCCGCCGGCGGTTCTCAATATCAACAAAGTTAGTGCCACCATGGCCACCTAAATCTAGATAACGCACACCTGCCTGATAGAGTTGGTGCATAGTTGGACGCGAGATACCAAAACCAACTTCCTTAACAATCACTGGTACCGATAAACTTTGAATTAATTGATGAATATTAGCCAACCAATGGAAGTCACGGTCACCTTCAGGCATGACGATTTCTTGAACGACATTAAGATGCACTTCTATCGCATCGGCTTTGAGCATTGTAATCGCCGTTTGAGCGGCGGTTAGTGGGTGACCAGCTCCGAGGTTGCCAAAGATCAGGCCACTTGGATTGTTGGCACGCATTGTCGCAAAGCTCGGTGCGACTTGTGGGTCTTTTATCGCGACGCTCTGAGACCCAGTCGCAATCGGTAAGCCACAGGCGGCGGCAATTCGGCCTAAGCGGGCATTCAATTCGCCTGTGCGCCTTGAACCCCCAGTCATCGCTTCGATGTAGAGGGGACTGTTCCAGTGCCACTGACCGACTGTGGTGGCTAAATTAACATCCGCAACGGCCGTTTCTGGCAATGCGTCGTGACGAATCCGGACTTGATCAAAAGCATTAGCTTGTTCACCATGAAAATATTTTTCCGCTAACGAAACATGTTCATCTTTACGATGGGATTGTTGACTTTGTGGCACGGTGCCACCTCCAATTAATTTAGAATCTGAAAACGAGTCCGGCAGGGGTGCCAGGCTCGTTAATAACTAGCTTAAGAATTTGGTGAAAGGCTGTCCTGAACCGTATGAACATTTAAGTTAAGTTGTTCGATACCATCGTGAGCCCACGCAGCTAATAGTGGCTGCGGGTCGATTGCTTGATTAATTAAGACGATACCACAATCACCACCGCCAGCACCAGAAGTTTTTGCCGCTGCACCAGCAGTTTCAGCGAGTTGAATCATTTTCTGTAGTAAGGGGGTTTCAATCGTAACGTGACTAAAGCGACCTAAATTTTGCAGCAGCTGGCGGTTAGTTCGCAACTCAGTTTGAATGGCGCTTAGGTCACCGCGATGGAAACCAGTAATCATACGCTTGAGACAAGCCTTACTAGCCTGTAGAAAGGTCTGATATTCACCCCGTTGCTTGGCCTTAACCAAGGCGACTTTATCGACCAAGTGCGACGTGGAGGCTGGCGATCCAGTCCAACCAATCATTAATCGTAGTGCAGTGGGTGGGGTCAATAACTCAATTTTTAAATCTGGCCAAGTCATCGTCAATAATTCAGTCAGAGTCGATTGGGCCTGCTGCTGATGAAGCCACTGACGGTCGAATGAATGATAAGCGATCCAACCACCATACACGCTAGCTGCGATGTCTCCGAGCGACCCATTACCTTGAACGGATAGGTGCGCGATAGCTGCTAACTTGAAGAGTTTACTCTTGTCCATGGGTAAGTGATAAAACTGACATAATGCTTTAACGGTCGCTACGGTCACAGCTGCTGAGGAGCCCAGACCATATTTTTTACCATCTGCACTATCGAGTTCACTATTGATACCTAGATGATACACACCCAGTTCACGACCTAACTCGTGCGCATAGCTTTCCGTGAGGCTAATGGCCGCTAAAATATAATGGAAAGGGTTATCACGATTATCGAAGACCATTGTGTCCCCTTGACGCCGCCAGACGATTGAGTTTTCTTGATATTGCTCAGAAACGATACTCCCAATCGTTTCGCTAGGTGAAATCGTTGCCGTCACAAATTGATCGAGTGCAACGATAATTGCTGGATAACCACTTTCCACTACGGCATATTCACCGGCAATGTAGAGTTTTCCAGGGGCTTTCACCGTTATCATGCCATCATGTCCTTTCATGACCATTACTGATCATTATAAATTAAACTGAACTATTTTTCCGTAATCGTGATGCCTGGCCCAGGTTTAGCAACAATTAATTGATCAGCGTCAAAATGCTGTTGTAACCTGGTCATAATCACGTTAGTATCCTGACCCGCACAAATGATTTTAACGTTCGGGCCAGCGTCCAAAGTATAATAACAGTTTATCCCGTGTGAACGCAAGTCGCTAACTGCCTGAATGGCCGTCAACGTATCCGCGGTGAAGTAATTAAAGGCGGGGTCAGCGCTTAAATTAAGCGCGTGCATCCGCATGGCATTTGTTTCGGCAATCTGGCCAACGGCGGTGAGGTCGCGGGCAATAATCGCCTGGCGCATCCGTTTTAAGTCGGTCTCAGCAGTTGTGACCCAGGCTGGGTAGTAAGGCGACGTGGCAACGACTCTGGCCATTCCATCAGTTGAGCTGATTGGTTTTTGTGTGGCTTTTAAGACTACCGCAATCATTTGAATGTCCCAATTTACGGGATCCTGTAAGACTTCGGCGTACGAACTCTGGTCATCGTGACCAGCATGCCATTCAACAAAGCCACCGAAAATTGAGCGGGTTGCTGAACCGGACCCCCGGCGTGCTAAACGTGACAAACCAGCTGCATCTAGGCGTAAGCCAGCAGCGCGGCTAGCAGCTCCCGCTAAGGCAGCAAATCCGGAGGCCGAAGATGCCAAACCGGCCGAAGTGGGGACATGATTTTCAGTTTGAACCGTCGCAAAGGTAGCTTGGCCGCTGCGGTGACGGACAAGGTCAAGAAATCGGCTAATACGTGCTGCTTTGGCTGCTGGTAATAATTGATGATTAAAGTAAACTTGATCAGCACTGAGATGGGCATCAAAGGTCACACTAGTTTGAGTGTAAAAGTGATCAAGTGTTAGTGAGATACTGCCGTTTTGCGGTATCATCAGAGCCGCATCCTTTTTACCCCAGTATTTAACTAGTGCGATGTTAGTGTGCGCCTTTGCCGTAACGGTTTTCGCCATGTTTTTTCCTCCAAAGTTAAAATTAGTCATCATTTAATAGTGGTTCGACCCAAGTTGCAGTTGCACCAGCCGCGGCTAACTTTTGTGATAATTGGTTAGCGATACTGGCTTCTGGGGCAAGTGCAATTAGACAGCCACCTTGACCACTGCCGGTTAATTTGGCTGCGAGGGCACCGTTTTGGCGCGCTACTGCTAGTAATTGCTCAAGGGCCGGGTGACTGACCCCCATGGACCGCAGATCATCTTGGGCACCATTCAGAGCTGTTGCTAAGGTCCCCATATCACCATCTTCAAGGGCCGTGCGCGTCTGACGGGTCAAGCGGCCCAAGTCATCGATCCGAGCTTGAATCGTAGCCCCTTCAACCATCAGCAAGTTGCGAACGGTGGCGACTGCAATTTTAGTTTGGCTTTTAATACCGGTATCCGCAATCACCAAATAACCAGCTAGTTTGACGGGAATTGGAAAGTTTTCGCGTCCCTTAACAAACCAAACCGGGCTTTTGGCACTAGCGGTGGCGACATCTAAGCCACTGGGCTGGCCATGGGTGTAGCTTTCAGCGACATTAGCCGTGGCTAATAATTCCTGATGTGAGAGTGGTCGCTCAAAGAAATCATAAAAAGCGCGAGTCACGGCGACGGCTGCTGCCGCTGAAGAGCCCATTCCCCGTTCGGAAGGGATGTCGCTTGTGATATGAATATCGAATCCTTGTTCTGGCGCATCAAAGCGGGCTAAAAGTGTTTTGATGAGGGTTTGGATGCCCCCTAAGTTAGCAGACATCATTTTAAAATCACCATTGAAGTAACGACTCTTAACAGTTTGGGTCTCATCACGGCGGTGAATGATGGCTTGCATCTGAATGGTCGAAATTGGCAGTGCAATGGCAGGTTGTCCATAGACGACACCATGCTCGCCAATTAAAATAATTTTGGCATGACTAGTACCGGTAGCTAGATCTTTCAATCGTGTCGCTGCCTTTCTGTAAGTAGATTAATAATAGCTTCATAATACCTTATTAGCGTTTTTTTTGCTACGTCAACCCCGCTAAAGCATGCGAATTTAGCAGAAACATAAGTTAAACTGGTTTGGAAAGTAACAATTTAATTAGATTGAGCTGATTGGCGTGAAGGTGGTGCTGATATACTGGTAATAAGTAGGTGGTGTCTTAAATTCAATGTGATAAAATTAGGAAATGATTAGAAGTAGGGCGGTCAGTAATGAAAAAAGAAGAAATTGACATAATTATGACCGGTTACGTGATACCACAGGCAGTTATTAACGAAGGTTAGTGTTGTTGTCGTTTATGCCAGTACTGATGATTCATGACCATGCAAAGTTAACCGTGTTACGTCAAGTCTCTCCCCTGAAAATTTTCATGAACTTTATCGGTGCCCGTCAGATACTGATTTTGACCAACTTGAGCATGACTCGTCGATCGACATCAGCTTGACAGATTTAGCCTGAGAGTTGGTCAAGCTGAGTTCGATTGGCTGAATATGCTATAATTTATAATGATCAATGTGACGTGCAAGTTACAATTAGCGCGAAGGATAGTTGAACGGGGCTAAGTCGTTAAACGTGACGGTCAAAAGTGATTTACAGATGGTGACGTCAATGCGAGTTGAACCAATTAACGGTCGGATAGTTTATGATCGTTAAGAACTTGCAAACTGGCCATTTTAGCCCGGCTAGTTCAACAATAATTTAGCACCACTTAGCGATGCACATCACGTCGTATGCCATAAAGATTGGTTGGTTGAGCTGGCTACATGCATAATGGCGTTACTAATTAGCCAGCTTAATGAACATCTTTACAATCCATAATTTTGGGGAAATGACCATGAAACCAAACACAACCTACGCGGTAGTTGATATTGAAACGACCGGAACTAGTGTGAAAGACGGCGACCGGATTATTCAAATCGGTTGTGCGTTTGTTAAGAATAATAAAATCATTAATACTTTTGCGACGGACGTTAATCCGTTAACGACGGTGCCAGCTGTTATTGAGAATTTAACGGGTATCAGTAACGCCCGGGTACGCAAAGCACCACCGTTCGATGATTTAGCGGGAACGGTCTACAGTTTGCTACAAGGAACGGTATTTGTGGCGCACAATGTGAATTTTGATTTACCATTCATCAATTCAGAATTGCAACGGGTCGGCTATCCAGAATTGCCGATTCAAGCCGTTGATACGGTGTCACTAAGCCAGATCCTATTACCGACGGCGCCAAGTTTTCGCTTACGTGACTTGAGCCAATTGCTCGCAATCGATCATCATCATCCGCACTCGGCTGATAGTGATGCAATTGCGACGGCCCATCTATTTATCACGTTACAACAACGCCTCGCGCACTTGCCGTTAATTACGTTGCAGCAAATGGTGCAGTTAGCACCAGAGTTACCCCGTGAAACGGCGGAGCTTTTTGCATACGCTTTTCAGCAGGGCAAGCAGCATCCGCAACAGTTGCCAGCTGACTTAGTAATCAAAAATGGGCTCGCTTTACGCAAGCAGCGGTTGCCACAACAAGCTGCAGGTCGTAAAGCCGCGCGCTACCCGCTGACGAAAGCTCAAAAGCAGCATGTCTTTGGTGACCGCTTGACTTATCGACCACAGCAGGCGCGGATGATGAATCAGATTTATCGGCACTACTCGAAGCAGTCTGCAGAGCAAGCGCCGTTGTTGATCGAAGCGCCAACTGGAACGGGCAAAACACTTGGGTATTTGCTGCCGCTTGCTTACTTGGCACAGGAAGATGGTCAGCAGGTAGTCGTTAGCACGGCGACGACGGTCTTACAAACGCAATTACGTCATCAGGGCGTTGCGTTACTGAATCAGTTGTTGCCTAATCCAGTCACGGCAGTGGTTATTAAGGGTAATCAGCATTACGTTGATTTAAACCGGTTTGCCCGTGGCTTGGCATTGCATGAACATTCCAAGCAGACGCAATTATTAAAGCTGCGGGTGTTGGTCTGGCTGACAATGACGACGACCGGTGATTTGGATGAATTGCACTTGAGTACTTATCAAGCACCGTACTTTAGCGAAATCGCGCATCACGGGGTAGCCTCGCTGAAGGCTGATGATCCCTTCTTTAAGGAAGATTTTTTACGCTTTCGAGATCAGCTGACGGCCCAAGCAACGTTTATTATTACGAATCATGCCTATTTAATGCGCCATGTTGCCCAACTGGGGAGCCGCCAAGAGCGGCCGTTGTTGGTGCTTGATGAGGCCCAACACTTAGCAGATGGCGTCGTTCGTGATTCACGGCAGATATTCGACTTTAACGGGTACATGGCGACCTGTCATAGCTTAATTAGTCGAATTGACACCGCCCATAGTTTGAATTTACGGGCGTTATTTGCGGAACAACCGCAGGCCGATTATCGGCTAAAATTACTAGATAATTCACTTAATGATACTGATCTACATCTGCAACAATTGCAGGCAGCATTAGCACGGACATTTGTCCCAGCACAAAAGGGCGCTAATCAGCCTGCTGAACTGGGAATCACAACCGATCAGCTCACGGACTTCTTTGCGGCCCATAATCCGTTGATCAAGCAATTACAAACGGCGATTGAGAACTGTTTCTTACAATTTCAACAGTTGAATGAACAATATCAGCACGATCAATCGCAAGTCTTGCCAAGTGAGCAGCATGTTTTAGATGATTTTGATAATCGTCTTCAGCATTTACGTCAAGGGTATGAGTTGTTGCAGACATGGTTAGTACCGGCCTCACGGGAACAACGAGTTTTTTGGGTTAGTCTTAATCAGTGGCACGATCGCGGTAGCCTGACGTTAGCTGGTAGTTTGATCGACACGCAGGGCTACTTCAAGACGCAACTATATCCTTACTTTACTGCACCGTTATTAACTGGAGCCACGTTGTTCGCTACCGGTAAATCACAATACGTTTATTCTCAGCTGGATATTGATCAGGAAACGGCCAAGCATCATCGATTATCAACGCCGTTTGATTTAGAACATCAGGCACGACTATTTATCGCAACGGATGCTACTGCTACGGAACAGCCCAGTGGTAAACAACGCGTCGCTTATTTGACGCGGGCCATTCACGATGTTGTGATGGCGGCCCCCAAGCAGACGTTGGTGCTGTTTAATTCGCTGAACATGATTGAGGCGGTTTTTTACAGTTTGCATCAAACGAATCTGCCCAGTGACCGTGAAATCCTGGCCCAAGGGGTTAATGGTAGTCGTGAAAAGCTATTACGACGGTTCATGCAAGGTGACAATGCAATCTTGCTAGGAGCTGGTAGTTTCTGGGAAGGTATTGACTTGCCACAAGAACAATTGGAATTGTTAATTGTCACGCAACTACCGTTTGAATCACCTGATCAAACGACAACCAAGGCACGTTATCAGCAATTACGGCAAGCACAATTAAATCCGTTTTACAATGAAGCGTTGCCCAAAGCGGCATTGAAGTTACGCCAAGGAATCGGTCGTTTGATTCGAACTGATGAAGACCGGGGGGCAGCAGTAATCCTTGATGATCGCTTGATCACGAAACGATATGGACAAACGATTATGAAGGCATTACCGAAAACTTTGCCACCCACGACGGGATCATTAGCGATGATTACGCAAGAACTTCAAAGTTTTTTCAAAACTAAGTAAGAAACCATTCCGCAATCAGTTAAATTTGCTATAATTAATTTATCTGTTTTTGAAAGGAAGAGCATATGCGAGTTCAACGTAGAAGACGCCCTGAGCGACTCATTATGATTGTTCTAATTGTCATCTTAGCAATTATTGTGGCTGTTTATGGCACGTTATGGGCCGCACAACGGCCAATGCACCAAGCCCAGAAAACGGCGTATAGTCTAGCGGTCAGTAAGGGTAAGCTAAAGACCACGACGGCATTTTCACAGTATAATGGTACTAGTAGTTATTACGTTGTCACGGGAACGTCGAGTAAGAGCGTTCCGGTATACGCGTTAATTAACACAAACAAGCATCATAAAACGACCATCGTCAAGCAGTCGGCTGGAATTTCACGTACGAAGGCTTTGAAGAAGGTCTGGTCCAAACGTAATCCTAGCAAGGTCATCAAGGCAACCCTTGGTGAGTATGATGGCACGGTGGTTTGGGAAATTACGTACTTAAATCAGAAAAAGAATTTATGTTATGAAATTTTGCAGTATTCTAATGGGAATCAGTTGAAATCAATTATTAACATTTAATGGTTAAAGGAGTGCGGATGTACATGGAATTATCGCGTAAAGTAATGCAGATTCAACCATCAGCGACACTGAAAATCAGTGCAACGGCCAAGCAGATGATGGCTGATGGAATTGACGTTATCAATCTCGGAATTGGTGAACCAGACTACCAGACACCGGATAATATAAAGCAGGCGGCGATTGAAAGTATTCAAAATGGTCAAGCGAGCTTTTATACGCCGGCAACCGGATTGCCAGCTTTGAAGCAGGCCATTAGTCAACGCATTGAAGCTGATCATCACTATCATTTTGATCCTAATCAAATTGTGGTAACGGATGGCGCTAAAATGGCGTTATTTACATTATTCCAAGTTGTTCTAAATCCGGAAGATGAAGTGTTATTGCCAGTTCCATACTGGGTCAGCTATTCGGAGCAAGTTAAATTAGCTGGTGGTACGCCAGTTGAAGTGGGCACTGACGAACAGTTGCGGTTCACTACTGCTGATTTGGAAGCTAGTCGGACGCCTAAGACTAAGGCCTTAGTCTTAAACTCACCACAAAATCCCTCCGGCCTTGTGTTCAGTCGGGCTGAGTTAACAGCGATTGTTAACTGGGCCGTTGAACACGATATTTTAGTGGTTGCGGATGAGATTTATGAAAAATTATTATATAACGGCAATCAATTTACATCCGTGTTAGAATTAGATGATGCTAATATGGATCACGTTGTTTTGATCAACGGGGTCTCCAAAGCGTACTCAATGACTGGTTGGCGGATTGGTTATGCCGCCGGGCCACAAGCGATTATGGCTAAGATGGGGGTCGTGTTAGGTCATGCTGCAAGTAATCCAGCCGCGGTATCACAGTACGCAGCAATCGAAGCCTTTAGTGGCGACCAATCATCGGTAGAAAAGATGCGCCAGGGTTTTGAAGCGCGGTTAAATGAACTGTATCCATTAATTGAACGTTTGCCTGGTTTTAAGATGCCGGCTGGCAAACCCGCGGGGGCTTTTTACCTGTTCCCAGATATTACGGAAGCACTGCGATTAACGGGATATGCTGATGCGCCGGCCTTTGTGACGGCGGTGTTATTAGAAGCACACGTTGGCTTAGTGCCTGGTGAAGCATTTGGTTTGCCAGGGTGCGTACGGTTAAGCTACGCCACTGATATCGATTCCTTGCGTGAGGCGCATCGACGGTTACAAAAATTTATGACAGAAAAAATTGCTGAACAAGCAAAGTAATTGGAGGATGTAAGTAAATGGTGCAACAGATCAACATTATCGATGCTAAGGACCATGTCGACGAAAAAGTTAAGATTGGGGTTTGGCTCACTAATAAACGCTCAAGTGGTAAGATTGCCTTCCTACAATTACGTGATGGTTCTGCCTTTTTCCAAGGGGTGGTCGTTAAGAGCCAAGTTAGCGAAGCGGTTTTTGAACTCGCTAAGGAAGTTAAGCAAGAAGCCAGCATGTGGATTACGGGTGTGATTCACGAAGACAGTCGCTCAAAGTTCGGTTATGAGATCGAAGTTGAGGACATCGCGGTTGTTGGTGAAAGTGAAGAATATCCAATCACGCCTAAAGAACACGGGGTGGACTTCTTACTAGATCACCGTCATCTATGGTTACGTTCTAAGCGGCCATGGGCAATTATGAATATTCGTAACGAAGTCATTCGCGCGACGTATGAATTTTTCAACCAAGAAGGGTTTATTAAGATGGACTCACCAATTTTGACTGGGAGTGCACCTGAAGGGACAACTGAATTGTTCCATACTGAATATTTTGATCGGGATGCCTACTTATCACAGAGTGGTCAGTTATACGCCGAAGCCGGAGCTTTGGCCTACGGAAAGGTCTTTACTTTTGGCCCAACGTTCCGGGCTGAAAAGTCCAAGACTCGGCGGCATTTAATTGAATTCTGGATGATTGAACCAGAAATGGCCTTCATGCATCAAGAACAAAGTTTGGAAGTTCAAGAACGTTATATTGCCTTTCTTGTTCAAGGTGTGATTGATCATTGTCAATACGCACTCGACATTTTAGGTCGTGATGTTGAAACGTTGAAGAAGTACACCAAGTTACCTTACCCCCGGATCAGTTACGATGAAGCCATTGAATTGTTGAAAGAAAATGACTTTGACGTGGATTGGGGTGTTGATTTTGGGTCACCCGAAGAAACTTTCTTGGCTGATCACTTCGATCAACCCGTCTTCGTTTTGAACTACCCGAAAGCCATCAAACCATTTTATATGAAGCCGCATCCAACCCGTGATGACGTGGTGATTTGTGCGGACTTATTAGCCCCAGAAGGCTATGGTGAGATTATTGGTGGGTCAGAACGGGCCACTGATTACAATTACTTGCTTGATCAGATCAAGCAGGCTGGTTTAAATCCGGACGACTATGCCTGGTACTTAGACTTACGTAAGTATGGTAGTGTTCCCCATGCTGGTTTTGGTCTGGGACTCGAACGCTTCTTGACTTGGATTACGGCCGAAGATCATGTGCGGGAGACGATTCCGTTCCCACGGTTATTGAACCGGATTTACCCGTAAACTTTAATCGAATGTTAGTTTTATTAAGAGCGTGGGACCTAGTCTCACGCTCTTAATAGTGAAAGGATGATAACGAGATGGAGTCCTTAGCTGCCGCGTTAGTGAATGATGGTCAAACGACCATTGCGAACGCATTATTGACCCACTATCGCGAAATTGGGGTCACGAACGATGAGTTATTAGTTTATTTGCAGTTTAAACGGTTAATTGATCAAGGCAACCAGTTTCCAGATGCCGCGGTAATTGCCAAGAGTTTAGGTGAATCGACGAACACGGTTTTTCAGCGCTTGCATGAAATGTTGGCCAAAAAATTGTTGACGATTGAATCGATTACGGCCGATGACCAAAAGATTCATGACCGTTATAATTTTGACGGCCTGTATGATAAGTTAGCAGTTGCGCTCAAAAAGCAGCCGGCTACTGATCAAGCAGCCTCACAAGCGACAACTGAAAATAGTCGGCAAAAAGTTTTTCGAGCGATTCAAACAGAATTTGGCCGCGATTTGTCACCGATTGAGATGGAAAGTATTAGCAAGTGGTTCGACGAAGACCATTATGAACCGGAAGTTATCGAATTGGCATTGCGGGAAGCAGTATTGCGACAAGTCTATAACTTGACGTATATGGACCGAATTCTGTTGAATTGGCAGAAACGTAACTTAAAAACGGCCGCCCAAGTAGAAGCAGAGCGCCAACGTAGCATCGAGCAACGTTTAAATTCGGCACCCCAACCACAACGCCAGACGGGTGAAAATGCCGGTCCGAAGATTCCGTTATTCAAATTAGGTGAAGACCAGTCTTAAACATTGTGCTGAAAAGCTTGTCGGGGGAAAATGATCTTAAATAAAGTGGTGGCGATTGCCTATGTGAGGCGTGGTTACCACTTTTTTGTGGGATGGGTTAGTCGTTGTTTCATATCAATGGTGTTTGTTCACGTCATCGGCACAGCACGTTGAGGTTGACAGGACCAACAAAATTTGCATGTTCTGGTAAACTGGTAGGGCACATCATCAGACCGAAATCAGTGGACATCGCTTTAAATTAGAGAATGGTTATAATTAAATGTTGACTTCTCATTAAAACAGCGTAATACTGTAAACAGCCAAGTAAATATATTAATAAATACGTCTAAGATGAGTAGCCGTTGTTGGAATGCCACAGAGAACTGCCGGTTGGTGCGAGGTAGCCATTGCGCAACGTTGAAGATGGTCTTATAATGCAAGTTTCAACACTGAGCTGATGGGGTTAAGTGTTGACGGTTACGCCCGTTATGCGGTTAGAGTCTCGCCAAGAAATTCAAGGCGGTACTTGAAGTGCGGTGGCCTGTGAAGGTCATTCGAAGTAAGGTGGTAACACGGAAAACGTCCATTCGTCCTTAATCTGATAATCAGATTAGAGACGGTGGGCGTTTTTTAATGGGAGGAAGCAGACTATGACAGAGGCAGTCATTGATTTAAAAGACATTGCGGTGACGTTTGACGACGGGCACCAAGTCGTTCACGCGGTTCAAGATGTCAATTTACAGATCGAGACGGGTGATATTTATGGCATTATTGGTTATTCTGGTGCCGGTAAGAGTACTTTGGTGCGGGTGATCAATTTATTGCAGCCACCGACGACAGGCCAGGTAGTCGTCAACAATCAAGCTTTACAAACGCTATCGCCAGCTGCATTACGTCAAGCCCGGAAACACGTTGGGATGATTTTTCAACACTTCAATTTGATGCAATCACGGACAGTGCTGGGCAACGTTATTTACCCATTACTGGGTCAAAAAATTAGTAAACAGGACCGACGCGCCAAAGCATTGCGGCTACTGAAGCTAGTTGGGTTAACGGACTATGCGCAGACCTACCCAGATAAATTATCTGGTGGGCAGAAACAACGGGTGGCAATCGCACGGGCACTGGTCACCGACCCGCAAATCTTGATTTCTGATGAAGCAACTAGTGCCCTTGATCCAAAGACTACGGCGGCAATTCTTGAGTTGTTACAACGAGTTAATCGCGAGCTGGGGATTACCATTGTCCTCATTACGCATGAAATGCAGGTTATCAAGAGTATTTGCCACCATGTCGCTGTTATGGCCGATGGGCGGATTATTGAGCGGGGCCCCGTTGCAGCCGTCTTTACGGCCCCAAAAGCACCTCTGACCGTTGATTTTGTGGAAACGTCTACCAATGTTCGGGCCGCCATTCAGCGAATCACTAAAACGATTAAATTGAATGAATTGGCAGCGGACCAAGAACTGATTGCGTTCAAGTTCGTTGGTCAATCGACGAAGCAGGGAATTGTCTCACAGTTATCGCAGACGCTGGGGGTCGATGTTAACATTTTGTTTGCCAATATCGACCAGATCGATGGTCAAAACGTTGGTGACATGATCGCGGTTATTACGGGCGATTTGACGGCCTTCAATGCGGCGGTCACTAACATGTCCGCTCAAGGGGTACACACGCGCATTATCAATGAAGAAGTTGTGAAGGGAATGGTGGACTAATGACAACATTAATTCCGAATGTCTTGCAAATGAAAGCGGAATTTATTCAAGCGACATTGGAGACGCTCTATATGACCGCAGTCTCCGCACTGGTCGCAGGCATATTAGGATTAGGCCTAGGAGTGTTATTAGTCGTGACGCAACCCCACGGTATTTTAGCCGATGGTCCCTCATATCAAGTGTTAGATAAGTTAACGAATTTACTCCGATCGGTGCCATTTATTATTCTGTTGGCCGTAATTTCGCCGTTGACCAGCTATTTAGTCGGAACAACGGTGGGAACTACGGCATCGTTAGTACCACTAGTTTTTGGTATTTTCCCTTTTTATGCCCGGCAAGTTCAAAATGCGTTACTCGATGTTGACCAAGGAATTGTCGAAGCCGCGCAGTCGATGGGATCTAGTCCCGTTGCGATTATCTTTCGCGTTTATTTGAAAGAAGGTTTGCCTGATTTGATACGGGTTTCGATCGTGACAGTTATTAGCCTAATTGGATTGACGACGATGGCCGGGGCGATTGGTGCGGGCGGCCTAGGCGATATTGCAATTAGTATTGGTTATGCCCGGTTTGAAAATGACGTAACGTTCGTTGCTATGATCATTATTTTAGTCTTGGTATTCGCTGTTCAGCTATTTGGTGACTGGCTCGTCAAGCGTGTCTCGCACCATTAAAAAAGGGAGGAATAAGCCGATGAAACGATTAGCATGGTGGTTGATTGGTATTGCTGCAATTGTTGGTATTTGTGTGGGACTGCATGAAATAACGAGCTATTCGGCCCATGCACAACAGAGTGCCACGATTACGGTCGGATCAATGGGGTCGGACTATGAAGTCTGGCAGCACATTGCTAAAAGCCAAGATGCCAAAAAGATGGGCTTAACGATTAAGGTTAAACAAATCACGGATGGTGTTCAGCTGAACAAGGCCACGGCGGACGGTAACGTTGATGTGAATGCCTTTCAGTCCTGGTCATATTACCAAACGTATAATCAGCAGAATCCCAAAGCCAAGTTGGCGGCGTTAGGAACGACTTATTTGGAACCAATGGGAATCTACTCCAAAAAGTATCAAAGCATTGATGAAATTCCCGACGGTGCTACGATTGCAATTGCTGACAATCCCTCCCAAGCTTCGCGAGGCTTGTTACTGCTTCAAAAAGCGGGCTTAATCAAACTGGCGGCTAATTTTGGTGTCTTAGGTTCAGTGAAGGATATTACAAGCAATCCCCGTCATCTGAAATTCAAACAGATCGATGATACTACTGGTCCCCGGATCATTAAAAGTGTCGATGCGGTTTTGATCTCGAATACGGTTGCTTTGGAAGGACATTTACACGTTTTACGGGATTCAATTTTTCACGAGCGTCTGAATAAGAGTACCAAGGATAATGTCAATATCTTAGCGACGGCTGCTAAGAACGAGCATCGTGCTAGCTATCTTAAATTAGTTAAACTTTACCATCGGGCTGATATTCAAAAGTATATCAAGCAAAAATACTACGGTACTAAGATTAACGTTAATAAACCGCTATCTTATTTTGACAATTAATAAGCATATTGGGTGCTGAATGATTATAGATAAGTTATGATTATGATAATAAATATTGTAACTCATTAAACTTATCAGGAGGTCTCAACCATGTATAAACGAATCCTAGTCCCATTAGATGGTTCCGATAATGCTTATTATGCACTTGAACACGCGATTGCCTTAGCTAAGGTTTTTGACTCCCAGTTATTTTTATTGAATGTCATCGATGTTAATCGATTTGGCGTCTACAGTCCGGATGTTTTTACGAGTGCGGCGCCAGATATGATGAGTTTTGATCAAGCCCAGAGTAAGAAATTACTGGAGCGGGCCCAGGATCAAGTTGCGGCCCACCAGTTGCACGCCGAAACGATTCGGCAAACTGGGGTGCCCAAAGTGACAATTGCGGTCGATGTTCCTAAGGCTCAAAATATTGATTTGATCGTGATTGGTCGCTCAGGGACTAATGCGATTTCTCGCTTATTCTTAGGTTCAACGACTGCGTATGTCGTTCGTAATACGGAGGCGAATGTCACCGTGGTTAATATGCCAAATGACGAAGCTGAAGAGGTTGAACAAACCGGTGATGTTTCGGCCGATGATTCTAAATAACTTGTAAGTGATGATTAAAGCTGGTCACACGACGTCAACATTGACGCTCGTGCGACCAGCTTTTTTAGTAGGGGCCAGGCGATGACGAAAAAAATCGTCTTGCGGTACTCACAGTTACCGGTTTAAGTGCCAACTGATGCCGTTTGGGCGCTAGTTTGGCTGGTGTACTGGCTTGGCAGCTGATTGCAGGTGATTAACGCCAATCAGCCCGATGAAAGTAAATGCTACCGTCACTACTGCTAGGGCCATACCGGCAGCCGCTTCTCCCTGTTCGAACGATTGATAGATAAATGTTGAGACAGTCGTCATACCGGCAGGCAGTAACAATAGCGCAGCGACTAGTTCGCGACTTGCCGCAATGAAAGCCATCACAAAACTGTTGAGTAGTGCGGGCCATAGAATCGGAAGTGCAATTTTTAGGATGATGCGGCCGAAACTAGGTTCGAAGATCCGCGCGCTGGCCAGCAATTTCGAATCAAAGGCCTTGAGAGCGGTCGTCAAGTATTGCACCGTTGTTGGTAGAAATAAGGTGACATCCGCGATCAGGAGGATGGCTAGGGTGCCGTATAATTTAGTGAACGCCAGCACCTGTGAAAAGAGCATCATTAAGCTCAATGCTAAGACGACGTTTGGAATTGCGAGTGGCAATGCGCCTAAGGTATGACACAACTGTCGCAGCCACTTGGGAAAACGCTTTGTTAAACTCCCAACACTTAAGAATAAGCCGACGATCACATTGAGACTGCTAATCAGTAATGCCAATCCCACGGTCGTAACAATGGCCTGCCAGGCAGGACTATCAAAGCGTAAGAGGTCTATATAGTGTGCAAGTGTCAAATTGGACGGGCTCCAACCAAGACTGCGCTGTTTGAGCAGTGACTGCAAGACAATTGCACTGTATGGTAGCACAATGGCAATACTGATGATGATTGTAACGAAAGTGCCTGCTAATGTCGTTACGCCAAGCTGCCGATATTGCAATGCTGATCGTTGTCCGGGGAACTTAACAGCCGGCCGGCGTAGCAACCATTGCTGGGTACCCCAGGCCATCAGGGCAATTGTCAGCAGCAGGGTGCCGGTGAGCACGCCATTTTGGAAATCTAAGGGCCACTGGCTGAGGTCCTTTTGAATCGTAGTCGTCAGAACTTCGAAGTGAATGCTCCGACCAAAGGTGGCTGGTGTTCCAAATTCAGCCAAGGTTTTGGTAAAGACTAAAATCCATACAGCTAAGTATGGGACTAACATGATTGGTAATGTGATTCGCACTAGTCGTTGCCAAGTGTTGACCCCGTGAACTTCGGCCGCTTGAAGCCAGCGCTGGTTGAACTGCATGAGGGCTGCGCGTAAGCCTAAGTATGCCACGGGATACAAGTGCAGACTCATGATAACGACCATCCCAAATGGCGAAAATAACCACTGAAATTGGTGGTGCCAACTCGGATTGAGCTGGGCCAGTAATCCGTGCGGTTGGAAAAAATATAACCAGCCCATCGCGTTAATATATGGTGGTGTCATGAATGGCACTAACAAGAGCCAATGCAGCCAGGAGAGCTTTGTTAAACGGGTGTGCGTCATGATCCATGCCAAAGGGGTGGCCAGCAGGGTCGTCCCGACGACCGTGCCCCCACTGAGGAACAGACTGTGTTGAATGCTCACACGGTTGGTTGGCTGCGTCAGTTGTGCCCATAGCTGGCTTGGTGATTGACCGACTAGGGTTTGACCAATCAGGGCGACTAAGGGGCCGATAATCAGAGTTGCCAACAAGCAACTGATGATGATTGATAAGGACAAGCGGACTTGACGATTACTCATCGGCTAAAAACCTGATTGAATGCGACAACGTTTTTGGTCAGGGCAGCGTTGGCTTTATCCCAATTGACGGTGTAGGCTTTGATGGCTTTGCCATTGCGTGGATCGGTCAAGTTGACAGTGGTACCTGGAATTAAGTTACCTTTTTGAATTTGTCTTTGAACTTTAGCTGATAGGAGGTAGTCCACAAATTGTTTGGCAGCGGCTTGGTGGCGACTAGTTTTTAAAATCATTGCTGGTCGTGGGTTGACTAAAGTCCCGCTCTTGGGATAGACGAAACCGATCTTTTCGCCTTTCTTAATCGCTGTTAGACTCATGTAATCAACCCCACCAAAGACGGCAACTTTTTGGCCAGTGATGACGGCATCGAGAGCTTCTTTATTAGCACCCCCGATATCGGCGCCGTTTTCTTGAAGGGCTTTGAGTAGCTTAGTTCCAGACTTCATTTGATAGGCATTGATGAAGTCCAGACTAGAACCAGATGTTTGGGGGTCTGGAATAGTCACTTGATTGTGATAGGGGTTCGTCGTCAAGTCAGGCCAATCTGTCGGGGCGGTCTTGATCTGTTGGGTGTTGTACGTAATCCCGACTGCAGAAGCACTATAATTGAATAGTTGGTGGTTATTATCTTTGAATTTGGAGTTCAACCGCTTGGCATGGCTGGCTTGATAAGTTAGTAGCTGACCTTTTTTTTGCAAATCAGCACCGGCGGCCATCGAGGCTAAAATCAGCACGTCAGCTTGTGGATTTGCCTGTTCAGCTTTGACTTTACTCAAAATTTTGCCGGTGGTACCGTCAAAACTTTTAACTTTGATTCCGGTTTGGGTTTCAAACCCTTTGATGATTTGGTCAGACAGTGGTTTGGGGCCAGCTGCATAAACGGTCAAAACTTGTTGGTTAGTTTTTTGAGCGTTCGCTGTCAAAGCTTTTTCTTTGGATGCATTTGCATAAAGTGTGGTACCGAGTGCCAGTATTCCTAGGGTAGATAACGTGATAATAGCCATTTTAGACATTTAGATCGACTCCTAATAGGTTAAAATTTGGTGGGGATTAATTGATAGTGTTATCGGTGCGGGCGAATAAGGTAGCTCAGTTTTAACATGCCAGTCGTAATTGTTGACTTGAACGCAAGTATCAAAGTGATCACCCATAAAAGTTGAGCTACGGACGATACCTTGGTAAGTCGGTCGTGTGATATTAGGCCGACTCACCACAACATGTTCTGGTCGAATGGCCTGGTGCGCGTCAATCTGGTTGAGGGTACCCATAAAGCTGGCCGCGAATTGGGACTGAGGCTGCTGATAAAGCTGTGCTGCTGTTCCAGCTTGCACCAATTGGCCTGCTCGGAGTAATACAATATGGTCGGCCATACGCAGAGCTTCTTGTCGATCATGAGTGACGAAAATTGCGGTTAGCTGGTGGTCGTGAATCAACGTTCGGATTTCCAATTGAAGTCGGGTACGTAATTCGGGGTCCAGGGCACTCAAGGCTTCGTCAAATAAGACTAAATCCGGTTGGGTTGCAATGGCCCGTGCAAGGGCGACGCGTTGCTGCTGTCCACCCGAAAGCTCATGCGGATAGCGTTGACGGTAATCGATTAGGCTTACTTGTTCAAGCGCCCAGTTGACTTGTGCGACCAATTCGGGTTTGGTCAGGTGTTTTTCTAAAGCAAAAGCGATGTTTTCTTGAGCTGTCATGTGAGGCCATAGGGCAAAATCTTGAAAAACCATGGCCAGATGGCGCTGAGCTGGTGGTTGGTTGAAATGGGTAGCGGCGTCAAAAATCGGCTGATCATCAAATGAGATTTGACCACTGTCAGGTGTCGTTAGACCAGCAATCATGTTTAGCAGTGTTGATTTGCCGGAGCCAGACGGACCAATCAAAGCCGTGATTTGCTGGTCAGGAATTGTTAGATTGAGTTGATTGATCACCGGATGTTGATAACTTTTAGATAATTCATGTAACTTAATGGCAACCACAATAAGCAGCTCCTTTGTCTTCATTAATTAGTTCAGTTTATTAAGTTACTTTGTATTGTAGTGGTAAATCAGCTTGGTAACGTTGATTTTGAGTTTAGTTTATGTAAATTTTGCGTGTTAATTTAGTAAAGCGGTACACAAAAAAGAGATCACTGAAAGTTATCCAGTGATCTCTTTAATATTCAATATTCAATTATTGTTCTTCAGTGTTATTATTCGTATCAGCGGTCGGTGTTTCCGATGAAGCGGCCTCGGAACTTGCCTCAGAACTCGAACTAACTTCGGAGCTACTACTACTTTCGGCACTAGACTCAGAAGATGAGCTTTCTTCGCTACTTGAGGAGGAAGCGGCTTCCGAACTACTACTGCTACTTTCAGAACTGCTACTACTTGCTTCGGCACTAGTGCTAGAACTACGAGTGGTAGTTGAACTTGAACTAGCTGAGCTCGATGTTCCTGATGAGGCCTCACTACTGGAGAAGAGGTGACCGACAACGTAAAGCTCTTCGATACCATTCTTTTTCGTTGTACCGACGGAACTTGGTTTGGTCCAATCGGAATTTGGTGAGTACTGTTGCAGGTAATTCATCATTGCTCGGTAAATTTGTTGTGAAATTTTCTCGTTGGAGGTATCTAGGTAACCACCAGCTTCGGTGGACTTATCATAACCAGTCCAAACGGCGACCGAATAGTTCTTCGTGTAACCGGCCATCCATGAATCAACGACGGCATCGGATGGTACTTTGTTTTTATACTGAGAAGCATAGTTGTCAGTACCAGTCTTACCAGCTTGATAAACACCACTGATTTTAGCAGTTGTTGCCGTCCCAGTAGCGCTGTTGATAACACCTTTGAGCATATCAGTAATCATGTACGCCGTCGATTTCTTCATAGCCCGCTTACCGGTACTGGTATATGAAGTTGTAACACCTTCCGCAGTAGTAACTTTGCGGATATAGTACGGTTTGTGATAAACACCACCGTCGGCAAAGGCTGCATAGGCGCCGGCTACTTGTAAGGTAGAAACACCAGCACCGATCCCGTTAGCATAGTTCACGGTTTTGAGGTTCATTCCCAGGCCATTGGCAAAGGTTTTGGCACGGCTTTTACCAACAGTTTGTAAGGCGCGAATTGCAGGAATATTTCTGGATTGAACCAGTGCTTCACGCATGGTCATATTGCCCAAGTAGTTATTGTCAAAGTCATGTACGGAAATATTAGTCCCGGGATACTTGTACTTCGTATCGGACAATGATTTGTAAGTTGGCCAATTTAAATATTCAATGGCCGGCCCATAATCGAGAATCGGTTTCATCGTTGATGCGTTTGAACGTGATGTCCAGACAGCTCGGTTGGTCCCGTACGTGACATTACCGATCTTACGACCACCAATCATGGCTGAAACCTTGCCAGTGTAAGAATCAACCACCGACACCCCTAATTGGAAAGTCTGTTTCCCATTATTAGGATAGTTGACATATTGAGATGTGTTGGCAATGTCATAAAGCCGTTTCTGAGCGTCCATGTCAATGTTCGTATAAACTTTCTCGCCATCGGTTAATTTATAACCCTTTTTGAGAAGGTCTTGACGGACTTCGTTCAGGTAAGCATCCAAGATTTTATTCGTCTTTTCATGCTTCGTCAGACTTGCGCGTCCCGAACTAGTTAAGCCCGTCTTGACACTGACTTTTTCAGCGGCAGTTTCTTGACTCTTGGTGATGACTTTGTTATCGTACATCGCTTCCAGGACAAGATTACGGCGGCTAGTTGCGTATGATGGGTAAGTCGTTGGGTCGTAATAGGTTGGTGATTGCGGCATTCCTGCGAGCAATGCGAGTTGACTAAGACTGAGATCTTTTAACGACTTACCGTAGTAGTACTTAGCGGCAGTCCCCATACCATAAATCCCGTTACCCATATAGACCTTATTAATGTAAAATTCCAGAATTTGGGATTTGCTGTAGTGCTTTTCAAGATTAAGCGCTAGCCAGGCTTCCTGTGCTTTAACTTTTAAGTTTCGATCCGAAGTGCTTGTGGAGAAGACAGCGAGTTTAACAAGTTGCATTGTCAAGGTACTCCCACCTTGCATTCCGAGTGAACTACCTTTTAAGTTACCAACAGCAGCCCCTAGAATCCGGTAATAATCGACCCCCTTATGTTTGTAGAAGCGGCGGTCTTCGATTGAGACGACCGCATTTTTTAAAGCGGTCGGGATATTGTTAGACTTAACATACTCCCGATTGTTAGACCCTAAAGTGGTCAAGTAATCGTCATTCTTGTCGTAAATCTTAACGGCGCTAGTATCAACAAGATTACTCTGTTTAATCGTCGGTGCCGTCTGGGCATAGTAGAAGAAAAGTCCTAAGCCGGCTAGTACCCCGATGACAAACAGCGCAGCTAAAGATAAAATAATCCGCCGGAACCAGTGTTTCTTCGGTGGTTTAGGCTGACTTTTTTTACGAGCAACCCGTGAATTCTGTTCATTGTTACCTGCCATGATGTTCTCCTTTAATGAATTGATGAGATCTCATCAATAATATGATCAATTGCATCCAAGTAGGGAATGCGTGGATTGATTTGATAATGTAGCTCCACAGCTAAGTGTTCAATATCCGTCAGTGGAATTGATTTGCGGCCACCATCTCCTTGGTGGTCCCAATAAGTAAATAAGTCGCTAGCTGTCAACATAAATAGGCGCCCCAGAGTCGCAAACCGAATAATGACAAAACAAATTCCACTTTGAGCTAAGCATTGGCGCATATGCTTGATTTGGTGCTCATGAAAGTTCTTAAGTGGAAAGGCCGTTTTGTTCTTGGTCTCCTTGGCCTCAAAATCCAAATACTTGCCGCGATAAACACCGTTATAATCAGTAGTAGAAGCTTGTTTGAAATAAGCTTCACGAATTACAGCGGCGCTTCGTTTGGGATAATCGACCTTAACGATCTGAATGGGCGTTGGCTTTTTATGAATAACTGCGATATCATTTTCAAGATAATAGGCGTTACTATCATTGATTTCTTGTTCCAAGCTCATCCCACGATCGCCAAAATTGACATTGGCAAATTTGGAAGCTTTCGATTTAGTTGGGCCGGGTTGGCGATAAACTTGACCGTTTGGATAGCGAATCGTCACATTAATCAACCTCCTAATAATGTTACATTTTACCATTAACTAATGGGGAATGTGAAATATCTGTGAGTTTTTAACTGTTTTAGACCGATTTAGTGATAGAAAGGAGACTTTTTTATGAGTCGGTTGTGGCTTAGTGGCTACCGGAGTTATGAGTTGAACGTCTTTGGTGATCAAGATGATAAACTAAAAGTTATTAAATTTGCGTTAACTAATTACTTGACGACCCAGATTGAAGATGGCATGGACTGGCTAATCACGGGTGGTCAGCTAGGAATCGAACAATGGGCCGCTGAAGTGGGGTTGGTCCTTAAAAAAACGTATCCTGAATTGAAGGTGGCAATTATGCTACCATACGGTGAATTTGGTGGGCGTTGGAACGAAAATAATCAAGCTAAGTTGCAGACTCTATTAGCCCAGGTCGACTTTCACGCCCCCGTTAGTAAGCAGCCGTATGAAAATCCGCAACAATTAAAAAATTATCAAGAATTCATGGTAACGCATACGGATGCGGCGACCTTAGTGTATGATCCAGATAACCCTGGAAAACCAACATATGACTACGATTTGATTAAGAATTTTAGTGACACTCATCCGTACCCGTTAACCTTGATCGACTTCGATTGGTTACAGGAAAGTGCTAATGAATATGCAGAAAAACAGAATAATGGTTTTAATTTTGAATAAAGTCTGCTACAATGTTTTAAGTAATGCGGATGCCGAATGGGTATCGCGCGAATAACAATGAGGTGTTTTTAAATATGGCTAAACGTAATTTTACTCCCAAAGACATCCTTCAAAAAGAGTTTAAGCCAAAGATGCGGGGTTATGATCCTGCCGACGTGGATGGCTTTTTAGATAATGTCATTAAGGACTATGAGTCATTTACTAAAGATAACCAACAACTTTCAGATGAAAACGAACGGTTGCGGGCCAAGGTTGACGAGCTTACTAAGCAAGTTGCTGTCGGCGCCACCAGTCCATCTTCACAACCGACTAGTACGGTGACGAATATGGATATTCTGAAACGTTTGTCTAACTTGGAACGCCATGTTTTTGGTGCCCAATTAGATAATAATCAAAATGAATCACACCGTCTATAATTGTGATTCGATGTAAATTCTGGGTAATCGCGGTCGGCTGATGTCGGCTGAGGAAGGTCCATGCTCGCACAAGCTGCGATGCTTGTAGTGTTCGTGCTCGGTGAAAAAATAAGCCGGGGTACCGATTTATCGGTAACGGCGGGAAAAACGGCTAAGGTTTCGGCTATGCCCGAGTATCCCTGAAAAGTGCCACAGTGACGATACTCAACTGGAAACGGTTGAGTTGGAACGCGGTAAACCCCACGAGCGGGCAACCCAAACTACGGTAGGGGCGCTTCACATAAGGAATTGAACTAAATGTGGGGGGAGATTAGTAATCTCGAGATAGATGATTACCGCCTAGTTAACAGACCCTGTACTTTGACTAGGTACAAAACATGGCCTACAGGAATTTACATTTAGACAGGAGACTGGGACAAAAGTTCGCTTTTGTTCCAGTTTTTTTATTCGATCAGTTAGCAAACTAGCAACTTATGCTAAACTAGGTGAGGAAGCCAGTTTAGTGGGAAATAACTTAATCAACAAGAGATGTCTGAATAACAGACATCGCAGGAGGAAACTATGCAAGAATTTAGACTAATTGCCACCGCCGCTAGTGGGATTGAAGCGTTAGTGGGCCGCGAGTTACGAGATTTGGGTTACCAAGTCCAAACCGAAAATGGCCGAGTACGCTTTAACGGAACGATCAAAGACATTTTGCGGACCAACTTATGGTTACGGACAGCTGACCGTATCAAGATCATTGTCGGTGAATTTAACGCTTATACGTTCGATGAACTGTTTGAAAAGACTTTGGCTTTACCATGGGACCAGTTATTGCCGATGGATGCCGAATTTCCAGTGGAAGGTAAGTCACGCAATTCTAAGCTCCACAGTGTCCCAGACGTTCAATCAATCGTAAAAAAGGCGATTGTGAACCAGTTAGCAGACACGTACCATCGTAACGGGCATTTGCCAGAAACGGGTGCGCTATTCCCGTTAGAAGTGGCAATCAACAAGGATCACGTCTTGTTAACGTTAGACACGACTGGCTCAAGCTTGTTCAAGCGAGGTTATCGGGTCGAAAAAGGAGGCGCACCGTTAAAAGAGAATATGGCCGCAGCCTTAGTCATGCTAGCTAAGTGGTATCCAGATAACCCATTTGTTGATCCCGTGTGTGGTTCAGGGACCATTCCAATCGAAGCGGCATTATTGGCACGTAACATTGCGCCCGGTTTCAACCGCGCGTTTGCGTGTGAAAAATGGGACTGGGTGCCCGCTGGACTTAGCCAGCAGCTTCGGGACGAAGCGGATAGTTTAGCCGATTACGATACTGAACTAGATATTAGCGGGTATGATATTGACGGCAAGATGATCGATATTGCTAAGTTGAATGCACGTGAGGCGGGGCTGCTTCACGATATCAACTTTAAGCAATTGGCCGTTAAGGACTTTACAACTGATAAGATCAACGGGGTCCTAGTCGCTAACCCGCCATATGGGGAACGGTTAAGCGACCGGGATAGTGTTCGGATTCTCTACCGGCAGATGGGCCAGGTCTATAGTAAGTTGCCGAGTTGGAGTAAGTATATCCTAACGAGCGATTTAGAGTTTGAAGACTTTTACGGGCAAAAAGCCACGAAACGGCGTAAACTCTATAACGGCGCCTTACGGACGGACTATTTCCAATACTGGGGTAAGCGAATTCGGCCAGCCCGGACGGAATAAATAAGTCACGCTCGTTGTCATAATTCATTTTGAACATAATGATAGCTAAATCTGATTAGAACGGTATATCATACTCATTCAGCTAGTGTGGGTCTGAATAAATGATTATGGAGTGGAAAAATAAAAGATTAGCAACTACTGGCGGGGTGGTTATTAGCATTCACTTCATTAGGATTTTTTATGACAATGATGGATTCAATGATTGTGACAACGGCATCAACAGCCATCAAAGCTAGTGACCATCCAGCGTGTATTTGATGATAGTTGATACTCAATATGGGACACTTAAAAGTGGGTATTTAATCGGATTTGTCGATTAAATACCCATTTTTAAGCTGATAACGATGACAAGTTAGGCAGTTGATTGTGATTATCAGATTAAACGACTAATTTAGATAATAATCAAAAAAATTAGCAATTTTATTCATCAATGGCACCTTAACTAAGTGTGTGGCCCGATAACCTGTGATAAAGGCCACTTGTTCAGCGTAAGATGCCGTATGAACACGATCAAAGAAATCACGCGCTTGTGTGTAGGGAATCCGTTCGTCCTCAGTGCCGTGCCAAAATAAGATGGGACGATGGTCGATTGTTTCTGGTTGCATATTGAGATCATAGTGGTCCAGCCAACTGGTCAGTAGAGCTAAGTCATCTGGAATGTACAGATGGTGAGCAGTCGCATGCTGGCGAACTAACTGGGCATATGCGTTAAGATTAGGTGTTCCCATGATAATCGTGGCGGCTTTGATTTCGGGATGGTGCGTCAATAAAGCACTCGTTGTCATACCGCCCATCGAGTAGCCACCAACACCAATCTGCTGATTTAAGATTAGCCCTTTTTGTTGATAGTGGTCGATAATTGCATCGAATTCCGCCAGGTTTCCTTGGATACTATTCCAAAAAGTAAAGGAGGGAATCTGACTGACGGTCTGATGACGTTCTCCATGATTAATAGCATCGGGAAGTGCGACGCGCAAATTTTTGCGGGCCAGTTTGCGAGCTTGGGTCAAGACGAGTTCTTTGTTGGATTGCCAACCGTGATAAAAGACAACTAGCGGCAAGGGTTGACTTGAATGCTTAGCAGCTGTAACTTCCAATATAGGGATATCTTGGAGATATTGTTTAGTAACATTGATCATGATTTTAGACTCACTTTATTAATATTTTCATCAAATTAACTGTGACAGAAGTCGTTGCTGAATACAACTAATAGATCTGGAAACTTAATTTTAAACTATGATTAAGATGATAATATCGCAAAGTGAGGGCGATGCTAGACGACTTCTGAATGCTATCTGGTCCATGCTAATAATAATTAGTATAGTATGAAAATAGTGTCAATAACTGGGAAGGCGAACAAATGACGGAAATTAATCTGGAATTAACACAGGCGCGGCAATTAAAAATTCAGCAATATTTTAAGATGTGGGTGACGCGCAACTTTGAAGCACTACCGATGATTTTTGCGGTCGATTGTTATTACCAAGAATGCTATGGACCAGCATAT
The DNA here is from genome assembly GCF_003641145.1 of Lactiplantibacillus paraplantarum. Taxonomy (NCBI): domain Bacteria; kingdom Bacillati; phylum Bacillota; class Bacilli; order Lactobacillales; family Lactobacillaceae; genus Lactiplantibacillus; species Lactiplantibacillus paraplantarum. The sequence goes on from NZ_CP032744.1 coordinate 1,512,817, forward strand.
TTGTCATTAGCAGAAATTCAGGCTTGGATCGAACACCAATTAACTATTCAGCGGGTCACAACGTGGTCGATTCAGCGGTTGTGGTCAGCGACTGATAAGATGATTTTTGTTCAGTGGACTTTTACGGCAGTTACGGAGCAAGTAACCCAATTTGATGGTCTGTCGGCAGTTCATTTCAACTCTGCAGGATATATTGATGATTTACGGGAGTATCAAACGACAACCAAGCATCATTATCCCTACCATGAACTTAATGATTAAAATGCGGTCTGAACGGTGGCCAACAATACTTGGCGAATTGAAATTGAAGTGTGGCGGCAATAAAGTTAATGGGCTACTTAATCGGGTTAAAAACGATCAAGTGGCTTTTTTTAGTAGTGGCTAATTATCTGAATTAAGCGAAAAATTGATGGTGAGTATTCAAAAAGTTAAAGATTGATGATAAAATTAATTTCAAATAAAAATTGGAGATGGTCAAATGTTAAAACCGGCTCCATTGCATCAAGGAGATCATGTCGCCGTGGTCAGTCTTTCAAGTGGCACTCTCGGCGAAGCTGCGCGGCGACATCAGTTGAACCAAGGTTTAAAGCGGCTGCAACAACTGGGACTTGTCCCAGTAATGATGCCCAATACGTTAAAAGGCCGGGCTGTCTTAAAACAACACCCAGAACTGCGAGCTGCTGATTTAAAGCAGGCTTTTTTAGACCCTAACATTCGTGGGATCATTGCAGCAATCGGTGGAGATGATACTTACCGGACGTTACCATTTTTGATGAGCGATCTCGAATTTAAGACGGCCGTTCGTCAATCGCCGAAGCTTTTTACGGGTTTTTCGGACACGACAGTTAACCATTTGATGTTTTATCAGCTTGGCTTACAAACTTTTTATGGTCCCAATTTTTTAAGTGATCTAGCTGAACTGGGACCGACGATGTTGCCGTATACTGCTGATACTTGGCAACGCTACTTTGAAGTTTCCCAACAGATGGTTATCAATAGTAGTCCTGTGTGGTATGACGAACGCACAGATTTCAGTGAGGCAGCCTTAGAGACCTCACGGGTGCGTCACGTTGAAGCCTACCATTACGAAGTGCTACGTGGTCACGGTGTGGTACAAGGACAGTTGCTAGGCGGTTGTTTGGATAGTTTCTATGATCTGTTGACTACGACTCGTTATCCCGATGAACAACAAGTTGCCGCGCAGTTTAATTTGATACCACGAGCAACTGCTTGGCGGGGGAAAATCTTGTTCATTGAAACTAGCGATGAACAACCTCGGCCTGATTTATTTAGGCGCATGCTCCAGCGAATCCGTCAAGCCAAGATCTTGACTAACGTTGTCGCTGTCATTGTTGGCAAGCCACAGAATGAACATTATTATCAGGAGTATCGAAACATCCTGATTGATGAGACAACCGACTTGAATTTACCAATTCTCTACAATGTTAATTTTGGTCACGCTTTTCCTCGAACAGCACTACCATATGGCGCCCAAGCGGCTGTTGATTTTGATCAGGCGACTTTGAAGGTTTTAGAACCGTGGTTTAATACCCATTGATCAGCCATCGACCATTGGGCACGTTCTTTGAAAGGAGTGGTAATATGAAATTGCAAATTAGACGCTTTCAAGTGACAGATGCACCGGCCGCTGCTGCCATGATTGCTCACACTTTATTGACCAGTAATCGAGCAGACTATTCTGAAGAATACTTGTATCAGTTAATAAATCAGTTGACACCGACTTGGTTATGCCAAAAAGCGGCAATGACGCATTTTTATGTCGGCTATTGTCAACATCAGTTAGTCGCAACGGGGGCGATTGGTTCATATTGGGGACGCCCCGGTGAATACAGTCTATTCACGATTTTTGTTGATCCGGGAATTCAGGGAATGGGTGGCGGTCGGCAGATCATCCAGACGCTTGAACAGGACCCCTATTTCGGGCGAGCACACCGTGTTGAAATTCCAGCGTCCGTGACTGCCCGTAAATTTTACCAGCATTTCGGGTATCAGCTTAAGCCTGGAGAAACGTATCCGGATGATGAAGGACTTTATCGTTTAGAAAAGTTTCCGCATGAATCGTTAGGTTAGTAAATCGCACTTTCCAGTGTTAGTTTATAATGTAAACAAATCGTAAAACGACTGCAATCAGTTTGAAAACTTATCTGCACATTTTATCGGTAGGATAAGATGTGCAGTAAACGTACATATCAAACTAATGATGGGAAGGCGAATGATTTGGTCATACGAGCAAAGTGGCGACTAATGTTGTTACTATTAGGTTGTTTTTTAGGTGGTGTCGGGGTCGTTCAGGCGCACGCGGCGGTGCCGGATATCTCAGAGTGGCAGGGTCAGTTAACGAGTACTGAGGTTCAAAGTCTGAAGAGCCAAGCGGATTTTGTGATTAACCGGGTGCAGTATGGGAGTAGTTATGAGGATTTGTATCACACCTCTAATGAGAGTCTCTATGTGAAATATGGTGTGCCGTTCGGGTCCTACGACTATGCGACCTTTACGAGTACCGCGACTGCCAAAGCCGAGGCAGATAAGTTCTATCAACGTGCAAATAAGAATACTAAATTCTACGTTCTAGATTTTGAAACGACTTCCATGGGGAGTACGGCAGCTAACGCGGCGGTCAAGGCTTGGTATACCGAAATGCGGTCGTTAACGAGCAAGAAGTTGATCTTTTATTCGTACCAGTCATTTGCAACCACATACGCCAACACGGCGCGGCAAAGTTTTGATGCCCAGTGGATCGCAAACTATTCTTCTAAACCAACGGTATCATTTTCACTGTGGCAATATTCGAGCAGCTATTATTTATCGTCACTAGGTCAATATGTTGATAACAGTTTGTATGATAGTGCTTCCGTGACGACATACCACCCGTTAAGCTGGTGGACTTCCGGGACTTCGGCATCATCGGCCACTAGTTCCACTAGTACGACGTATGCTTACAGTAGTTATACGAAGGGACAACATGTGTACCTCAATAATGGGGCGTCGAGCTATTATGACGGCACGAAAGTTCCCAGTAGCGCTAAGAAAAAATACTACAAGGTTACAGCGACCAAGTCAGTCACTAAGAGTCGTTCCAAACAGCTGGTTTACTTAAGTGGTCTAAATAAATGGGTCTTATCACAGGACGTCACCGGCTATTGGGTCGGCCAACATGGATTATATCAACTTCGTGAAAAGAGCACTTTATTCAAAGATGTTAATTTGACAACCTCAACGGGTAAAACCTTGAAAAAGGGTGGCATCTACAGCGGTAAATTGGTTAAAAGTGGGAATTTCTATCGAATTAAGGTGAGTGGTGGTTATATCACGGCGAAGGTCTCCAAATCTGATCATTGGTACTATGAATCCGTACCTGCCAGTGGCTGGATCAAGACGAAGGTTGGACTCTATACGTACAAATCTTCTAATTTTGTGAAGTCTAATCGACATGCGTACCACGCTGCCGGCAATCGTATTAAAGTAACGAAGGTTTACTCCCGGTCAGGTGGTTCACGTTATTATTTGACGAATAAAGGAAATTACGTTTCAGCCAACCGCTCAAACGTTGTTACCCAATAACGCAACTGGGGTGTTCAAAACTGAATTGAGTGACCGTTAGATCCTAAAACGACTTTCAGCAGGCTATTAGCTGAAAGTCGTTTTTTAGATTAAATGTTAATTAAGATTAAAAAGTGCTACACTAATTCTAATCTTAATTTAATGAGGCGAAAGTAATGAAAATTGGTTATTTTTCAGCATCAACGCCAATTACAGCGTTGTCACCAAAACGTTATGCCCGGGCACGCCAGTTTTTGGCGACTCAAGGCGTCGTGCTAGTTGCTGGTAACTTGACTGGTCAGCGGGATAGTTACCGCGCTGGTTCTATCAAAAAACGAGCGGCTGAAATTAACGCGTTAATTCATGATGATTCACTGGATGTCTTGATGGCAACGATTGGTGGTACAAATGCGAACTCGGTATTAACGTTGTTAGATTACGACTATCTCAATCAGCATCCCAAAACGATCGTCGGCTATTCGGATGCCACGGCCGTTTTATTGGCGGTCCAGACGCACGCGCCTAATTGTCGTTTGATCTACGGACCAGCGCTGGTCGCCTCATTAGGTGCGTTTGAGCAAGACATTGTTATGGCTACCTGGCAAAACTTTCTTGCAGTCTATCAGGCAGCGCCCGGGCAGACTGTGACGGAACAGGCACCGGCGCAGTGGACAGATGAAGCGGTCAATTGGGAAACGTTTGATCATCCGAAGCGAATGTATACGAATGCCTGGCATTACACGGCGGCACCTGTTCTGACTGGCCGTCTAATTGGCGGTAACTTAAATACGATGTACGGTTTTTTTAATTCCACCTATTTCCCAGTATTAACTGGTAACGAGCTCTTGTTTATTGAAGATGCGGAGAAAAACGCAGCAACGTTGGAAAAGAATTTTGCGATGTTGGCATTAGCTGGTGTTTTTGATCAGGTCAGTGGCATTATCTTGGGCAAGCACGCCCTGTACGATGATAAAGGTAGTGGGCGTTTACCGATCGATATCTTACAAGAGGTACTGGGTGAACGCCAAGTGCTGCCGATTATTTACGACTACGATAGTTGCCATACCGTCCCGATGATCAGTACGCCGTTGGGGGCGGATGTCCGGATTGATGCGCAGGCTCAAACGGTGACGTTTAGTCATTTTTAAACTAATAATTGTTATAAATTAGTCCAACAACTGCGAACCACAACAGGTAGTCAGCGGGGTTGTAGTTGATGTTGTCAGGCTATTGGTGAGCATCAAAACATAATGAGTTGGGAGTAAGTTTATTCAGTCGGTGATTGGTCAAACTCGAGGTCCAAGAAAAAACGTTTTTGAAGCTTAGTCGCGGTGTAACCAATTTGCTGATAAAATTGGTGGGCGCCTTGACGTTCGATACCAGAATTTAATCGAATACCAGCGACGTGATAAAGCCGTGCTTGTTGTGCCAATGCGGTCATCAAGGCTCGACCAACGCCTCGATGTTGTACAGTAGTGCTAACGGCGAGTGCCAGTATATTGAATAGCGCTGGACCATAGGTTTCTAAATAAACTTCAGCGTGGACATAGCCGAGAACTTGTCGATCATCGGTGCTGGTCGCTGCCAGCAAGATATGCCGCTCTGGTTGTGCCAGCAAGCGAGCTAAGTTTTGAGTCGTACTTATTAAGGGATAGTCATAGTTTAGTTGGTCAGCGTTTAATTTCTGAATCGTAGGGGCATCAGTAATTTGAACCGCTCGAATCATAAATGAAACCTTCTTTCGTGAAAATCCTTCTCATTGTAAACTTATTTTATTTAGAATGATAGTATCGAATCGCTTAGCAAAACTGCCATACTAACAGTAGCAGCAAAAGAATATTTGCTTTTTGTATAATGATAAATATATAATAAAATGATTAGATTATCAAAAGGAGTGTGACGATGATGCATAAATATGGGGTCCAAGTGGGAATCTACACGCAGTATTTTTTTAAAGTGATTCGCGATACTCCGGGGGTGTTAATTTACACGATCTGCTTACCACTCGTGTTTTTAGTGCTGAATGTCAGCAGTGCTCTTTTTAGACCTTTATCACTGACAGTCTATGTTAATCAAGTTATGCCTTATATTGGTTGGATGATTTTCTCCAATTGTCTGATGACTGCCGGTACTGTGGCGACTCTTCGTGAACAAGGGTACCTTAAACAATATCGAACCTTGGTCGTGAGCCCTGCAGTCTTTATTGTTAGCCAAGCTTTGGTTAACTTGGGCATAATCATAATGACTTTGCTCTTAGTGGCAGTGCTGAGCAGTGTAACTTTCAAGTTAGCGTTTTTCCCCTTGCTTGGTCGCTTGTGGTTAACTTTATTGCTCGTGTATCTGCCGGTCACTTGTTATAGTTTACCCTTAATTGCCTTAGCACTCCGACGCAAGACAGTCGATACAGTCATGAACGCGTTGTCACTGATCGTGATTCTGGGAACTTTCATGGTGAGCAATCTGCTGGCAGTGCCTGCCAGCAACCTATTGCTTAACCTGATTAGCCCGATTTATCTAGTCAACAACGTTTTTGCGATGATCAGTGTTGCTCCCGTTAGCCACTTTATCATGACTTATCTATTAAGTCTGGTCGTGCTAGTGGCCATTGGATTATTCAGCTATCGCCATTTAAAGATTTTACCAACGGAGGGGTTATAATGATGCGTGTGGCGCACTTAACATACCAATTTTCAAAAACAGGTAGCCCATTCTTCAAGGATGTGAGCTTTCAATTGAAAAGTCCGGGAGTCAACTTTTTAATCGGTCAAAATGGCGCTGGTAAAACGACCTTAGCTGATATTATCACTGGGCTACGGCCTGCGAAAGGTGTGTTAGATCTTCCTAAAGCGGCTATCTATTTGAATCAACAATTACCACTATTGTCGTCAATTCGTGTGCGGGACGTTGCCCAACTGGTTTTGGGCATCGAGCACGGACGACTACGATTGACAACTGAACAGCTCCAACAACTTATTGATACCCAAGCTTATCAATTCTTGGCGCCACTGTGGGATCAACATTATGGTCAGCTTTCTGGCGGTCAACGTAAATTAGTCCAGTTATTACTGTTCTTACAAGTTGAGCGCGAATTGATTGTTTTGGATGAACCAACAGCAGCGGTTGATCGGGAAAACGTGCAATTGTTGTTTCAGGTCATGCAGGCCCATCCTGAGCGGACCTACTTGCTGATTACCCATGATGTTCGCGACCTGCATGCTTTTACAGATTACCAAGTGTTGTGGCTCAATAATCGGCAGGTGACGACACTGTCCAAGCAAGCGTTTGAAACGGCTGGGGAGCAAGCTGAATTTGTTGCGCTTTTTAAAACGCAATGAGGTTGAAGTATAATTATTGTTATAGCCTGATGGGCGCTGCGTACGTCGCAGCTGATTACGCTTAGCAGTGACGTACGCAAATCATTCGTAAAATTGTGATTAAAAATGGCACTCAGATTTAATTCTGAGTGCCATTTTACGCGTTATAATCGTGTACTAGCCGAAGTAATAAATATAACCAATAATCAATGCCCAGATAACGATCCATAAAATACTAAATGATAACTTGAAGTAATACAAATGGAAACGGAATCGACGAAAACGGTCACTCCCGGCCAGCTTGAAGGTTACGGTTTTGCTATCCAATAATTGCAAATAATCGTAGAATCGGGGGAGCCAAACGCCGCCAGCCGTCAAAACAATCAGCAGCCCAATGATGGCGAACGCCGCAGCCGGATAAACGATACTAGTATCGACTGTAAAGGCGGGCGCAATAATATTGGCATATAACAACCATAAGGCATATAACCCAAGGGCGTAACCAATAACGCGAACAACGTTAACGATAATCAGCCGCGCTTTTAAGTCTGGTTGTTGTTGCACAAGTGCTCGATTGGCATGATAATGCTGAGTACCAAACCGGCCACTGATCGGAATCAAGTATCGGTTTTGATGTAAGTATGGCAATTGTGCTAACAGCGTGATCAATGCCACAACTGGTACGGCGATTGCCGCCACCATCAACAAGTACTCAATGGTGACCATGGGAACGGTACTGACCCGGTAAGCCCAACTGATCCAGCCAATTAGGATGAAGCTATCTAAAGCCAAGACCAACCAGATTTGAAACCGGCGGTAACGTTCAAACGTTGCGGTATCGGCTAATTGCCAGCGGTGTTCTTGATGCGAATGACCGATCAAATAATCATAACTTTGCGTCGGCCACACTAAGGCAGGAATCATTAACAAGATGATGCCAATGACCATTAAGACGATACTTGTCACAACGCTACGAATTGGAAAAATCAATAGCGTCAATTTCGTACTGACCAAGTAGCAACTTACTAACACACTAAGAACACCAAGCCACCAGCAAGCCGCCACTCCATAATATAACCACTTTAATCGTGGCGCCTGGTTGGTCACGGATTGTCGCACTTGATGTTGCAATTGGTACTGTGCGCGCGGCGACAAGGGTTTATCTGGCTGAATGACCGGATGTTGCAAGTTGCGGTATCCTAACCAAATCATGAGCCCTAACAATAAAACTAAAAGAATCCAAACAATAACTAACATGGCAAAAGTCCTTTAAAACAATATAGTCGTGCGTATTAATAAGTGTAAAACGAAAATGTGGTCAAAGTGTGACGATTATTTAAATCTTGAAATTTTTTTAATTGTCAGTTGATTTAACCAAGCTGTCTATGATCAACAACTGATGATCAATTTGGGGGTAAACTAGGCAGGACTGATCGTTAAAATAGGTCAAATTGCGGATGTTTTGGAAAGCCGTTTGCGGACTAATGAATTATCATTTAGCTCGACAGAAAGGCTTGTAAGTTGGTGCCCAATGCACACATTAGGCTAATTAACTTTTTTGTGCTGGTTATCAATTGGTACTAACTGTGATTTACGAGATGATAGGGGGCCATACCATGAGTCAATTAATGACAAAGCTCGGTCAAGTGGATTATCAGTACCGACCAGCGGCACCACAACAGCCGACGTTACTCTGGTTACCAGCATTTGGGTGGGATGCAACTGATTATAATTTCAAGCATTTAATGGCACAACTGCCAAGTCAAGTAGGGCTGTTGGCCATTGACACGATTGGGGTGGGACGCAGTATTCATAATCAGATGGTTCGCACTACCTCTAATATTTTAGCCAATCTTGAGGACGTAGTTCACCATGAACACGTGACAAAGTTATTGCTGATTGGTCATAGTTTGGGTGCCAGTTACGCGTTTTTATACGCCCAACAGCATTTGGACAGTGTGTGCGGCTTAGTATTGATTGAGCCGCCCGATATTGCAATGGCGTCGCAACTCCTCGCGAGCGTTCGACCGTTTATTGAAAACTACCCAAAATTAGCCCAACAACGACAAAAACTGACGCTTCATCAAGTTCTGGCAACGGTCAATCCTTTGAATTCAATGGCAGAACGTGAAAAAAATGCCCGTATCGATTTAGCTGCTTACGCGAACCCGAGTATTTTAACCGAGGCGCAGTGGTTACCGCAATTGGTAAGCGAGCTTGAAGTTGCTGAAAATCAGGTCATGGCGATACCAATCCGAGTTTTAGTCACTGACAAACGCTTTACGGCGTATCAGCAATCATCGTGGTCTCAACTTGGGCAACTCGTTCATGCGCCGGGGCAACATTATTTACACTGGACGAATGAAGATTTTGTCCGGCAACAACTATTAAGCACTTTAGCTTGGTACTGAATTAGCCCAATCGTGGTTTACTAACAATTGAATCTGTCGATTGGCATCTCCAAAACTTGCGGTTGCCCCATCTAGCGACCGACGCACTTGAATCTAACGGAATCATCTGCCCGCAATAAATCTGAGTATGCTAAAATGAAAGCAGATTGGTTGTGGAGGCGTTGGAAAATGCAAAAACAAGTAACGATTATTGGTAGTGGGATTGTTGGGGCCGTCACGGCGTATTATTTAAGTCAAGACCCTGACTTGAACGTCACGATTTATGATGAAGGTATTGGTCAAGCGACTAAGAATTCAGCGGGGATTATTTCACCCTGGTTATCCAAACGTCGTAATCAGCGTTGGTATCAGCTCGCTAAGGCCGGGGCTGCTTTGTATCCGGAAATTGTTGCGGACACGCAAATGGGCTATTCTGTTTATCAACAAGCAGGAACGATTGTGACCCGTGCCGATCCAGATGAGCAGCAGGCGCTATACGATTTAGCTCTAAAGCGCCGGCAAGCGGCCCCCCAGATGGGAACGATTGAGAAATTAACTGCTGAAGAAGTCCAAGAACGGATTCCACTGCTAACGGCGCCCCAACCCGGTGTGTTTGTGAGTGGTGGTGCGCGGGTCGATGGCGATAAGTTTGCACATAATTTACTGAAATACGCTGAAAAGCGGAACCTGGTCCGTCATAAAGGTAAGGTTCGTTTAGGTGACCAGGGCCAACTATTGACGGTTAATGGTCAGCAAAGCTATGACACGTTGATTTTAGCAGTCGGGGCGTGGCTGAAGCCGCTATTGTTGCCGATGAAAATCGTTGCTGATGTTCGGCCACAAAAAGGGCAGCTGATTGAAATGCAGCTGCCTGAGACCTGGGCTGACGATGTGCCAGTGCTCATGCCTGAAGGTGAACGAGACTTTATTCCCTTTACGCGCAGCAAATTGGTCGTTGGGGCGACGCACGAAAATGATCAGGGCTATGATTTGCAGGTTTCAAGTCTGGTTGAAGATGATCTCTTTGCTAGCGGGCTCAAGCTTGATGCCAACCTGACTAAGGATCAAATTACGCAGGTAAAAGTGGGTACGCGTGCCTACACGCGTGATTTTGCGCCATTTTTCGGTCCCATTCCGGATAACCCACATATTTTGGTAGCTAGCGGGTTAGGTTCATCTGGGTTAACAACAGGACCCATGATTGGTAAGTTGTTAGCCGATTATGTTCAAACTGGTGCCCATGACTGGGACCAGTATCAACGACCAATTGAAACTTATTTGGCCCCGGCTGATTAGTCGCTAAGATGTAAGCCTTGTTGTGCTAATTGATGCGCGCCATGATTATCACTTTCGGCAATCCACTGGGTGATTACTAATTGACACTGATCTTGTAAGTGCAGTAAGGTCGCTAGTTCAACGCTGAAGGTTTTACTGTAACCCTTGGCGACACTTTCGGCGACAATCTGACTGTCAGTATAGAAGAAGACACTGACTTGGGGACCATAAGAATCTAATAAAGTTTTAAAGCCAGCAATCGCGGCTAGAAATTCTGCGGTATGATTATCACTGTCTGGCAAGACCTGTTTGAACTGGTGTTGTTGGCCCTGATCAATAATTAAGATTCCCGCGGCACTACGCTGATTATCGGGTGTGGTCGCGGCATCTGTATATAATTGCATTAAGCTCACTCCAATGTGAAAGGAATTTTGTACTGTGAATAACGATAAGCATACCTTTAAATATCAACCAATGCTAGCGTCAAGTGTGATTGTGTGGTCATGGACTGCATTAGTGTTAATGGCCGGCATTATCATCTGGTTAGAAATCTTGAAGTTTAAATGGTGGTTACTCGTCATTGTGGCCCTCTTTGTGGCTTTAGTTGCGGTTCAGATCAGTCTGCGACGGGTCACGATTAATCACAACCTGATTATTTTTAGTACGGTCTTGAACCATTCTTGGCTCGTCATTCCGCGTGATCAGCTCGAACTAATCATGCCAACGCGAGGTGGGCTGAAGGTCCAAATCGATGGCAACCAGTATCGGTTTTTAATGTTGAAAAAAGCGCGTAATCAGCTGATTGAACTCGCAACCAGCCGATAAATACGAACAAAACCGTTAAAACGTATAAATAAAGTTCATACTTTTGAATAACTTGTTATAATGAGTGTAAGCAAAAAGAACAGAGGGGCGGAGAATTGATGAAAGATATTGAAATTGCACAACAAGTGACACCAGAACCAATTACCACAATTGCGGCTAAGGCTGGTTTGTCAGTTGATCAGATTGACCAGTATGGCAGTACCAAAGCTAAGCTCAAGTTGCCATTACCGGTCAAAGAAACGAAACGCAAGCTCATTTTAGTCACGTCGATTAACCCAACGCCTGCTGGTGAAGGTAAGTCGACTGTGACCATTGGATTGGGTGATGCATTAACTAAGATTGGCAAGTCAACGATGATTGCTTTGCGAGAACCCTCATTAGGACCAGTTATGGGGATGAAGGGGGGGGCCACTGGCGGTGGTTACTCACAAGTCATTCCAATGGAAGATATCAACTTACACTTTACCGGCGATATGCACGCGCTGACAGCTGCTAATAACACCTTAGCTGCTTTAATTGACAATCATATTCAACAAGGTAATCAGTTAGGTATTGACCAGCGTCGGATTCAATGGAAACGGGCGTTGGATATTAACGACCGGGCTTTGCGGCATACCGTGATCGGCCTTGGCGGAGCAACGTCGGGCGTGCCCCGTGAAGATGGCTTCGATATTACCGTAGCAAGTGAATTGATGGCTATTCTTTGTCTTTCTGAGAATATTGCTGACTTGAAGCAGCGTGTCAACCGGATCGTGATTGGCTACACCCATGATCGTCAGCCGGTGACAGTCGCTGACCTAAAAGTCGGTGGCGCGATTACGCTACTCTTAAAGGACGCGTTACGACCAAACTTGGTTCAAACGCTGGCTCATACCCCTGCGCTCGTCCACGGTGGTCCATTCGCCAACATTGCACATGGCTGTAATAGTGTGTTAGCGACGCAAGCTGGGCTGAATCTCGCCGACTACACGGTTACAGAAGCGGGCTTCGGTGCTGATTTAGGCGGTCAAAAGTTCATGGACATCAACGTACCAGCCGTTGGTCAAGCTCCGAATGCTGTAGTAATTGTAGCGACGATTCGGGCCTTGAAGTTGCACGGTGGTGTGGCGTTGAAAGACTTAGCGACAGAAGATGTAGCGGCCTTAAAAGCTGGTGCAGCTAATCTAGGGCACCATATCCATGCGATGCAACGTTATGGGGTGCCAGTCGTGGTGGCCATCAATGAGTTTACGGCCGATACCGATGCTGAGATTCAAGCGGTCAAGGATTATTGTGCGGATCTTGGTGTCGACGCAGTCTTAGCCGATGTCTGGGGTCGCGGTGGTGATGGTGCGACTGACTTAGCAGCTGCAGTAGTTGATTTATGTGATCAACCCAGTCAGTTTCAACCATTGTCACCGGCGGATGCTGATTTAAAGACGAAAATCAGCGACATTGTTACTAAGACTTATGGTGGTGCGGCCGTTGAATACTCGGCAAAAGCCCAACGCCAATTAAGAACCTTTGCTAAGCAGGGTTGGGACCACTTACCAGTCTGCATGGCTAAGACACAGTATTCATTGAGTGACGATCCGAAAAAATTAGGAGCGCCAACGGATTTCACAATCAACGTTCGTGAGTTTGTTCCTAAGCTAGGTGCCGGCTTCATTGTGGCCTTGACTGGAAATGTGCTTACCATGCCAGGATTGCCAAAACATCCAGCCGCATTAGATATGGATATTAGTGATGACGGTAAAATTTCAGGGTTATTTTAATTAATCTATCAGTCGATGCCAGGTAGGGTCGACTTTTTGTTTGTTTTCAACCTCGTGTGTGCTTGATGGCAGTCAACAATTGTCAAGGACAAAAAAGCTAGTTAGTGACCATGATGCTTCAAAGACCAAGAAGCTGGTCACTAGTCATCAGCTTTGGCAGAATCATATGTAGCTGGGAATGTTATTTTTAAGCAGCACCAAATAGTTACTTAGTTATTAAGTCGGTAATAAAAACCGGGTATTTCCTGCCAGAGTTTCGTACAAGTGGGATGTCTTTTGGTATAATTAAACACAGCTTAGCGAAATGTGAGGGCAGAATATGTGGATCTATTTAATTTTAATGATAGCTTTGGTAGCAATTGATCAAGTTATTAAGGCAGCCATCGTTAGTCATATTGCGTTGGGAGCCAGTACTAGTGTTGTTACTGGGTTATTATCACTTACGAACTTACATAACAACGGGGCTGCTTGGAGTATTCTAGAAGGTAAAATGTGGTTCTTTTACTTGATCTCAGTTGTGGCTTTAATCGTAATGGGGTATTTGCTTTGGCGGTTACGAGGTAAGTGGCTATATGAAATCGGCATCTCACTGATGATTGCTGGGACGTTGGGTAACTTTATTGATCGGGTGCGTATTGGGTACGTTGTTGACATGTTCCAACTTGATTTTATTAATTTCCCAATCTTTAACTTTGCCGATTCATGTCTGACTGTTGGCGTCATTTTTATTTTAATTGGCGTACTACGGGATGATAGTTTTGAAAAATAAGTAATAGGGAGCTGATAACGTGGCAGGAGCGACCACGGAACAACATTTTACGATTGCAGATCAGACCGGCCGATTAGATAAGGTGTTAGCCACTTTACAATCAGTTTGGACAAGGTCGCAGGTCGACAAATTGATTAAGACGAACCAAGTGACGGTGAATGGTCAGGTTCAAGCTAGTAAGTATCATGTTAAGTTTGGCGACGAAATTATTGTGGCCGCCCAGACGGTCCAACAAACAACGATCGAACCGGAAAACATCCCGCTGGACATTGTTTATGAAGATGATGATGTCCTCGTGGTTAATAAGCCCCAAGGCATGGTCGTCCATCCAGCTCCGGGGCATCCGGATCATACGTTGGTAAATGCGCTACTGTATCATAGTCCACTATCAACGATTAATGGTGAGTTTCGACCAGGAATTGTTCATCGGATCGATAAAGATACGTCCGGTTTGTTGATGGTTGCTAAAAACGACCGGGCTCATCAATCGTTAGCAGCACAACTCAAGGCTAAGACTAACCTTCGTGAATACGTTGCCCTTGTACACGGGGTCATCAAAGAAGAAACGGGGACCATCAATGCACCGTTAGGCCGATCCCCTAAAGATCGTAAAAAACAAGCCATTGTTAAGACCGGCCGACCAGCAGTGACTCATTTCAAAGTATTGAAACGCTATCAGCATTATACGCTGATTAGTTGTCGGCTTGAGACCGGACGGACGCATCAGATCCGGGTTCATTTGCAGTCAATTGGCCATCCGCTCGTGGGTGACCCACTATACGGCCCTAAAAAGACGATCAAAGGTCATGGCCAATTCTTACACGCCAAGTTACTAGGGTTCAAGCATCCGGTGACGGGGGAACTATTGACTTTTGAAGCACCATTACCACCAATATTTACGACAACCTTGGCGAAGCTTGACAAAACCGATGGGAATCATTAGTCTAACAGTAATGAACGTCCTTTAATCCGGCCCTGCGAGACTGAAAGGTAAACTGTTAACAATAACTTTTCGTCGACGGCCGTGACCTTTTGTCCGGCCGTCTTTCTTTGTCACATGGGTGGTTCAAAATAGCGATAATCACAAATTGGGAGGCAATTATGCAAAAAGAAGTTGTTGATTCAATGGCGATGAAACGGGCACTGACCCGGATCACGTACGAAATTATCGAACAAAATAAGGGAATTAAAAATGTCGTGTTGGTGGGCATCAAGACCCGTGGCGTCTATATTGCACAACGAATTGCGGCCCAATTGCAGCAACTGGAAGGAACGGCAATTTCGGTAGGTGAATTGGATATAACGGCTTTTCGTGACGATCAGCCGCTTGATCGACCACGGGTATCGACTGGCTATCAGCTAGCATTTTCGGTAGCCGATAAACGAGTGATTTTAGTGGATGATGTCCTCTTCACCGGTCGGACTATCCGAGCAGCATTAGACGCGTTAATGGGAGGCGGGCGGCCACAAAGTATTGCACTAGCTGTGCTCGTCGATCGTGGTCATCGAGAATTGCCGATTCGAGCCGATTTTATTGGTCGCAACATTCCCACTGCTCGTCAGGAACGAATTCGAGTGGCAGTCAGTGAAATAGACGGCCACGATGGCATTGAAATTATTAACTAATCAGACTAAGTCAAACAGATGAGAAGGGATCGCAATGGCAGACCGCTATTTGATTCTTGAAGATGGCAGCGCCTATTTAGGTGAAGGCTTTGGCTCGCCAGCGGTTTCAACCGGAGAAATCGTCGTCAACACGAGTATGACGGGCTATCAAGAAATTATTACTAATCAAATTTATCATAACCAAATCGTTGCTTTTACGCAGCCAACCATTGGTAGCTATGGGATTAACCATGATAGCTACGAATCGATTTTGCCAACTGTCAAAGGGGTGGTTGTTCGGGATGTCGCTAGTATTTCAACTAATCGGCAACGACGCTGGTCACTTGATCAATACTTAAAACAACAAAACATTCCGGGAATTAGCCATATCGATACGCGCCACTTAGCTAAACAATTGCGGGCGAGCGGTCCGATGAAAGCTAGTATCGTTGACGTGGCGGACGCCCATGCGTTTGACCAATTAGGGGCTACGGTGCTCACGAATCAACAAGTAGCTGCAGTAGCGACGCCCAAACCATTTCCTAATCCCGGAACCGGCTTAAATGTCGTGGTGATCGATTTTGGACTCAAACACGGTATTTTACGGGAACTCAGTAAGCGTGCTTGCAACGTAACCGTCTTACCTTACACGGCGACAACGGAAGAAATCTTGAATTTGGACCCGGATGGCGTGGTTTTATCGACTGGTCCTGGCAAACCCCAAGATTTACCAGCCAGTGTGACTGAGATGATCAAGAATATTCAAAACCGAGTGCCTTTGTTTGCAATTGGACTTGGACACGAACTGTTTGCGATGGCCAATGGTGCCCAAATTATGAAATTGTCACCAGAACACCACGGGGCCAATCATCCAATTCGGGAAGTGATTACGAACCAAATTATTTATGCTTCGCAGGGGCAAGGCTTCGCAGTGGATGCGGATACCGTTGACCGGAACAAGTTGATTACAACGTTTGTTGATTTGATCGATGGGACGATTCAGGGACTGCGTCTTCGAGATTTTCCAGCATTTTCGGTACAATTTTTTCCGGATGGTGCGCCAGGTCCCACTGAAACACGCGATATTTTCGATGAATTTGTTGAATCAATGCAGCAAGCAAGGGGGCCAATCTGGTGAATAATCAAACCTTACAAAAAGTACTGATTATTGGCGCTGGTCACAATGATATTGGTCGCGAAGGACAACATGATGCGGCGGTGACCCAAATTGGGGCGGCTATTCGTCGTCTGGGGATCGCCGTAGTTCTAGTCGACAACAATTCCTATTCGGTAGCAGCCGAAAATCGGTTTGCTGATAAGGTCTATTTAGAACCACTGACCGTGGCCGCACTGTCGAAAATTATTGAGACTGAGCAACCCGATGGCCTAATCCCATCACTTGGTGGGGTACAAACCGTGACGTTAATTCAAGGGTTGATTCGCAATAATGTGCTTAAAAATAATCATGTTAAATTATTACAATGGAATCAAGATGTTGTCGATTTAATTGTCAATCCAGCGCTAATGAGCAACCGGTTAAAGGATATGGGCGAACCGGTCATTGCGTCACAAGTTGTGGCCAGTACGACTGAAGCCATGGCGGTTGTGCGTCACGTTGGTTTTCCAGTGATCGTTAAATCAGTCGCACCGCGGATCGAAGCGAGTCGTCAATTATGTGAAGATGAAGATGAACTACAACGGGCGCTAGCAATGGGCTTCAAAGTCTCAGGAACTAAACAATGCATTGTTGAACAAAGTATCGTTGGCTATAAGGAACTTGAGTTCGTCGCCGTCCGTGATCAAAAGGACACGGCGCTACTAGTTAGTGGTATGGAAAATTTTGATCCGGTGGGGATTCATTCCGCAGATTCAATTGTCTTTGCGCCCACCCAAACGATTACGGATCAAGAGTACCAACAGTTTCGTTCGGCGACCTTAAAAATTATGCGGAAATTACATTTGAGTGGTTCGTGTCATGTTCAATTTGCACTTGACCCGACAACTCAAAGCTATTATGTCATTAAGGTGACACCGTACTTTGATCGTACGATGGCCTTAGCAGCCCGTGCAACGGAGTACCCGTTAGCTCAAGTCGTGGGTAATTTGATGGTTGGGATGAGTTTGGCAGAAGTCAAACTACCAGGAACTTATCGTAAGCAAACGGCACTGATCGAACCAGTCTTAGACCATATTGTTTGTCGGATTCCGGTCTGGCCGTTCAACGTGCTGAAGAAGGTCAGCCATCAATTAGACACGGTCACTGAGTCGACTGGGTCAGTGATTGGCGTTGGCCGTTCAACGGAAGAAGCCCTGCTGAAGGGATTACGGTCCACAGATGAATCGCGCTATCACGTGATTGCCAACCGTCCGCAGAACTATTCAGAAGGTGAATTGATCCAACGTTTGATTCATCCACAAGCCGGTCGGATGTTGATCTTACTAGAAGCGTTGAATCGTGGGTATCAAATCGATGAATTAGCGGAATTAACGAAGATTGATGCTTTTTATTTTTATAAATTAAGTCATATTTTAGAAATTGAACGGGCCTTGCGTGAACGGCCATTTGATGTGCACGCGCTTGGGCGGGCGAAGTATTTTGGTTTTACTGATGAGGATGCTGCCGCGGCATGGCAAACGGATGTGGCTAAAGTTCGCCAATTCGCACTTGAAAATGAGATTCAGCCGACTTTTAAGGAAGTTGAGCCAACCGCTGGCGAATTTACTGAGCAGACGAGCACTTATTACTCCACTTATGAGTTTGATAATGAAAGTCAGCCGTCAACTGGTCGTCGGGTGGTTGTAATTGGGACAGGTGCCAACCGAATTGGGACTAATCATGGGAATGATTACTTAGTCTCACAGCTTTTGTTCTATCTGAAGAAGGCCGATTATGAACCCGTTTTGATCAACGCAAATCCGAACAGTGTGGCGATGACACCCCGTTTGGCGAAGAAGCGCTATGTTGAACCTAAACAGTACTCAGATATTTTGAATGTGTTAGCCATTGAGAAACCACTAATTGTGTTCACCACTTACCACGATTATCGGTTGGGTCAAAAATTAGTTCAAGACGGTTATCAAGTAATTCAAATCAACAATAGTTTGCCGCGTGAGCAAATCAAAACGAATGATTCGCCAGCCGTCGAAGTTATTACGGATGGCACCGATGTGACGATTTTCGGTGTGAGTGAAATCATCGCTGGAAATAACTTGCGGGGCAATGTGCGCGGGGCGGTCGAAGTCTTCCCAATTCGTGATAAGGCGGAAAATCAAGCGATTACCGCCCTACACGCTGAAATCAAACAACGAGTTCTAGCGATGGGCGCGCCTGGACTTTACACGGTTCGGCTAGCAATTGCTGATACGAAATTGCAACTTGCCACGATTGAACCGATGAGCATTGCGACAATGGCACTGATTAGTAAAGCTAGTGGCTCCAGCGTGACACGACTATTGCTTCACGTTAAGTTGGGTGAGGCGCTGACTAAGGTCATGTATGATTATCCAGATGTTAACCGATTAAAACCAGTTTATGTTCAGGCGAATACGTTCCCATATAATCATTTACAAATTTATGATGATGTCGAAGCGACTGGCGAACCAGGGCACGCGACTGGGACGGTGATTGCACATGGTGATACATTGAAAGATGCGCTGATAGCGTTGAATCAGGGAAATGAGGATACGGACTTTTAGTTGTATTGTTATTATCAAACGCTACACTAATTGGTCATATAATCTTGAAGAGCAGATGGGTTTCTAGCCTTGACGCTCTTTTTTGTTGATAAGTCTGATAATCAATTCTTTATTTAATAGCTAAAATGGTTGGTTTAGTATTCAATACCAAAAACAGCGCTTTCATTTATGGTATGCTTATCTAAAGACTAATTAAGGTAGGTTATGCAAATTGACAAAGACATTGTATATGATGCGGCACGGTGAAACCCTGTTTAACCGGCTCAAAAAAATTCAAGGTTCGTGTGATTCACCATTGACGGCCAAGGGGATTGCGGATGCCCAACGCGTTGGCACGTATTTTCAGGAACATGCGATTACGTTTGATCATGCGTATAGCTCAACTCAGGAACGCGCAAGTGACACCTTGGAATTAGTCACTAAACAACCCTATGAGCGCTTAAAAGGTATTAAGGAATGGGGTTTTGGAGTTTTCGAGGGTGAAAGTGAAGTTTTGAATCCGCGACCCGATCCAATTCGTCGTAGCCACGGTGATTTTTTCTGTCAATACGGTGGTGAGAGCGATTTGCAAGTACAAGCGCGCGTGGTTAAGACATTAACTGCGGTGATGGCGCGGCCTGATCATCACCAAGTATTGGCTGTTAGTCACGGTGGGGCTAGTTTTATGTTTTTGCGCCGGTGGCTGTCAATGGACGAAATTGAGCGTCGTGGCATTGTATTGAGTAACTGTGCGGTTCTCAAGTATCAGTATGATAACGGCGCCTTCAAATTTGAGAAGATTATTAATTTGAGCAGTGCCGACGGAAATAATAACTAGTAAAAATTAAAGTTATGTAAACTAAATAGATCTAATCTGCCGGCTACTCGTACTTGTTAGATGCTCATCGACCATTTGGGCCTGGGCCTGGTTTTAGGACGCACACCAATTGTAGGACACTTCAATAGCAATTCGCTTCGCTAAGAAATTTACAATGGCTGGTTTTTAGCGCAGAAAAATAAGGCGACTAAGCCAGCTTTTACTTTTGAACCTACCAGTTATACCTTGAAAAGTTGCTTGAACGGTGGCTAAATCATTACTTAACACAATACAAAATAACGGCCGGTTTTAGGGCACATTAAAACCATGGTCCCTTCATCAGGTTTGGACTCGGGTATAATGAGGGGACCATGGTTTGCTGCTAAGACCGCCAGAACGTTGTTGTAGCCTGTTTTGTATCAATATTATACTGAATTGCGTCGGCGAGGAGCTGGTTGTTAAACGGAGTATCGAAACGGACCTGCCACAACATTTTGGTGGTCGTGTTGCCTGCCACGTTAATCGCTTCTCGAAATGTGTTTAATGTTGCTGCTTCGAGGGCGATATTCAGATGATTTTTGGCGGTGCTAAAGCCAACGATGAAGGTTCCGTGATCGGTAAACATGGGTTGATTCCAGGCTAAGCGCGGCTGTAGTTGTGGGAAGGTCGTGTGGACCCAGTTAAGGAGTGTCACCAGCTGCTCTCGGTGGGGTGTTGGGCTCATCTTTTCGAGATACGGTTCAAAAACAGTCAAATCAGCATCAAGTTGGTTGGCCATGAAAGTTTGCCTCCATTCAATCTTTTGACTTCAGTGTACTGGATACACTGAGCCACTGCAACTAAAAATAATCCCGTTCAATCAAGTGCCCACACGGCTGATTTGATTAAACGGGATTATTTTTTAGTTGCGTTATTGAGCCCACTACGATTCATAACGCGGTTGGTGGTTGTCATTAATTGGTGAGATTCCAGTGCCAGTATGGCTGGTAGTTAGCAATGTAGATTACAGTTGGATCGGCGCTTCGTGGCCGGAATTGACGGTTCGTAATCGTTAAGAGTTGTGAATGACGCATAGCAATCAGTTCCTTCCTTAATTGAATACCTTTAGTTTAGACGTTTAAGGGAGGATTAACTACTGAGTTTTGATAAGGCGCGCATAAGAATTTCTTAGAAAGATGTTAGCGTTACTGAAATTAGGCCGTCGCCATAGTACTAAGACGACAGTCACAAATCATTGTGACGTTGTTAGATCAACAACATTAATGCCGCTATCTTCAGGTGTTTCCAGCGCCCTAGGTTGTTTGCCAGCCAAAGTTAAACAGCGAGCAGCCTGGTTCAAGTTAAATTATTCAAGCTAAATATTGTGTGGGTTGATTCCAATATGCTTGGAGTTCATTGAAAAAGTTACTGAGGTGGTCACCGTCAATTGTCGCATGGTTGACAGTGATACTCAGTGGCATCAGCGTTTTATCATCGCTTGTTTGGAATTGACCAGCTTGATAAATCGGGAAAAAACTATCGAGTGGTTTAAAAGGCAGCGGTGTATAACTACTAAAATGAACGCCGGGAAGACTGCCGATGTTGACTAAATTAGGGGACTGAGGTGCTTTGGGCATTGGTCCCGGGATAGTGCCAAATTCAGTCTGGTCAGCTAAATAGTGGTGATAAAAGGTCTGGAAATCAGCGTCATAAGTGGTCCACAGATTGGCCATGGTGTGATCGGCATGTAGAATCGTGTAGGACGGATGTAGGACATCGAAGGTCACCAATTGGTCATTCAAATAACCAATGCGCATCTCTGGATGAGTGGTCAACAAACGACTGACTAAGTACAGATAAGCCGCGTTGAACTTAACGTGGTGGGCTTTAGTCCAAGCTAGCGTTGCAGTGATGTCCATATTGACAGTGAGACTAAACCCACTTGGCGCCATTTTTGTGAAGTAGTAGAAGTAAGTCTGTCGTGGCCAAGTTGCTTGATCAATGGGGGTAGCATGCATGTTCGGTTTTTCAGTTGTCATATTAGTTGTCCTGCCAATCTTTAGGGCGTTGATTGTAACCGCGTTCGTCAAACGGTTGTAAATCGTGCAGCCATTTAGTTTTGAGTGTCTTAAGTGTTGCTCGCATATTGGTCACATCAGTCGTTTCTTTTTTCCAAAGGACCTGGTAAGAAAAATCAGTTGGCACTTGTTGGTTCCAGTCGGTCTGCAATTGATTCGCACGATAGAAGTTTTTGTTGAGATTTAGTTGGTAAAAAGCCCAGCGGTTGTGCAAGTTAGGTACCGTGTCAATCCAGATCTTGTGATTACGTTCGTTGGTAATCTGGATGACACCATAATAAGTCGGGGCGAGTTTATACGCTTGTTGTAGGGCGCGTTTTTCGGTTGGTTGCATATCGTTAGTCCTCTCTAGTAGCTGTTCGCCAGTATTGCCGACCATCGACCGTTCGCTTTAAAAAGCCATAGTCGATCAGATAGCGGCGAAGTGTGGTGTAATCAAAATAAATTGGTCGTAAATAATTGTTAAGTTCAGTTTCATTGAATGGCTGGTCGGCCGGAATTTCGTCAATGACGCGTGTTAAGATCGTGACAATCGTCTTTTGCTTTTTAGGCCATCGTTTCAATTGTAGTGGCTCATGAGTGAAGTCGAAATACTGCTTAAGTGTTTGGGTGACTTCATCTTCAGTAATTGCAAACCGATCATCGACAATTCCAGGCTGTTCAGGTAATGCAATCAGATCATCGGCTGTCTGACCAGTTTCAAAGACCAATTGATAAATCGCGAGATATAGTTTCGCCTGTTTAGCTTTCTCACGAAACGTGAATTTTTGATGTCGAATCGTTGCGGCAGCTAATTGAAACTCTTTGGCCAGGTCGGCATCCTTGATTCCGGTCGCAAAGGCTGTCAGTAAGTCTTGCTGCTTAGTCGTGAGCGTATTATAGCGACTGTCTAAATGAATGAGCTGAGAGCGATTGCCGCCATGAGCAATCGTCAAGTGCTGCTCGACTGTTGTGACTGGCGTCGTTATTGCCCAGTTAGCATCACAATAATTACAGTTCAAAGTTGTTGTGGTTTGATGCCAGCCGCGCATTAAATCATTAACAGTTAAGTTAGTTAGGTCCATGGGGCCACCTCCAATATGACTGATTATAAAGCTGTTTATTGAATATGTAAACAGTGACATTAATATTTAGTTTACGACATTTGTAAACATAATTCAAGCAGCTGCGTTTATTAATATAATAAACACAATGCTGAATATCTTGATGTTCACGTCGATAGCGCTTACAATAATGACTGTTGTTTAGATATGAAAGGATGCGGGACAATGACCAGTTATCATCGGGCATTTGGGGTTTATGGTATTATTGGCGATCAACATGCTCTTGTGGTTACCAAAAAATTTGGTGGTCCTTATACCAATCGCTATGATTTGCCGGGGGGAAGCTTAGAAGATGGTGAGGCGTTAATTGATGCGATCCGCCGAGAGGTTCAGGAAGAAACTGGCTTAGTTCCAATTGAATTGACGCAATTAGGAGTCACGAGTTTCCGATATCCCTGGCAATTCGAGCAATGGCGCATGAATCAACATATTGCTGTCTTTTACCGGATCACGCAGACGAAGGGACGAGTGGCGAAACAAGTTGCTAACTTTGAGGGGCAAGATTCACACGGTGCGTCGCGAGTACCTTTGAGTGCGTTAACGTTAACTAACGCGTCACCACTAGTGCTGAAGGCTAAGTCGGTGTTGCTGTCTGGACAGTTTGATCCGACCGATCAGACTTATAATGACTGGATCGTTTTAGACCGGGCCGTTTATTGACTAACACTGACGGTGATTAGTCAATAAACGATTTTAAACGAAATTGAGACAAGCGCCGTTTAGGTTGTTCCAATTTCGATATTATTGTCATGGAGGACGAGGCGAATAAATTACTCAAAGTAACCTGAGTAATTTATCCGCTTTTTATTTTTGCCCCCCGGTTCTGCTGTCATAGCCTTGCAACAGCATGTCGTAAAATAAACTTTGGATAGCAATCACGGATGAAGCCGGTATCCTAGGTGATTGGTTAGTTAATCATCACTTGATGCGGTTGGTTTTAAAAGTATCAAAATATTGGCCGTCGCGTTAAAAATATAACATTTGGCATTTTAGCAGCATATAATTCAGGATGCCTAGCGATCATGTCCAAAATGATAGCAGACAGTCGGCTTTTAGCGGACATGGACGAGGCCAATAGTTTCGGAGAATGTTTACTTTTAAAAAAGAGGAGGAATTCACATGGCCGATGCAATTTTAACAGTCAATCATCTGAACAAGAGTTACCGCCACCAACCGGTTTTACGTGACGTTAGTTTTGAATGCGCACAGGGCCACATCGTTGGTCTAGTGGGGGCCAATGGCGCTGGTAAAACAACGATCATGAAAGCGGTTTTGGGATTGATCAAGGCTGACGGTGATATTCGGATTACGGGTACAACGATGCAATTTGATCATCATCCGATTTTGACGGTGGTTGGAGCGTTGATCGAATATCCTAGTAGTTATCCGTACATGAGTGGTTGGGACAATCTACGTTTGTTTGCGGATGGTTTAGATGCTCAAGCACGGATAAGTACCGTGGTGTCCGCACTTAATATGTCTTCATACATCCATCAAAAAGCGCGTCACTATTCACTGGGGATGAAACAAAAGCTCGGCGTTGCCCTGGCCTTTTTGAATAAGCCACAATTGGTGATTTTGGATGAACCAATGAATGGCTTGGACCCACAAGGTACTAAAGAACTACGCGATTTTATTCTGAAGGAAAAGCAAGCGGGCGTAACATTTTTGATTTCAAGCCATATTCTTAGTGAATTACAGAAATTAGCTGATGATTTAGTGGTTATTGATCATGGCCGCATTATTAAGAAAACGACGATGACGGCATTATTGGCTACCACTGATCATTTTCTCGTTATCACGACTGATCATGATGGTCAGGCTAAAACGATCTTAACCACTGCCGGATACCAAGTAGTTGCCGGGCCAATCGTTAAGGTTCATTTAGCACCTGCTGATCAAGTTGCAGATGTGCTGAGCGTATTGACCAGTCACGGTATTGCGGTCACGGATGTGCAACATGCAGACGCCGATTTGGAAAGTACGATTTTAAAACTGCTGGCAGTGACTAGTGCTTAGGGGGGGTTACTAATGACAAGGTTATATCGGCAAGAACTCATTAAACTATTTAAGAAAAAGTCAACTTTATGGTGTGGACTGATTTTAATTGGAACGGCACTGATTTTTGCTAGTTTAACGCGGGTCAAAGCGACTATTTTTCCAGCTAAGGCGTTGTTTAGTGCTAATTTTGAGGCACAACAGTTCATCGTTTTCTTCATGGTCGCCGCCGCGGCCACGATGATGACGATGGAGTTTCAATTTGGCACAATCAAGCAAGTGTTAACGCAACGCTATTCGCGTCGTTTAGTATTAGTAAGCAAGTGGCTGGTACTGTTAACGTACAGTCTATTGTTATATGTAGGAAGTAGTCTATTAGCCATCTTACTTAAGGTTAGCTTGGTGAATGACAAGTTTACAATTTTTACCCATGCAAAGTTTTGGCACGGCTGGCTCGCGGGTGTTGGTGGTGACTTTCTTAATACTTGGTTACTGCTTAGTATCGTACTATTAGTCGCAACGTTGTTCAAAAGTTCTGGGGCAGCCGTGGCAGTCGGGATTGTCGGCTATTTTGCGCTGGCAATGGTTAATATCCCGATGGTGGCACTTATCCGCAAGTACGCTTGGCTCAAATGGAATCCGATTAATATGTTTAATTATTCGGCGCAATTAGGTCTACCAACGATTAGCAAAGTAACTAAGCTGTCCGATGTCCAGTTGTTTTGGGGTAATCTGGGCTACATTATTTTGTTTTTAGCAGTGGGACTAGTATTCTTTCAACGGCGAGAAGTTTAGGCTGTTATTATTTGAATAAGGATCGGTAGGTCAAAATTAAAGCGCGCGTGCCCAGAAAATTTCTGAGCACGCGCGCTTTAATAGTTTCGATTTATTTAATAATGTTATGCGTGTGGTGTTAGTTGTTCAACAAGGTCAGCATTCGGTGAAACGTATAGCGTTTTTTGCCCCTCATAGATTACAAAGCCGGGTTTGGCACCGTTGGGTTTCCGAATGCGCCGAACCTGAACGTAGTCGACTGGAACGGTGGCTGAAGCGCGTGCCTTGGAGAAATAGGCAGCTAGATTAGCCGCTTCCGTAAGAGTCTGCTCACTGGGATCATCAGAATGGACAATCACGTGTGATCCGGGGATCTTTTGCGTGTGTAGCCAGTAATCACTCTTACGAGCCGTTTTCAGGGTTAACTGATCATTTTGCCGATTATTTTTCCCAACTGAAATGGCGGTGCCATCACTAGCGATGAATTCCTGTGGTTGACTAGGTTTCCGGGAACTACGCTGCTTTTTCTTAGTTCGATGTTGTTTCAAATAGCCTTGTTGCGTCAATTCCTCGCGAATTTCAGCGATGTCGGCCGGACTGGCCAGTTCAATTTGTGTCTGGATATTGTCCAGGTAATCAATTTCAGTTTGTGTCAGTTTGATTTGTTCACCAACGAAACCGACCGCGTTTTTTTGCTTTTGGTAACGTGAAAAGTATTTCTGCGCGTTTCGGGAAGGCGAGAGCTGATTAGAGAGCTGGATTTTTAACGGTGTATTATCGTGATAGTAGTCCGGTAAGGTGATTTCAGTCATTCCGCGTTTGACTTCATGTAGATAGGTCGTTAAGATTTCACCCTTTAATCGAAGTTCATCAGCCTGTTTAGTGTTAGCCAAGGTTTGTTCCAATTTCTTTAGTTTGTTACGATTTTTCTTCAAGTTATTTTTAACAACTCGAATCAGATTGCCAGCTTGTTGTTGCACTCGTTCACGTTGTGCAGCATCGGCATAATAAAAATCGAGTAACTCGCTCAGCGACTCAAATTGGCGCGTTGGCTTACCGAAATGGCTAAACGGACCAGCAGCAAACATCGTCTTATGATTCGGTAACGTAATTAACGTCGCTTGTGGATGATCAAACTGAGCTAAAAAGTCTTGATAATGTTGATTGAGATCGCCAGGTTGATGCAAATCAGCAGCTAATTGTTGGGCACTATCACGGCCCAGACCTTGATAATGTTGTTGTAGCTGTTTTGCTAAGACGTCTTCATTTGGGTAGTCTTGCACTAATGTCTGATAATCAGTGTTCGGCGTAAATGGATCTTGTTTGTCTTGCTTGGGGGGCTCGATATAGGTCGCACCCGGTAGCAGGAGCCGATAGCGATTTTGATCAGCCCCGACATGTTTGATGGCGTCAATGATTTTGCTAGTTTGATTGTCAACTAAAATCACATTACTGTGACGCGCCATAATTTCAATAATCAGGGTGAGTGTTTCGGCATCACCAAGTTCGTTACGAGTCGTCACGGTGAGGTGAACGACCCGATCGTTAGCCATTTGGGTCACATCAGTAACAATGGCACCTTGTAAGTATTTACGCATCATCATCGCAAAGTTCGTCGGCACGGCCGGGTTAATAGTTGGAATCTGAGTCGTTTGAATACGTGGATACGTTGGGTCAGCAGATAACAGAACGGGTTGATTCTTCCGGTTGGCCCGGACAGTCAGAATCAATTCGCTTTGGTATGGCTGATTAATTTTGGAAATACGACCGCCAACAAGGGCTTGGCGTAATTCGGTGACCATGGCATGAGTAAATAGACCATCAAAGGACATGTGATCACTCGCTTTCTAAGATATTCGTTATCACTTGTGAAAACACAAGTTAACCGGGTACTAGTATACCGTCTTTAAGTTGTTAAACACAAGTTAACACCTCGGTTTTATAGATAAAGCTGGCGAATTGCTGACCAATACTAGTATACTAGTATACGAGTTAGCAGAAAATCGTTATTTTATAATAATGTTATATGCAAAAACTATTTTAACGGTATTCTAAGCAAAAAGTAGTCGTAATTGAACGGCTAATATTGTATAATACAAATGTGAATTATTGTTGAGAGGAATGAACTGTCATGAAATCAAGTTTAACTGCACTAGCGGAAACGGCTAAATTACAAACGGCCATTTTAAAACAAATTACGAAAGCGCAAGGAATCACCGTTGCGGAATGGCAATTGCTAATTCAATTGCAAGCGGGTGCCAATACGCAAGAAAAATTAGCGGCGGCGATGCAACTGGACACATCAACTTTAAGCCGACAACTTGCTAGTCTCGTCAAAAAAGAACGCTTAAGCAAGGAAGCCATTGGCCGTGACCGCCGACAATTGGTTTACACGATTACCCCGGCAGGGACGGACGCATTGACGATGATTAACACTAATTATCAACAGTTC
Source organism: Lactiplantibacillus paraplantarum (assembly GCF_003641145.1). Classification (NCBI taxonomy): domain Bacteria; kingdom Bacillati; phylum Bacillota; class Bacilli; order Lactobacillales; family Lactobacillaceae; genus Lactiplantibacillus; species Lactiplantibacillus paraplantarum. The sequence continues at coordinate 1,541,186 of NZ_CP032744.1, forward strand.
GAAGCTGAGGTTTTTGATAAATGGCCACAAGATGAACAAAACTTGTTACGAATCTTGTTGAACCGGCTAAATAAGTCAGTTAGTCGAATTCTTGAATCATAATTTTCCGAACGGTCGAAGGTAGAGTCTGACTCGGTTTTATGCTATGATGTTTGTTATTATTTTAAATGAGAAGTAGGTGTAAGTCATGAAGATTGCTGTTGTTACTGACAGCACGAGCTATTTGACACCGCAAGAGGTTGCAGACAATGATATTCATGTCGTGCCAATTCCGGTTATTATAGATGGGAAAGTATATCAAGAAGGTGTCGACATTAAGACGGCCGACTTCTACGCAAATATGAAATCATTTAAGTCGTTTCCAAGTACGTCCCAACCACCCGTGGGGGAAATGGTGGCGTTTTATAATCGGTTGGGTGATCAAGGCTATGATGCGGTTGTTAGTATTCACCTTGCCAGCACGATTTCTGGTTTCTATAACAGTTTGATGAATATGCGCGCAATGGTCGACAATATTAAGCTCTACCCGTATGACTCTCAGATTACGGTTCGGTTGATGGGTTATTTAGCAATCGAAGCATCACGGATGGCTAAAGCAGGTCATAGTGTTGAAGAGATCCTCGCACGCCTCGATGATTTACGGGCGTCAATGGGCGAATACTTTATTGTGGATGATTTACAAAACCTCGTTCGTGGCGGTCGGTTATCAAATGCTTCCGCGTTTATTGGGAGTGTCTTACGCATCAAGCCCTTGCTGACTTTTGATGATCAGAGTCACGAAATTGTTGCGTTTGAAAAGGTTCGCTCGACCAAAAAGGCCTTAGCACGAGTCGAGCAATTATTTGCTCAAGCGCAAGCCAAAGTCGACTATCCACTACGGGCGATTATCGTTCAGGGAAATAACTTAGCAGCTGCCGAGGATTGGAAGCAGAAACTGCAACAAGTTTATCCAGACATGCCAATTGACATCACTTATTTTGGTCCGGTAATTGGGGCCCACTTGGGTGATAAATCGTTGGCCTTAGCTTGGTTGAAAGATATTGACAAGGCATACTAATATGATGCAGATTATCTTTTCAGCAACACCAGCCAACCGGGCAGCGGCCTACGCGTTGCGTCAAGCTGTGTTTGTCGAGGAACGTGGCATCGCTGCTGACGTTGAGTTTGACAGCAAGGATACGGATCAGCGGGACTATGCTGTTCTATACTTGCGGCCAGACTTACCGGTAGCCACATTGCGCTTGGAACCGCAAGTAGCGGCCGTCATGCGCTTTGGACGGGTCTGCACTCGACAAGCCTATCGTGGGCAGGGATGGGGGCAGCAATTATTAACAGCAGCGGAGCTTTGGGCTGCTCAGCATGGTTTTACTCAGGGTGAAATTCATGGTGAATTGACGGCGCAGACGTTTTATGAGCGCTGTGGCTACCATGTTACAGCTGGACCATATCATGAAGATGGTGCGCCGGTTGTCGTGATGCACAAGCAATTATAGTGTTTTAATAGTAGTGTCGGCGATTTGTCGGCACTTTTTTAGTGGGTAGCCGTTGACTAACGCGATAAAATCACGGAAAATAGACTTGATTATTCAAAGTAGTGGAAGGGTGGAGCAATGATTCAAAAAACAAGAGCAGAGCTAAAAACTGAGGTCAAGCAGCTATTCAAGGGACGCTGGAAAGATGCTATTTTGTTATGTATTATTATTAGTTTACTGACAATTTTTGGCGTGATGTCCGACTACTCTAGTCGAATGCGATCAGGAGACCCGTCGAGCAATGGTGAAACGTTCAAGCAGCTTGGGACATTTACTGGTGCGGATCTTTCGTTAATTTTAGCAGTCGTGGTGGGATTTCTTCTCGTGCAATTAGTCGTTGCACTAGTGATTCAGCTTTTTCGGATTGGGACGAGTTATGCCATGTTGGATTGGGTCCGGCAACCTGAACGAAAAATACATCCGGTCAGTGACTCGACGATTGGCTTCACGAAACGCTATGGCTGGGCACTAGTTGGTTTGATTATTTATAAAGCAATTCTAGTGTTCTTGTGGAGTTTACTATTGATTGTTCCTGGCATTATTAAGGCCTATGCTTACACACAGACATTTTATGTGTATAAGGATATGTTAGCGACTACCTCGGCAGGTCAGCCACGGCCACGTTATCGCGATGCTGTTACACGAAGTCGGCAGTTGATGAAGGGCCATAAGTGGCAACTGTTCGTATTACAATTAAGCTTTTTGGGCTGGGCGTTGCTCAGTGTTTTGACAGCTGGAATTGGTCAATTGTGGTTGACGCCATACACTTACGGTGTTTTTGCTAATTATTATGATAATTTACAAGCCATTAATTAATTATAAGCGCTGCTAAAATTAGTCCTAAGGCCCCGTTGTACTAGCTGTTCTTTAACATGATTCTTAATAGATCAACTAGCATGATGGGTGACCTAAGTAATATTATTTCTTTTATTAAAGCATTAAGACAAGTTCACCAAAATATGGTAAACTTGCGGAAGCAAGAAAGGAAGTGCGATAGTTAATGCCTGAACAAAAACAGACGCGCATGTCACGCTTAAAAGCGCGCGAGGCTACGGGGGGCAAGCGGGGACGTAAGGCGAGTTCACAAGGATCACACGCACCAAAACAACCGAACGATCCTAAGAAACCACAAGCACCTAAGTCACCGCAAAAAAAACATCACGTTTCGTTATGGCTATTGGCTTTAATCGTGATTGCGCTCGGTGGGACGGTCGTGTACTTTGTCAAAGCAGCCAGCAGTCAAGACTTAGTTGAAACAACCAGTTCTTCAAGTAGCAGTAAAGCGCGGAAAAAATCTTCTTCGAAGAAGGCGTCCAGCGCTTCGAAGAAAAAGAAGAAACATTCAAGCTCAAGTAGTGAAAGCACCAGTGAAACGACTGCTGAAAGTACGGATGCGAATACCAGTAATGCGGCTAATACGACGCCTACGGATAATGATAGTAGTTCAACTGCCACTAATACGACGACTGGCAATGCAACAACTAGTTCGCATAATAGTTCAACCACTAGTCACCAATCGTCGACTAGTAGCGCTACTAAGTCAAGTAGCACGACGGCATCTAGCAGCACCACATCCAAGAGTGATACGCAGTCAAGTAGTTCGGAAAAGAGTAGTTCAACTACTTCAGGAACGACTTACAGCACACTAAAAGAAGCCACTGATCATGGTGAAAATTCGATTAATGGTAACTATAAGGTCACGACGGATAGTGCTGGCTCGTACCATGTTTCAAAAGCTGATTAATTTTGATAGCAATCACGATGTTTGAACTAGGCTTTTGCGACCGTTTTCGGTATAATAGCCTTAAAATGATTGTAAGAATTGGGTGATGAAATTGAATCGCAATGTGGAAGTTAAATATCCAGCCATTTTTCGTGATGAAGGCACGTATTGGGATGTACGGTTTCCAGACGTTCCTGCTGCCCAAACCTTTGGGGCGAGTGTCCAAGTTGCTGCAGACAATGCGGCTAACGCGTTGGCAATTGCGCTTTTTGAACAATCACTACCGGCGGCATCAAATCCGCAATATTGGCGGTTAGCCTCAACGGAATTTGTTGTTTGGATTACGATGGCGGATGTCCAATTTGGACCAGATGCCGATACGCCGGAACCAATGAATTAAATATAACGACGAAAACGGGACCAACACAAGTGGGTCCCGTTTTCGTATCGCATGAAAGAAGTTGATGATCAATGCAAGCACATCCGTTAATTTTTGATACGGCAATTGCTAAGGATAAACCGGAGAATATTCGGCATCCGCATAATGCCTGCCCGTTTTGTGACCCCCAACAATTAACTGATATCTTAGCCCAAGATGCTGATCGGATCTGGCTAATGAACAAGTTTCCGACCTTACAAGCGACGTGGCAAACGATCATTATTGAATCGGCCGCACATGATGGCGATATTTCGCTTTATTCACCCGCGCAAAACCGGGCTGTTTTTGCGTTTGCACTGAAGCATTGGCAAGCGACGATGGCTAGTGATCGGTTTGAATCCGTTTTGCTGTACAAAAACTTTGGTCCCCATTCAGGTGGTAGTTTGCGCCATCCCCATATGCAGATTGTTGGCTTAACGGATATCGATGGTTATATTAACGTGCGCCCAGCTAACTTAACTGGGTATCCCGTAATAACGGATGGTCAGATTCAAATCACGGTTTCTGATCAGCCAATCATGGGATTTGTCGAGATCAACGTAACAGCACCGTTAACGGCAGTATCACAGCTGGCCGATGCTGTTCAACAAGTAGTTCAATATACATTGAACACTTACTTTCATGGTTGGTGTGACAGTTATAACTTGTTCTTCTATCCGCAGGGTTTACAAATCGTTGCTAAGGTGGTTCCACTGTTTAACGTTTCACCATATTATATCGGTTATCGCCTGTCACAAGCTGACACCCCTGAACGGATGCGGACGATTACGGGCGAAATCCGGCAACAATTCTTAGCGACCAGAGATTAGTTGGTATAGTCGGTTCTGAAAAAAAGTTGCACAAATACACCCCACGAGCGCCTAAATGGCTGTCGTGGGGTGTATTTGAGGTGGGCTAGAACGCCTTAGCCTGGTTAGAACCTAATTATCGTTAAAAGAGGGCTCTTAGATAATTAGTCGTCGGGGAACCAATAGCGTTGTCTGAATGCCACGTGTTAGTAATCGGGGCCGTGCTTGAAAGTTTACAGAAGTGCGCCCTAATTTACGGTATGAAACTCGTATCGGTAGATTCCCAGTAGTGTCATCAGTGTCAGTAACCCGCAACTGCCAAAAGTAACGGTAAAGCCCACCATCTGAATCAGCCAACCGATAAGTGGGAAACTGCCGACCATGGCCAAACTAAATGCCATACTCGCGACACTCAACAAGGTTGCACGCTGGCCGTTGGAAATCAGTTGATTATAGTAATTAGAAAATAACGGTTCAATCATTGCCATCAAACTGTTGATGACTAAATAAATGATGACCAGCAAACCAATGGCGTGGCCGAAAGTGCTGAGAAGCGCAATGACCAGCCCTAAACACAGCTTTACTAATAATTGTCGTTGGGTTTGGTGACGCTGTAACCAAGGTGTTATTTGAATGGCCAGAATATTGAGTATCATTCCTGAAATGAGGACGGTTGTGATTAACGCTCCACTAAAATGATGGGCCGTCATGACTGTTTGAAAATAGTAATAATAAGTTGTTCCCAATGCTGAAAATAAGGCGTCAAACACCATCAAGGTTCGCAACCGGGGTTGTGCAATTAAGAGATGTCCGGCCGCGATTAGAATTTGATGTAAAGTTGGTTGCTCAGCACTGCTAGTTGCTGAGGGGGTGTGCGAGACGTGTAACCAACTCGCTGTGACGATGGCAATGGCAGCAACGATTAAGTACAACCAGTACGTCGTGATCAAGTGATTCGGTAGGAACCAACCGGCTAGGACGACCCCAATCGTATCAGCGAGTTCGATCGTAGTGTTCAGAGTCGTCGTTACTCGGGGATAATGTTGAGTTGCCTGATCGGTTACTAAACTGTCATATTGGGCAGCGGCAATGGTGCCAGATTGAAGATTATACGCCCAGGCCTGTAAAATAAAGGCTACAATGAACCACGTCAGACTATGAGCTGTTAACATAATAATCGCATGACTAATGGCCATTAAGCGGCTTCCAACGAGGACACTACGGTACCCAAAACGGTCGGCTAGAATGCCAGATGGGACCTCTGAGAGAAAACTAGTGAGGTGAAACACGCTTTCACATAGGCCGATTTCAACTAGTGATAAGCCTTGCTGTTGTAAAAAAATAACCCATAGGGTGGTGATACCAAAAAAGGCGCAGGCGGCGTAACCATAACTGAGGCATAAGTTACGACGGGTAATTGGTGATAACATATTAAACTCCTTTGGCGGCCACGAGGGGACAAAAAAAGACGACGCATCGTCGTCAGAACTCGTGACATCGCGATGGCTAATGAGATACATTTAACTTGGAAAAAAGGGTAGACTGCCCCCCTTAGTATCACCGTAATTGCAAAAATCGTGCGTTTAAGGTTGATCCAAGCCAAATTTTTAGCCAACATGTTTTTCACCACTTTCTAATTTTCTCACTTATCTATTAGAATATTAACACAAGCGGGGCGTAACTGACAACTTAATGGGACAAGTTTAGTTGACTGATATTTATTCTGAGTGTGGTATGATATTAGTTAAATGAACAAGATGGAGGAATAATCATGCAAAATTTAATTCCAGGAGATATGTTGGAAGTTAATCAAAAACTTAAGTGGGAATTAGATGCGGGAATGACTGCGGATGAAAGTAGCGTGATTAATGAGGCCATTTTAGCGGGTACCCAGTATTTTGTTGATGAAGCCCTAGAAGGTAGTTACTGGACTGTTAAGTGGGCCACTGACGGTCAAACGATTGAGCTCTATGGAACAACGGGGACGGTTGTTGGCCGCATCAAGCCGCTGTCTGATCAGTTAGAAACTGATTTTCGACAAGATTCACAAGGCTTATTTATTCGTATTGAAAAAGAGGTCGCAGTGATTGTACGTGATAATTAGGTTGAATTGATTAATGAGGTGATGGACATGTTTGATCAAGATGAAGAACGGTTTGCAACGTTAGGTTTAGCTTCCAAACTACCAAGCGCGGTTATTGATGGCATTTGGGGAATTATTGATCAGAATTTAAAAGGAGTCGTCCGGTTACCACGAGTGCTTCAATTCGCACTCATTGCCCGTAATGGTCAGGTCACGGTTGCTTTTGATGCTCAGCACGATGCCATCATGGAATTTGACTTACCCACCAGTTATCAGCAAGAATTTCCGGAGACAGTCGCGGTACTGGATGACGGTCAGTATCAAACCATGATGTTGCTAGATGAATTGTCTGTTTAAGCGTTAAGCGATTGTTTAAGGGGCGAATGCGAAGGCGTTCGTGAAGTGGCCCGTTAAATAATCGCTTTTTGGTTGGTCGTCTTTGACTGGGCAGCGTCGCGCAAAATTTGTATAATTAAATGACAGGTGTTGAAGTCGTTACTATTTCGAAATGGCTTAACCCATTCGACGCAGTAATCGTTTAGACAAACGTTATAACGTCGATATTGTAGAAAGGTGTGGATTTCAATGGCGAAAACAGCAGTGTGCATTGTCGATCAGCAACGTTACCAAGTTGTGGACGGCATGCGATTAGAAGAATTGGAAACAAGCTTGCGGCAAATGATTATGAAGGACTTTCCGCAAGCTCATAACAGCAGTTTCATTTGTAGTGAGCATCTTGTCCATTACCGCTTGGCGAAAATGGATGCGATGATTGAAAACGATTATCATCAAAATGATAAGGTCAATGCACAGTTGTCCAAGATTCTAGCCAATAATACTTACCAGGTCGTTGATGTTAATAATGAACTTGAAAGTTCACTGACGTTTGGTCAGCGAGTTGCGGATGGGGTAGCACGTTTTGGTGGGAGTTGGGCGTTTATCATCTCGTTTGTCGTTGTGATGCTAGTATGGATGCTGTTGAACGTTTTGCCAATTTTTAGCCACCATTTTGATCCTTACCCCTTTATCCTATTAAACTTATTTCTGAGTATGGTCGCGGCTATTCAAGCGCCATTGATCATGATGAGTCAGAACCGGGCTGCAGAGTACGACCGGCTGCAAGCGGCTAATGATTTCAAAGTAAACTCAATGTCTGAGGAGGAAATTCGGGTTCTGCATTCGAAGGTCGACCATTTGATTCAACAAGATGAACCTAATATGCTTGAAATTCAAAAGATGCAGACACAAATGCTAGGTGAAATTCAGGCACAGGTCAATGAACTGCGCCGATTACAGCCTAAACGCCGGCGTAATCAGATTTAGACAGTAACTTGTTCGTAACAAAAAACTGAGTTTGAGAATAATAAAATTCTCAAACTCAGTTTTTTGGTTGGCTACCAGATAAGGTGCAACGGTTGATAGCCGGTTTATTTATATTTAGTTTCTAAGGCACTCATCCAGTAACCAAGCGCAATCCCAACTGCCAGTGCCAGTGCGCTTAGTAGATAAGTGCTGAGCGTGGCGTTGGCATATGAGATGCTTTCAGCAGCATATGGATTTGGAATCAGGATCAGCATGGTGCTAGCGAGGACGATGCCGAGGATGAAGTGGTAGACTCGTGAATGGAATTTCACTAATAGGTAGTCCATTAATTTAGAGAATAAGGCCATTGCAAGGGCACCACCGATGGCAATCGGTAAGTAGACGCCCATGATGTCTAATTTTTTAAAGCCGGTCAGCATGGGCGTAAAGAGGCCCAGAATGAGCAGTAAGTTAGAGGGGCTTAGCCCGGGGACTAGTACGCCCAAAGCAATCAAGGCGCCGGCAACGATGAAGCCACCAAAGTTGGCCGGCAAAGTCCCAAATAGCTCACTCATGAAATAGAGCAACCCGGCACTGATGATGAAAGTTCCGAAGAACCAGACCCCATCGAGCCAGTCACGGGGTGTTTGGCTGGCGGCAGTTTTCATCAGCGCTGGTAAGGTCCCAATAATTGCGCCAGCAAATCCCCAGAGCACAATAACCTGAGCATGGGCCAATAAGTATTCCAGTGGGGCGGATAAGAGGGCAATTCCGACGATTCCCCCTAATCCGACCGGAACAAAGTACCAGAAGTCGCGCTTGAAGTTACGGCGGAAGTGGGCCATGAAGCCCAGTAAGCGTTCGTAAATTCCAAGAATAGCGGCCAGAACCCCACCAGAGACGCCCGGCAAAATGAAACCGAGGGCAATGACGACGCCTTTAAAGAATCGTTTCCAGAAAGTATCAGTTGTTTTAGTTGGCATAAGTAAACTCCTTTAGCTCTAATGACTGGTATTCCAGTAATAATCAAAGTAATTAAAGATACCAGATATTATTATGAAAGGCAATTAAAATCCGTTTGACGTGGTACTTGTTAGGAGCAAGAGTTGCTAAGTAGATTATTTTATCATAAAATGAATGAACGTGAAAAATCTGTAATTTTATGAAAATTATTATTAAATTGGATTAAAGGAAAGTTGAGGTCGTATGGAAAATCAACAACTTGCCCGCAAGTTAAAACGGCGTCACGTCCAAATGATTGCGCTCGGTGGTGCCATTGGGACGGGACTGTTTTTAGGTTCAGGGTCGGCCATTAAGCAGGCTGGACCGTCGATCTTGTTAGCCTATGCCATTGGTGGTTTCTTCTGTTACTTGATGATGCGGGCACTTGGTGAACTATTGTTATCAGATACGCGCTTGCACTCATTTTTGGAGTTTATTAATCGTTATCTGGGCAAGCGCTTTGAGTTTGCCATTGGATGGACTTATTGGCTCTGCTGGATCAGTCTTGCGATGGCTGATTTAACCGCGAGCGGGATTTATATTCGTTACTGGTTCCCGTGGATTCCACAATGGGTGACACCGTTGATTATTATTTTGGTTTTATTAATATTCAATATGTTGTCTGTCAGTGCGTTTGGCGAGCTAGAATACTGGTTTTCAATGATCAAAGTCGTCGCGATTATCGCACTGATCGTGACCGGTGCGATTTTAATTGGCTCATCGGCACACGTTGGGGGTCAAACCGTTTCGGTGACTAATTTAGTTAGTCATGGTGGTTTTTTTCCTAAAGGTATCCATGGGTTTCTGATGTCATTTTCATTAGTTATTTTTGCGTTTACGGGCATTGAAATGGTCGGTATCACGGCAGGTGAAGCCGAAAACCCGGAAACGGAATTACCACGAGCTATCAATAGCTTGCCCATTCGAATTTCGTTCTTCTACGTTGGGGCCCTATTTGTGATTATGGCTATTTATCCTTGGAATCAGATTACAACGAGTCAGTCACCCTTTGTACAAGTCTTCAGTGACATTGGAATCAAGGCCGCTGCTAGTATTATTAACTTTGTGGTCTTGACGGCGGCATTGTCGGCTTGCAACAGTGCGATCTTCAGTACGAGTCGGACATTATTTACATTAGCACATGGCGATAATGCCCCTAAATGGATGGGAAAAGTTAATCGATATAACGTCCCGGCACGGTCACTATTATTTTCATCATTAATTTTATTAGTAATCGTGGCCTTGAATTATGTCATTCCTAGCACGGTCTTTACGCTGATTTCAAATGTTGCCACGACTAATTTTATTATTGTCTGGTGCGCATTACTAGTCTGTCATTACGTCTATAAGCGGACGGCAGCTAGTGCGCAGAATCCATTTAAATTACCATTATTTCCAATTTCTAATATTATGACATTAGTGTTTTTTATCGCAGTTACGGTCGTCTTATGTTTTGACCAAGTTAATCGCTGGGCCGTCATTGGTTCAGTCGTATGGTTCGTGATGTTATTAGTGATTGAGCGAGGCATGCATCGTGTGAAGTAGTCATCTTTAATTATTATCGCCACCCATTAATTAGTAAACTAAGTTTGCCAATTAATGGGTGGCGGTTTTCTTGTGAAATGCAATAATCACCCGTGATGCCGATTTCTATTCTATAATTGAATAAAGCTTGTCATCGTGAATCTGATGGTAGGAAAATTATGGCTGCTAGATTTTCGTGATTAATGGGGAGGGTGTCAGTATGAATTATCGAAAATTAATCGTGCTACCACTGGCGGTATTATTAGTTGGTTGCGCGCCACAAACGCAAAGTAGTCAGTCAGCTGCTAGTCAAAGTACGACGATTACTAGTAAGGCTAGTGACAACAGTTCGAAACAGTCAAAATCTAAGACTGCTAATCAGTCTGATAGTAGTACTAAGGCCCAGTCCAGTCGTTCAACAACAGCAGGACAGTCGAAGGCGGCCGGTACTTCTAGTAGCACCTCAGCATCGAATTCGACCGCTGCCACGCGGTTAACGATGCTTAATCAGCAATTAACCAAAGCATTGGGATCTCAGATATTGGTCCCCAAAAAGGATGGCTTAGCCAGTGGGAGTGCCAAGTTAAACATGCGTTACCAAGGCGACAACCAGAACTACACGGTTAAATATAGTGTTGGTCAACAAGCCAAGCCATTTAATGATACGGCAGTAGCGGATGAAACGGCTTATGCAACCGTCACTAAAACGACCTATCCATCAGCAAACACCGCGGCTAAACAGGTTGGTTACCGTGATAATAAGTCAGCAGCCGGTCTACCAACAGTGGCTTTGGGCCACCAGATTACGGCACACATTGATTCGGGTGCTGGTCAGCGATATATTATTTGGAACGAGGGGCGATGGTCGTTAACCGTGCACACGAATATGATGCACAATGACGCCGGTATCGCTTTAGCCAAGCAGACCGTTAACACCTTTGAGACTGTCTACTTGCCGGCCCCACAGTCAGTCGGTGCTATTACTTTTGAAGCTATTTCGTCAGGTGGATTGGATCAAGTTATTCAGTGGCAAAGTGGTAAGGTCGTTTATAAAGTCAGTGCTCGTGATACGACAACGGCCATCAAGATGGCAGCAAGTATGCAGTAACAGGCGTACCAAGGTCAAAATCGTCCCAGCCTAATCAGGTTGACTTAGTGAAGTAAAGCTAAGTCAAAAAGACTAAATAGCAGTGTAATTGCCCTTAACGGCTAACCACACTGCTGTTTAGTCTTTTTTTGATCAATAACCGGTTTAAGAGATGGTGGTACACAGTCAATAAATAATAGCCGTCATCAATTAATGGGTCAGCGGGGGCTGGCGTAATTGCTGTTCAATTGACTGGGTCGTTTTTAAGATGAGTGCTTGATCACTCAATGGCATGATACGATGGTGAGTGAGTACCGCTGAATCAGTTAATGCTTGGTAAACTTCGGTGGCAACGACCCAACACGTATTGGTATCGTAATCGTGGGCGTGGAGTAAATCATAGCCATCACTTGTGTCTAAATAGACTTGAAAGCCAATTCCTAGTCGTGCTTGTAACCGTTTCGCATAGCGTTGATAAAGCGCACGGTTAGCCACCGGATCCCTAGTTGGGCCAATAATCCGATCACCTAGTTGTAAGTTAGGCACTAAGCGCACTTGCATGGTCAGCGCCTCCTTTGCGTTGAAAATCATAATCTTATTTTAGCTTAATCACTTGACAAAATAAAGGAACTCAACAACTAAAGTCTAATTGATGAGTTCCTTTATTGTAATGATTTAGGCGAGCAGATGAAGGAGTCCCCAGCCAGCAATTCCAATTAGCAAGGCATAGCCAAGTCCAGGTAACAATGTTTTTCGTAAGATAGCACCTTCCTGCCCGCTCAGGCCAACTACCGAGCTGACAGCAACAATGTTGTGCACACATACCATGTTACCAGCCGCGGCGCCAACGAGTTGAGCAGCAAGAATCACCGTTGTGCTGAGACTAGCATTGGTTGCAATGTCAGCCTGAATCTGGGCAAAGGTCAGGGTCGAAACCGTCGTACTACCAGTTACAAAGGCACCTAGTTGTCCGAGAAACGGTGCCATGATTACCCAAACATCGGCCAGATATTTAGCGATAAACTTGGCGATGTACATCGGCATACTTGGCAGATTAGCTTGGTTCAAGCCAGAGTTGGTGAAGACTTGAACCATGATTAAGGTTACACCCAGCGCGATAGCAGTGTTTCCCATCGAACGGATGACTGAGCCTGCGGTGGGGAGCAAAGGCTTTAATGAGCGGGCCTGGACCAGTAGACCAATAATGGCCGCGATTGCTAGAATCGTCCCTGGCGAGTAGAGTAGCTCCCAGTCGGAGTTGATCTGGCTGTAGCCCAAGATATTCGTCCAGGACAGATTCGCATAGCGGATCAATACTTGTTTTAGCGGTGCAATGACTCGACTAGCGAGTAATAAGATGACGACTAGTAAGTAAGGAAACCAGGCGACAATTAAGCTCATCTGACTGGGCGCTGGTGTCTTTGCCGCCACAGCGGTTGTTCGCCAAGGGTGGGTTTTAAGCTGATTTGGTAATAACCAATGTAGGCGAATCGTAATGATGGCAACAATTAGTGTGCCCAGCGGGGCAATGATTGAAACAAATTCATAGCCAATGAACAACGCACTTAATAATGCGAGCCCACTATAGACAAAACCTATCAGTAAGGCCCATGGCAAAAGGGTTAGCCAACTTTTTAGTCGATTATCTTTAGGACCAAACCACATAATGAGAATTAAAATCAGGACAGCGGGCATTAACGCCCCCACAAAGAGATCGAGTTGGGTGATTCGTAAGCCAATCAAGTTCAAAACATGTGTTTTTTCAGTAACGTTGCTTAATCCGACAGTTAGCGGTGTGCCGACCGCACCAAACGCGGCGGGGGTTGAGTCAGCTACAAGGGCCAAGATAACAGCAGCCATTGGCGAAAAGCCTAGTGCGATTAACAACGGTGCGGTAACCATGGCGGGGGTGCCAAAGCCGGAAACACCTTCAATTAGGCCACCGAACAAGAACGCTACCAGAACTGTTTGTAATCGCATGTCAGCAGATAAGCTTTGAAAGCCTTGATTGATACGATCAATGGCTCCCGTTGCTCGTAAGCAGTTCAACATAAGGAGTGCTCCAAATAAGATCCATAAAATTGGCAGCGCTTTGTGAAGCGCTTGTAGAATCGAAGCAGTCAGTACGGATGGACTGAGGTGCCAGAAAAAATAACCGGTTATGATGACGACAAGGGCACTAAGCCCCATGCCGCGGGTTGCTGACAGATTCAGTCCTCCCAATAGAATTAAGGGCAGGATGATCGCGGCGCTAGCAATAAATATCATGGTCGTGAAAGCCTCCTTTGGCGATGATCAAGATTGCGGATGCGCCTTAGTAAAATAGCGCTGCCCGTAGAGTGTGATTAATGAAATAATGAGTGAAATGGCTGTTAATGGCCATACCATACCCATTAGGTAGGTCGTTTTCAAAGCGGCTGAAGTCGGGGCAAAAAAGTTCAATAAAGCTAGTTGTTTAAAGCGGCTAATGATAACTAGTAACCCGAAGAAGCATAGCTGACAAAGTAGGCCACCATACGTTGAAAATCGGTATTTATGGATGATAGCCAGATCCGGATCATCAATTTCAGTCGCATAGACACTAGTATTGATGGCTGGATTTTCAAAGCCAACGTATAGTGAGATCAATAGTAACCCAATAACGTAAAGACTTGGCTGAGCGGTTACGACTAGGAGGTGTCCTAAGATCAGACCACCGCGTGCCATAATTGTTGCTCGCTGTGAATCATGCTGTCCTAGCAATTGATATAACGGGCGGCCTGTTTCAAAACCGAGTAGGTAAATGGCGAAGACAAGGTACATGCCCATTTTGCCAAAGATAAAGACGCCGAAGAAGCTATTAAAAAGTAAGACAAAGCTGAGTAGAAAACCGCGATTGACGATGCGTAACTTATTGGCCGGCATTGCTTGCCAATCCGCGGCTAACTCAAGATTCAGTAAGACAATGGCAACAACAATAATGCCCAGTACTGCTGGTAATGCAATTTGCAACGTGGCCTTTCGTAAGAGAGTCAGTAAGCCGATTGCTGCAAAAAACACGATGAATACTATGACACGCCATGGCTTGATTGGCCGTACTTGAGCAATGTTGTGGTCAGTATAAAATGCCAGTGAGAACTGACTAAGCAAGTGCCCAGCAGGTAGCGCAATAACGAATAATAACGCCAATAGAACAAAGGCAAGTCGATAACCCCAATTTAAAGCAAAATCCAAGCCAAACAAAATGCCAAGTGCTAAAAAGATTAACCAATAGAACTTCTTTAACTTGAAATCAGTCTGTGCTGATAAGTGCAGTTTGATGGTAAGGTAGTAGGGCCAAATGTTGGCGGATGTGTAGCCTAAACATAAAGCCCCCATTAGTACAATTACTAGATTAGTAGTCAAACTAAACAGCAAACTACCGAGCGCACCCAACCAGAGGCAAATTAACAAGTAACTACTAGCTTTGAGATTTAAGTGTTTGGTGCTAAAAACACTAGCAGCACGCGCAACATAGAAGACAACGATTGCAGCTAAGTAGTTGGTATTGTGTGTTTGTTGGTACTTGAAGAGAATCAAAACGTAGGGCAAGACGATTCCCACGTTAGCCAAAAAATTAAGCGTAGCTACGGAGAAGTCTAATCCGGAGTGTCGTAAACGAGTCAAAAATAATCACAACCATTTCGTTAGTTTTCTAGGCTTAGTATACCAATTAATGGACACAAACGGTGGGAAAAGGTATGTTTAATCGCATCAACTTGGAGGATTTATAGGTATGATAAAGTAGAATTATTAAAATAATAGTACAGGTTTACTTTAACTTAAATAATAAAAACAAAATTCTTACCAACATCATCACAATTTTGTCATATTTATTCACAAAAAACATAAAATTCTTATTTATCATTATCCTCATAATTTAAATAATGAATGGAGTTATGCAAATATGATTTATGCTCAAATTTTAGCTGGTGGTAAGGGTACCCGAATGGGGAACGTCCCAATGCCTAAGCAATTCCTATTATTAGCAGATAAACCAATCTTGATTCATACAATTGAAAAATTTACACTAGAAAGTCGTTTCGATGCTATTTTAGTTGTCTGTCCGGTTGACTGGATTAGCCATACTGAAGACTTAATCAAAAAGTACATTACCGATGACCGAGTACGGATTGTTACTGGTGGATCCGACCGAAACGAGACTTTGATGAGCGGAATTGCATATATTCAGAAACAATACGGGATTCATGATGATGATGTTGTTGTAACACATGATGCAGTTCGGCCATTTATAACACAACGGATAATCAATGACAATATTGAAGCTGTCTTAACACATAAAGCAGTCGACACTGTAGTACCGGCAATTGATACAATCGTCCGGGGTACTGACAAACAAGTTATTGATATTCCCGTACGCTCAGAAATGTATCAGGGCCAAACACCACAAAGCTTCCATATTCAGACATTAATTGATTCATACCAAGCACTCAGTACCACACAAAAAGAAACGCTGTCTGACTCGTGCAAAATTTGCTCTTTAGCGGGGCAATCAATTAGTTTAGTACTTGGTGAAAATTACAATTTTAAGATTACAACACCGTTTGATTTACGAGTTGCATCAGCTTTAGTAGAGGAGAGGTCATAAGATGTTAAATCAAGTTTATCGCTTAATCCGCCCTCGCCAATTTGAGGTTGAGACAGTTGCAGAAAAAATCGGTACTGACGACATCATTGTGCGTCCTAAGTTCTTATCAATCTGTCATGCAGACACTCGTTACTTTTTTGGCCAACGTTCACAAACTGCATTACGTGCCAAACTTCCAATGGCACTGATCCATGAAGCCGTGGGTGAAGTCGTGTTTGACCCACAAAATGTATTTAAAGCAGGAACATTGGTTGCAATGGTACCGAACACTCCAGTTACAAAAGATTCGATTATTCAAGAAAATTATCTACCCTCATCCAAGTTCCGTTCAAGTGGCTATGACGGATTTATGCAAGAATACGTTTGTTTACGGCGAGATCGAGCAGTAGTTGTCCCAACCGATTTTGACCAGCATATGTCTGCCTTTATTGAAATGATTTCCGTTGGCGTTCAGGCACTGACAAAGCTGGAAAACACTATGGATGATGATAAACGAATTATCGGTATCTGGGGAGACGGAAATCTCGGCTATATCACGGCCACACTTGTCAAACAAATTTTCCCTGACAGTCAATTGTTAGTGTTCGGTCGACATCAGTCTAAATTAGATTATTTTTCATTTGCTGACAAAACTTATCTTGTCGATGATATTTCTCCCGATATTAAAGTTAGTCAGGCGTTGGAATGCACAGGCGGACAAGGCAGTGAAACTGCTATTCAGCAAATTATCCAACATATTCAGCCAATGGGAACCGCTATTCTTATGGGAGTCTCCGAGAATCCTGTTGGTATTGATACTCGTTCAGTTCTTGCAGAAGGGCTGACATTGCGGGGGGTTAGTCGTAGTAGCCGAGAAGATTTCAAGCGAGCCATTAAGATTCTGTCTTCTAGTTCAGTCACTCGTGAACGCTTACAGAATTTAGTTGGTGTTGTCAAAAAGGTCAGCACTATTCAAGATATCACTAACTTTTTTGATGGCGCCGTAACTAACTATTGGGGCAAGGAGGTGATGGAATGGGACGTTTAAAGACTTTAAAGCTCGTGTTACTACACACGAGCTTTAATTTTCTCTATCAAACATTTTATAAAATGTTTGGACCTAAAAAAGGGCGCATTACGTTAGCAACAATGCGTAGCGACCAATTAAATGATAATTTAAAAGCTCTCCATCAGGGGCTATTGATGACTGATATTAATCAGATTAAGATATTTTGCTATCATTATGACCGTACGTTTTCTGGTAAATTAGGATTCTTACTCGCCTCAATTAAAGCACTGTACCTAATTGCGAGATCTGATGTGTTTGTCATTGATGATTACTTTTTTCCGCTATATGCAATTCACAAGCACGAGGACAATCAAGTGGTACAATTATGGCATGCAATTGGGTCCTTAAAAAAATTTGGATTAAGTTTACCAGATGCTAATCAAAGCGTTATGCGGCCACACACGAACTATGATTGGGTCTTGATTAATGCTAAAACGGATCAGCGGGCATATTTGGACGCCATGGCCATTGATGAAGCCCATGTCTTGGCAATCGGTTCCCCAATGGTCGATGATTTGCTCAACCGCCTGCCACAGTGCAATTCTGCTGTTCGCCGTATTTTATATTCACCTACTTATCGGCCTGGCGCCCAAGGTAAACAACAAGTTATGAATTATGTTAAGAATATGATTGATGCTTGTCAACAGTTAACCGGCCAATGGGAAATTTATATTTCACTACACCCATATTTAAAACTTACGGCCATGGCCCTACCAAAAAATGTTCATATTTTTCAAGATGCGGAGAAAGTTAAGACACTAATGCCAACTGTTGATTTATTTATTACTGATTATTCATCATTATCGTTGACGTTCAGTTATTTTGAACGGCCTATTTTACTTTATACGCCCGATTATGATACTTACATGCAAACTTCTGGATTTTACGTCGATTACTATCAATATTTAAAAGCACCTTATTTTAACCAAGCTACTCAGGTTGTAAATTATATTAATAATAAATTGGATCACATGGATTTGTCCTATGTACGCCACTTAAAACAAAAGACATTTCCACATCAAGATGGCCGTAACACCGGACGGGTTGTTCAATTTGTTAAAAAATTAACAAGGGAGAATAATAAATGATACAACGATTAAAACGAATTGCACGCCGAATCATATATGGACGCAAACAACCTCAATACACTGATACCGAAGCTATATCTGACACACCCACCGCCAACGAAAATATTGCTTTTTTGAATACATTACGAATTGAAAAGGATGCTGAATCATTAATCAAGCGCCAAGTTACTAAATTAGCATTCAATAGTTCTTATTTAGTCATTGAGGGAACTGCTTGGTTTGAAAACTATCCAGAGCAAGATACTGAGCGGATTATCAAAAGCCTTGTATTAACTAATGATATGGGCGAAGAACTTGAAATTCCGTTAATTAATACTCACAGTGAAAATACAGATTTTCCTTACGCAGGATATCATGGTGATGTTAACTTCTCAACACTTAGCAATGGTAAACCACTAATACCAGGAACCTATGAAATCAAGATCCAGTTAAAACAATATCTAGGCAACGGTTGGCTAATTCGTCGGACAACCATCGGTCAAGTTGCCGATACTCAGCAGGATTTAAATTATACGACCAAAATGACCAGTTATTCAGCTAAGAGTAACAAATCATACAGTTTAATTTTCCGCTACAATTTGGCTGCCCAAGCATTAAAAGTGACGTCATACAAGCTGAGCGATGTTAACCCGCTTGAAAATGAATTCACTGAAGATGTTGGCTTAGACAGTGCCGCTATGCGGGCTATTAAACGCCGTGCCTTAAAAGTGTGGTATCGCTGGTATTGTCTGCAACCGATTCATAAGAAACAAATTTCATTTGTTTCCGATAGTCGGGTCACTATTTCTGGTAATTTTGAGTTTATTTATCAGGAACTAAAACGCCGCAACACTGATTTTAAAATTTCATTTTATTTAAAACCAAGTATTAAAACTAAAAAGTCTTGGAAAGAGGTCCGGACGTTAGCCAAAGCCTTGGCAACTAGTCGCTATGTCATTTTAGATGACTTTTACCCGTTAGTTTATCCATTGCATATTCGCGAAAATGCGGATTTGATTCAAGTTTGGCACGCTGTAGGGGCCTTTAAAACGTTTGGTTACAGTCGCTTAGGGATGCCCGGTGGTCCCAAGATTCAATCTTTGAATCATCGCAACTATACTAAAGCCTTAGTTTCTTCTCACAATATTGCGGATAAGTACGCAGAAGGATTTGGAATTGCCCCGGATAAAGTTCAACCGTTGGGTATTCCTCGAACTGATATCTTCTTTGACGAACCTAAGAAACAAGCTATTCGGGAACGATTAGAGAATGATTTACCATTTATTAAAGGTAAAAAGGTTATTCTCTTTGCGCCAACCTTCCGTGGTAATGGACAACAGTCGGCGTACTACCCATTTGAAATGTTAAATTTCAAAGAAATCTATGAAGCTCTGCACGAAGATTACGTCTTTTTATTGAAGATTCATCCGTTTGTGCAGAATAAACCGACCTTACCGTATGAATATTCAAACTTCTATTACGATGTTTCTGATTATCGGGAAATCAACGATTTGCTACTTGTTGCCGATCAATTAATTACCGATTATTCGTCAGTATGTTTCGAATACGCATTACTGAATCGGCCAATGATTTTCTTTGCGCCTGATTTGGCTGATTACATGCAATCCCGGAGTTTCTACTTTAACTACTTTGACTTTATTCCAGGTAGTTTGGCTGAAAATACGGGTGAGTTGATCAATCAGCTACAGCATCCGCAGGTCGACCAAGCTAAATTAGATGGCTTCGTAAACTTCTTCTTTGACGATTTAGATGGCAAGTCTACGGCTCGTTTTGTAGATGCGCTTGAAAATGATTTTGTAGATCCAGATGCAGCTGAATTAGAAAATACTGATGGTTTAGCCATTAGTGAAGATGGCAAGATTATTCCTGACTGGGGTAAAAAGGCCAAATAATATGATAAACTGGAACAGTCAGTGGCACTATCAGCGCTTTGAAGATGCTGATAATGTGATTGGCTGTTTTTTGATTACTAGTAGGAGGAATTAATCATGGCACAAATTATGACTCGACGGTTAACAACTGCTGACGTCACTCAATTACAACAGATTAGCATTGAAACATTCAAGGATACATTTGGAAGCCAAAATACGGCTGAAAATATGGCGGCATACTTACAGGACGCTTATAACGTTCCCAAGTTAGTAGCTGAGTTAGCAGAACCTGAATCTCAATTCTATTTTGTTGAACGTTCAGGGGAGTCACTAGGATACTTAAAATTAAACACTGGACAAGCCCAATCAGAAGCAATGGGACCAGACACCTTAGAAGTCGAACGTATTTATATCCGACAGGCCTTTCAACATCAAGGACTTGGCAATCAATTCATGGCACAGGCTATTCAAATTGCTCAAGCCGCTGAGAAACAAAAAATTTGGCTCGGCGTTTGGGAACATAATGAACCAGCAAAGGCCTTCTATACGAAATGGGGGTTTAAACAATTTGGGGCACATGACTTTGTAATGGGAGACGATCGGCAAACTGATTTATTAATGATTAAATCGTTGACTAAAAATTAGTTTTAACGATAGTACCTGATTGGCTAGATGGGCAAGTAAGCACTAATAAGATTAGTTTGATTTTTCTAATTTGACGTGCCACCCCACTAAAAACCTTTGCTTTTACTCTGCAGGGGGCTTATACTGTTAATCAATCGTACACGATTAAAAGGAGTATGTTTATGACACCAGAAATCGACTTGGCTAATCAGCTCTGTTTTAGCATTTACAATGCCAATCGGCTGTTTAACAAATTTTATGTCGAGGCATTAGCACCGTTTAAGCTGACATATGCGCAGTATCTCGTTTTAATGGCGTTATGGGAACATGATGACCAGTCATTGCATGAGTTAGGTCAGGTCCTACGCTTGAATAGCAATACCTTAACACCACTGTTACGGCGCATGGAGGACGCAGGGTGGCTGCAGCGGGAACGACCAGTAACGGATCGTCGCCAGCTAGTCATTCACCTTACGACTCAAGGGAAGCAACAACAAGCAGCGATTGAAACGGCGATTGCGACTTGTATTGGTCATTATCACTTAACAGTTGATGAATATCAGCAAGCGTTGGCATTAAACCAGAAAATAGTGACGACATTGTCACAAGATTTGGCCTAAGCGGGCCTTTTTATTGGCTATTTCAGTCGTGCACGATTGAAATGCAGAAATTTTAGGAGGATCTTTATATGGCAGATTATGACACAATTTTTATCGGTAGTGGTCACGCGACATGGCACGCAGCAGTGACACTAGCTCAAGCACAACAAAATGTGGCAATTATCGAAGAGGATACGATTGCCGGAACATGCACTAACTTTGGTTGCGATGCTAAGATCCTGTTGGACGGACCTTTCGAGTTGACTGAACAACTCAAACAATATCAGGGGATTGGCGTTAACACATCTCCAACCATCGATTGGGCACAGCTGATGGCTTATAAGCAGCAAATCATTCAGCCCTTAGCCATGCAAATGACGGCGATATTCAAACAATTAGGTATTACAATTATTACCGGTCATGGTGAACTAACTGATACGCATACCGTTCAAGTTGATACTACCAAATATACGGCTGACAACATCGTCATTGGAACCGGTCAGCGACCGGCTAAATTAGCGATTCCGGGTGCCGACCTCATGCACGACAGCCGTGATTTTCTTGATCTTCCAACCATGCCTAAACGCTTGACCTTGATCGGCGCGGGAATTATTTCACTAGAATTTGCTAACATGGCAGTGCTACTAGGATCAGAAGTGCATATTATTGAGTTTGCTGACCGAGCACTACCAGCTTTCTATTCAAAACACGTTGAAAAGATAATGGCACATCTGCAAGCTGCCGGGGTTCATTTCCACTTTGGTGAAGCGCTTAGTCGAGTTACTCAAACAGCGACGGGGTTATTAGCAACTACTAAGAGTGGGCTGTCAATTGTAAGTGATGATATCATTGCAGCGACGGGTCGCATTCCTAACATTGAGCATTTAGGGCTAACGACAGTCGGTATTGAGACTGATCGTCATGGTATCATCGTAGACGACCATCTACGGACGACTGTTTCTAACATTTACGCAAGTGGTGATGTGATTAGCAAGAGGTTACCTAAATTAACACCGACCGCAACGTTTGAATCAAACTACATTGCAGCTCAATTACTTGGAAATACGGCTGCCATCGATTATCCGGTGATTCCATCAGTTGTCTTCACGTTACCAAGAATCGCGCAAGTCGGTATCAGTGTTGAAACTGCCAAGAGTGATACTGAGCATTTTCATGTTCAGGAATTACCATACGGCAAGCTATTAGCTTTCCAATATCAGAATGAGGTTGACGCGGACTTACAATTGGTTTTTGACCAGGCCAACTACTTAGTTGGAGCTGCCATATACGGTAATGGTGCACCTGACTTAATTAATTTACTGACGATGCTCATTACTGACCATGTATCAGCTAACGAATTAAGTCATAAAATTTTTGCTTTTCCAAGTGCGTCGGTGGGAATTATTGACATGTTGACGCCACTATTACATCATGATCGATAAGTGAATAAATTTACCAACACAAAAAATACTGTGCAGACTGCCTGCCAGTATTTTTTGTGTTATCAAACGTCAGCTTCGATAATTCGTTGCGATCAAGCCTGCTAATTTGGACAGGAATACAATCAAGCCAACGAGTATCCAGGTCATGCTTCCCCAATCCAACCAAGTAGCCCGGACAAATAAACTAATCAAAATGAACCAATTCATCCCGAATAGCCACCAGCTAAAATCAGTCCTGAAAATGGTCAGCCATAACAACGGCGGTAAACGCTGATTTAGTGGCATGATTGCCAGCAATACTGCCGGAATAAGCGCGCTCTCCAGCATCGCAAAGTAATGGTGGGGATCACTAGTATAGGCGACGGCGCCCAACCAGCCATAGTGACTTGGAATAGCCGGCAGTAACGCTGATTGTCCGAGATAGACCAGCACTGGTTGACCAATTAATAATCCCAATAATCCCCAGGTCGATTTTTTCATGAATATACGCCATCCTTATTATTGAATAATGTTATTTTAACAATCTACATCGTATGCTAACTATCGAATAATTGTAAACTTCTGATAAAGAAAGGGTAAATGCAGGCCATGATTTGTTCACTATGCTTTCAAAATATAAGTAATGGGTATTTTAAAACAGTATGCGTATAATAACCACTTAATAAGTTTATTTGGGGGAGTTATGATGATAATAATTAGAGTTTCAATTATGATTTCAGTCGTTTTTTACTTATATTTTATTATTAATCTATTGTTAATTAATCACTACCGAGAACCCACTCAAACGTACGAGAAGGGGCCAACACCGTACGAATTATTTCTGGTCATTCCAGTTCTCAATGAAGAACAAGTGATTACTAAAACCATTGCACGACTTTCAAAATCTCTTGCACAATTGCCATCGACAATTCGAGCGCAAATCATTGCTGTCGATGATGATTCCACGGACCATAGCCTGTTAATGCTGACCCAGTCATCCTCACCATACTTACAAATCCTACATCGCGCTGGTAATCAACGCGTCGGTAAGGGAGCCGTTTTAAACACTGCTGTCCAGTATATTCATAAGACACTGGCGACAACCGCTGACACGCATCAAGCAGTCATTGGCGTCCTGGACGCAGATGCTTTTATGACCGCCACTGATTTGATACGCGTACTTGCACGATTTGAACAAGAACCGCAGTTAGCAATGCTTCAGACTAGTGTCAGTATTTATAATCAATCCAATTGGCTCACTAAAATGCAAAACTTTGAGTTTATGGGGGTTAATAACGCTACTCAGCAACTGCGTAATCGGCTCGGTCAAGGGATCGCGTCGGGGAATGGTCAGTTTGTTCGCTTAGATTTAGCTTTGAAAAATCCATGGGGGAATAGCTTACTAGAGGATCTTGAGTTTACCTTGCGCACCTGGTTGCTTGGTGGGACACGAACCACCTTTGATCATACATTAGTTGTGCAACAAGAAGCTATCGAACAACTACGACCATTTTTTCGCCAGCGAGTGCGCTGGTGTCAAGGGGCAGTTCAGTGTATGCGTTATTTACCAGCACTATGGCATTCAGGACGATTAAACCACTTTCAAAAGTTAGATACGACTTTTTGGATTCTGATGCCCATCAGTGGCTGTGTTGTCCCACTCACCAGTCTCACCACCCTAATTGTTCTTGTAAGCCGTAGCGTGCAACATTGGCAATCAGGGTGGCATCATCTCGTCATTGGGACGCTGTTAGCGATTGCTTTGATTGCTTGCCTTGTTTTGGCGGCACTATATCAACGGAACTGTACTACTGTTAAACAACCCGTTCGATTCATGACTGCTATCAAGCAAAGTCTGAGTTTTCAAGCATTTTTATTGATTATTAGTTTGACACCATACGTTGCCATTTATCGACAATTGCGTGGACACACAACGTGGGCTAAAACCCGTCATGGTACTACCCGGGCAACGCAATACACTGATTCTGATTTAAAACGCTCATATTAAGATAAGGGTGAATTTCTATGAAGTGGTACTATAAGATATTTCAGACCATTATTCTAACGGTTGCGGCGGGGCTACTTGGGTGGATGATTATGGCCGATTGGCAAATCAGTTTACAACTTCATCTCTCAATCAATGCCTGGATGGGTGCCATACTATTCGTATTGTTCATTGGGACCACGATTGGCTTCGGTAGTTGGTGGTTAAGTCGTCACCAAACAAGTTGGTTAGTCGCAACACTGTTTGGACTAACACTCCTGAAATTCCCACTGGTTATTGGGTTAAAAATCAATCCCACCTCAGACTTTTGGAATTACCACACGTTAGCCGTCTTTAGCGCCCAGGGGCTCACTTGGACGCAGCTTTTACATCAGGGCACCATTGGCAACTATGTCGTCTTCCCACACGCCTTAAATATTGCGAACGGCTACAGCTTAGCAGCAGCATTTGGCGGTTCTAATTTTTTCGTCAGTCAATTGATCAACATTGAGTGTACCTTAGTAGATATGGTCCTAATCTACTGGCTGGTCGCCCGATGGCTTTCGCGCCAACTGGGGATTATGACGGCACTTATTTTTTATTGGATCCCAGCTTATTGGCTGTATGGCACTTTACTAAATGGTGGTGAACCGTTCTTTCTAACAAGTATCCTACTCATGATGTATGCATTGACACGCGCATTAGTCCCATTACCAACAACCACACTTACAGACCGGCATCTGTACCTAGCATTAGCTATTGTGGCAACCATTGTAGCTAACATGTTAAGGCCAATCATGGCAGTCTGGTTGATCGCGCTCAGTTTAATGGCAATTATTCTATTATTTACAGTTGGCCGTCACTACCGTTATCAATATCGTCAGCTAATGATCTATGGCGGTGTGGTATTAGGATTACTGTTCACGGCTACGAATATTGACAGTTGGCTATACGGCTTTAAAGTAGCGCCAAGCCGGGTTGAAACGCTCTATAGTTTGGCT